>CP073744.1:2577500-2930128 GCA_024397955.1 bacterium SCSIO 12696
TGGGTAGTTTGACTGGGGCGGTCTCCTCCCAAAGAGTAACGGAGGAGCACGAAGGTACCCTCGGCATGGTCGGAAATCATGCTATGAGCGCAAAGGTAGAAGGGTGCTTGACTGCGAGACAAACTCGTCGAGCAGGTACGAAAGTAGGTCTTAGTGATCCGGTGGTTCTGTATGGAAGGGCCATCGCTCAACGGATAAAAGGTACTCCGGGGATAACAGGCTGATACCGCCCAAGAGTTCACATCGACGGCGGTGTTTGGCACCTCGATGTCGGCTCATCACATCCTGGGGCTGAAGCCGGTCCCAAGGGTATGGCTGTTCGCCATTTAAAGTGGTACGCGAGCTGGGTTCAGAACGTCGTGAGACAGTTCGGTCCCTATCTGCCGTGGGCGTTGGAGATTTGAGGAAAGCTGCTCCTAGTACGAGAGGACCGGAGTGGACGAACCTCTGGTGTTCGGGTTGTTTCGCCAGAAGCATTGCCCGGTAGCTATGTTCGGACAGGATAACCGCTGAAAGCATCTAAGCGGGAAGCCTCTTCCAAGATGAGATCTCCCTGGGAACTTGATTCCCCTAAAGGGCCGTTAAAGACTATGACGTTGATAGGCGGGGTGTGGAAGCGTTGTGAGGCGTTGAGCTAACCCGTACTAATTGCCCGTGAGGCTTGACCATATAACTGAGGCTGCTGATTGCAGTGACGTTCGGACAAGCATGTAGAAAAGCAAAAGACACGCAAGAACGAAAGACACAGACAGTAAAAGCTTAAGAATCTGCCACCCTATTTGGACATGGCACAACGCAGTCATACAGACATAAGACGACAGCCAATCCAAGCCAGTTTTCCTGGCGACCATAGAGCATTGGAACCACCTGATCCCATCCCGAACTCAGTAGTGAAACGATGTATCGCCGATGGTAGTGTGGGGCTTCCCCATGTGAGAGTAGGTCATCGCCAGGATTTAATTAAAACGCCCTGATTCGAGAGAGTCAGGGCGTTTTGCTTTGTGCCACAATCAAGACGACCTACTCTCACACGGGGAAGCCCGCTCTTTATGTGTGGGGGTTCACTCGGGCCATTCTTGGCCCTCGCCCTTCGGGCAGCCTGCGGCTGTGCAAAAAGGCCTCCTGCCTTTTTGTCCCCATGTGAGGCACTTCGTAGGAAGAATGAAAAACACTGGCAGTGCGATGAGCCAACGGCAGTGCGGCAATCTCCATGAGTATGGCGACGCCTGCTGGAGATTGCTTCGCTGCGCTCGCAATGACGGTGTTGAGGAAAGCAGACAATAAAAAAGCCCGACTCAATGGCCGGGCTTTCTCGCAAAACTGTTTTAACCAGTCTTACTTATCCAAATCCAAATGACGTTGTCTGGATTCCATAATCTCCGTGCGGGCTTCGTCGGCAGAGCCCCAACCATCCACACGTACCCACTTGTCTTCTTCCAGATCTTTATAGTTCTCGAAGTAGTGCTCGGTTTGTTTGAGCAGCAGGTCGGGCAGGTCGTGAATATCTTGTACGTGGTCGTACATGGGGGTCAGTTTGCTGTGAGGCACGGCGATCAGTTTGGCATCCGGGCCAGATTCGTCGGTCATTTTCAGCATGCCAACCGGGCGGCTGCGGATTACTGAGCCAGGTACAACCGGGTGCGGAGACACAACCAGTACGTCCAGGGGGTCGCCATCTTCTGACAGGGTGTCGGGGATATAGCCGTAGTTGGCCGGGTAGAACATCGGCGTGGCTACAAAGCGATCCACAAACAGTGCGTCACTGTCTTTTTCGATCTCGTATTTGATGGGATCGTGGTTAGCCGGAATCTCAATCACTACGTTGATGTCGTTGGGTAAATCATTACCGGCGGGAATTCGATTGTAGCTCATTGCAGAGTGCTCTCACTGTGTTGTTTTGGGGTCGCAGCCTATCAATGGCGCTACCTTCAGGGCGCGCAATTATAGCCACGGCCACCGCCGAAAGCCAGACGACGTTAGTGGAATTGATCACGGTCAAGGAGATGTTTTGCGAGCCTGTCTAAAATCGCCATCCGTTATCTTGAGAGTAATACCATGTCAGACCTGACGGGACACATTTACAGGGTGGATTCCGATACTGAATTTGTTTGGGATCGTCAGCTGATCGAGCGCTACGACCTTAGCGGCCCGCGCTATACCTCCTACCCGACAGCACCGCAATTCAGCAATCAGTTTGGCCTGTCTGAGTTGAATACAGCATTCGCCGCCAGTAACCGTGCCGGTACGCCGCTGTCGTTGTACTTTCACATTCCGTTTTGCAGCCGGGTTTGCTATTTCTGTGCCTGCAACAAGATCGTTACTGCCAATCGCAAACGCTCAGGCCCCTACCTGCAAAGGCTGTTCCGTGAGATTGAAATGAAAGCGGCACTGCTGGATAAATTTCGCCCGGTAAAGCAGCTGCACTGGGGGGGCGGCACACCGACATTCCTCAGCGATGACGAAATGCGCCAGTTAATGGCAAAGACCCGCAAGCACTTCCATTTGCTGGATAACGACGAGGGAGAGTATTCCATTGAGCTGCACCCCGGTGATATGAATGTGGAAACCATTCGCTGCCTGCGGGAGATTGGCTTTAATCGCCTCAGTATGGGTGTGCAGGATTTTGACCCGATTGTACAGAGCGCTGTCAACCGCTTTAACTCCCTGCAGCAGGTGACCGAGCTGGTTAGCGCAGCTCGCGATCAGGGTTTCACGTCGATTAGTATGGATCTGATTTACGGATTGCCCCACCAGAACTGGCAATCGTTCAGCGAAACCCTGGATCGAATTATCGAGTTGTCTCCGGATCGGTTATCGGTATTCAATTACGCCCATTTGCCACACCTGTTCAAAGTGCAAAAGCAAATAAACGAAGCTGCGCTGCCCACCGCGGAAGAGAAGCTGCGCATGATGGAGCAGTCTGCGCGCAAATTACTGGCTGCGGGCTATCGGTTTATCGGTATGGATCACTTTGCCAAGCCTGACGACGAGCTAGCGCTGGCACAGCAAAAAGGCGAATTGCAACGCAATTTTCAGGGCTACTCCACTCACAGTAATTGCGATATGGTGGCTTTCGGCGTATCTGCCATCAGCGATATTGGCTCAGGTTTGAGTCAGAACCATAAAAATATCGATGATTACTACGACGCTATCGACAATGGCCTGTTGCCGCTTTCCCAAGGTATCGCGCTGAACCAAGACGACCAAATTCGTGGCCAGGTTATCAGCCAGCTGATCTGCCAGTTTGAACTGGATTTCCAGGACATTGAGCAAGCTTTCTCCATCGACTTCCACAGCTATTTCGTCGATGAGTTGTACCAGTTAAGGGCAATGGAAGCTGATGGATTGCTGAGAATTAACAATCACAGCATCCGAATTCACCCCGCTGGACGCCTACTGATTCGCCGTATCTGCATGGTATTCGATGCCTACGTGGGCGGTGAGCGCCAGGTGCGTTTCTCGAAGATTATCTGACCAAGGCTAGATAGTGCGACCATGGGTCGCGCTTGCGCTAGTGACGGCTTGCCAATAGACTACTTCGCTAACTTGTCGGAGCGCTACAGTTCACGAACCGTAGCTGAGACCGCCCAGCGGGATCCGTCGAACCTGATCAGGCCAGCACCTGCGTAGGGAACAAGTGAGTCAAACAAAGCCCACTTTTATTCCCTCCAAAACTCTAACTAACGTTGCGCCTGTGTCCACACCCACCATTGGGAGATACCTATGGCCAGCAAAGCAACTCGTTCCGAAGCTCAGGCAAAAGCCCGCGAGTTTATCGAAAACCTGAAAACTCAACCGTTGCCCAACTCCCGCAAGGTGTATGTGACCGGCAGCCGCGACGACTTGCGGGTTCCTATGCGTGCCATCAGCCAGGCGGACAGTCTGATCGGTGGCACTGAAGAGCAGCCTGTGTACGAGCCCAACCCGGATATCTATGTGTACGATACCTCCGGCCCTTACACTGATCCGGAAACGACCATTGATGTACACGCCGGTTTGCCCAAGTTGCGTGCCCAGTGGATTGCCGAACGCGATGATACCGAGGAGCTGGCAGAGGCATCTTCGGAATTCACCCAACAGCGCATGGCGGATCGTGGCCTCGACCACCTGCGTTTTGAGCATCTGCCCAAAGCCCGCCGCGCCAAGTCGGGCAAGCGTGTCACCCAATTGCACTACGCCCGCCAGGGCATTGTTACCCCGGAAATGGAATACATCGCCATCCGCGAAAACCTGAAGCTCGCAGAGCAAGTGGCAGACGCCGAGCGTATGGACCTGGGTTTTCAACACCCAGGCGACAACTTCGGTGCCAATACACCAAAACTGATTACTCCGGAATTTGTGCGCCAGGAAGTGGCGGAAGGGCGCGCCATTATCCCCTCCAATATCAACCACCCAGAATCTGAGCCGATGATTATTGGCCGCAATTTCCTGGTAAAGATCAACGCCAATATTGGCAACTCGGCGGTAACCTCTTCCATTGAAGAAGAAGTGGAAAAGCTGGTGTGGTCTGCCCGCTGGGGTGGCGACACAGTGATGGATCTGTCCACAGGCGACAACATTCACGAAACCCGCGAATGGATTGTGCGCAACTCGCCGGTGCCTATTGGCACGGTGCCTATCTACCAGGCGTTGGAAAAGGTAAACGGCGTTGCCGAAGACCTGACCTGGGAAATGTTTCGCGACACCCTGATTGAACAGTGCGAGCAGGGTGTTGACTACTTCACCATCCATGCGGGTGTGCTGCTGCGCTATGTGCCGCTGACCGCCAAGCGGGTTACCGGTATTGTGTCTCGCGGTGGCTCGATTATGGCCAAGTGGTGTTTGGCTCATCATAAAGAGAGCTTCCTCTACGAACACTTTCGCGAGATTTGCGAAATCTGTGCCGCCTACGATGTGTCTTTATCCTTGGGCGATGGTCTGCGCCCCGGTGCCGTAGCCGATGCCAACGATGAAGCCCAGTTCGGCGAGCTGGAAACCCTGGGCGAGCTCACCAAAATCGCCTGGGAATACGATGTTCAGGTAATGATCGAAGGCCCCGGCCATGTGCCCATGCAGTTGATCAAAGAGAATATGGACAAGCAGCTTAAGGAGTGTCACGAAGCGCCGTTTTACACTTTGGGGCCTTTGACTACCGACATTGCGCCGGGCTACGACCATATTACTTCTGGTATCGGCGCTGCCATGATTGGCTGGTACGGCTGCGCCATGCTCTGCTACGTCACCCCGAAAGAGCATCTGGGACTGCCCAATAAGGAAGACGTAAAAGAAGGCCTGATTACCTACAAGATTGCTGCTCACGCAGCGGACCTGGCGAAAGGCCACCCCGGTGCACAGATTCGCGACAACGCGTTGTCCAAAGCACGTTTTGAATTCCGCTGGCATGATCAATTTAATCTGGGCTTGGACCCGGATCGCGCCCGCGAATACCACGACGAAACCCTGCCTAAAGAGAGCGGCAAAGTGGCCCACTTCTGCTCCATGTGCGGGCCTAAATTCTGCTCCATGAAAATTACCCAGGAAGTGCGCGACTACGCGGCCAAGAACGGCACCAACATTGCCGAGGGTGAACAGGTAGTACGTATGCTGGACGACCCGCTGGAGGGCATGAAGCAGAAGGCGGCGGAATTCCGGGCTACTGGGTCAGAAATCTATCATAAGGCCGATTAACCAGGCCTTGTCATCCTGGGTGCAGCAAAGGATCTCGGGCTACTTATGTCGAGATTCTTAACGCCTGACTATCTCAAGATGACAGTTTGAGAGAATAGCTATGAACATCGGAATCGCTGGCGCAGGAATTATCGGCCGCTTGCTGGCTTGGCAACTGCTGGAGCATGGGCACAAGGTAACTCTGTTTGACCAGCTGCCAATGGATTCAGCCGCAAGCTGCAGTTTTACCGCTGCCGGCATGCTCACCCCTTTTAGTGAAGGCGAAACCGCCGAACCACTGGTGGTTGCCCTTGGCCAACAGTCTTTGAAGCGCTGGCCTGAGCTGGTATCGCAATTAGGTACCGATGTGAGCTTCAAGAGTGGCGGCACATTAGTGGTAGCTCATACTCAGGATCGCGGTGATTACCAGCGTTTTACCGCTGCAGTCAGCTCGCGGATGGACTTGTCAGAACAGCAATATCGTTTGCTTCAACAGCATCACTTGGCGGAGTTAGAGCCAGAATTGGCAGGGCGCTTTTCTCAGGCCGCGTACCTGCCGGATGAATGCTGGTTGTGTACCCACAGCACCATGAAACAGTTGGCCAACAAGCTGCAGCAGTTGGGCGTTGTCTGGCATGACAGCACTGATGTCAGTGCGGTGAACTCCGGTGAAATTGAAGTGTGTGATGCCAGTGGCAAACACGCCTATTCGTTTGATATGGCCGTTGACTGCCGAGGCCTGGGGGCTAAAGACGCACTGCCCGTAAGAGGCGTACGCGGCGAACTGGTATGGCTGGACGCGCCAGACGTGCAAATTGATCGGTTGGTACGGCTGATGCACCCTCGTTATCGCATCTACGTGGTGCCTCGCAAAGATAACCTCTATTTGATCGGTGCGACTCAAATAGAAAGCGAAGACTTTAGCGATATATCCGTGCGCTCCACGCTGGAATTACTGTCTGCTGCTTACAGCCTGCACCCGGGTTTTGCCGAGGCCAGAGTTGTGAATACAGCGGTGAACTGCCGCCCGGCATTGTCGGATAACCAGCCACGTATTGAGTTCAGCGATGGCCTGATTCGTGTCAACGGCTTGTTCCGCCACGGTTACTTAATGGCTCCGACACTCAGTGATGAAGTGCTGGCCATCATTGCTAACCCCGGACATCAATCCAGGTTTGAAGGCTTGGTACATCAGCCCGTGAACGTGGCCTGCGAAATTGCTTGTGGATAAATCTATGTGGAAGCTTGCGGACAAAACGCTCAACAGCCGCCTGCTGATTGGCAGTGCGCTTTACCCGTCACCGAGCATTATGTGTGATTCCATTCGCGAATCTGGCAGCGAAGTGGTTACCGTATCACTGCGGCGTCAGAACCCCAACGATAAGGGGGGGGTGGCGTTTTGGGAGCAAATACAGGCTCTCGACTTGAATATTTTGCCCAATACCGCAGGTTGCCACAGCGCCAAAGAGGCCATTACCACCGCTCAAATGGCCCGCGAACTGTTTAATACCCACTGGGTGAAGTTGGAGGTGATTGGCGATGATTACAATTTGCAGCCGGATCCATTCGGCTTGGTTGAGGCCACCAAAGAACTGATCGGCCAAGGCTTCGAAGTGTTTCCCTATTGCACCGATGATCTGGTGTTGTGCCAGAAGTTGGTGGAGTTGGGCTGCAACATTTTGATGCCTTGGGGTTCGCCCATCGGTACTGGTCAGGGGCTTCTCAACCCCTTCGCGTTGAAAACCCTACGCGAACGCTTGCCGGAAATTACCCTGATTGTGGATGCTGGACTGGGACTGCCTTCCCACGCTGCACAAGCCATGGAGCTGGGTTTTGACGGGGTGCTGCTAAACAGTGCCATTGCTTTGGCGCAAGACCCTGTGGCTATGGCCGGGGCTTTTGGGCAGGCAACGGCGGCTGGGCGAGCGGCTTATACCGCTGGAGCTATGCCAGCGCGGGATATTGCTGAACCCAGTTCCCCAGTGGTGGGGCAGCCCTTTTGGCATAATCAATAAATACTGTCTGGGCAAAACCCAATAAAAAATATGAAGATATCTATTAACGGTGAAAGCCGTGACTTTACCGATAACACCCCACTGCCAGAATTACTGACACAATACGGTGCGGTTGAGCCCTATGTGGTGGCGATTAATGAAACTTTTATTCCCAAACCTCAGTACAGCCAGGTAACGTTGGCCGACGGTGACAGTATTGATGTCGTCCGACCGATTCAGGGGGGGTGACGCTAATGAAGGCACCTCGCCCTATCGTTTGGACCATTGCCGGTTCTGACTCCGGTGGTGGTGCCGGTATTCAGGCAGACCTGCACAGCTTTCAGAGCCTGGGTGTTCACGGTTGCTCGGTTATTACCACCATCACAGCCCAAAACAGCCACTGCGTAGCAGCTACTGAGTCAGTATCGGCGGATACCTTGCGCGCCCAGATTCAAACTTTGGCCCACGACTTACCCCCTTCGGTGATTAAAATTGGCCTGTTAGCCAGTAAAGAGCAGGTGGCAGTGGTATCGGAAGAAATCAACCACTTGAAGTCTCAAATACCGGGTTTGCGTGTGGTTTACGACCCGGTCTCCATTGCCAGCAGTGGTTCACCGCTCACGGTTGAACCCATTGAAGACAGCGTTCGCAGCCAGCTAATGCCCATGCTGGATGTGATCACGCCAAACAGCCTTGAAGCAGAGCGCGTTACGGGTACGGCTATTGTGGATTACCCCAGCCTGCGCGGTGCTGCTGATCACTTGCAGCGCCTGGGGGCAGTTTCGGTAGTGGTTAAAGGTGGCCACAGCGAGCTGATTCCAGGGTATTGTCTGGATTATCTGCGCAGCGATATCTTTGAAAGTGATGCCACGGAAATGGTGCTCGCTCAGCCTCGTATTGATTCCCCCAACCACCATGGCAGCGGCTGCTGCTACGCCAGCGCGCTTGCTGCTGCTCTGGCCCTGGATTATTCCCTGGAAGATGCTGTGGTGGTTGCCAATGCCTATGTGCATAGAGGGATTACTGAGAGCTCTGCATTGGGGCAGGGCCCAGGGCCCGTTGCCCATGGAGCGTGGCCAGAAAGCTCGCAGTATTTTGCCCAGCTGGTATTACCGGGCAGTGAACTTGCCGAGCAGATGAAGTGGACGCCTGAAACCACTTACCCGGCTACCCCTTTTACACCCTGTGATACTAAGAAGTTAGGACTTTATCCGGTGGTAGATAATTGCCATTGGTTGGAGAAATTACTGCATGAGGGTGTAAAAACTATCCAGCTTCGGGTAAAAAACCTTACTGGCGATGCCCTTAAAAAAGAAGTGGCGCAGGCTGTGGAGCTGGGGCGTCAGTTTAATGCGAGGCTGTTTATCAACGATTATTGGCAGCTTGCCATTGAGCTAGGTGCTTATGGGGTTCACCTGGGGCAAGAAGATATGGAACGCGCTGATTTGCGAGCCATACAAAACGCGGGTTTGCGCCTGGGCCTCAGTAGTCACGGTTACTTTGAGCTGATGAGAGCGCTGGCGGTGCAGCCAAGCTATGTGGCTTGCGGAGCTATTTACCCCACTACCACCAAAACCATGCCTTCACGGCCCCAAGGGCTAGTAAAACTGCAGCGCTATCTTCAATTAACTGGCGAGACGCCGGTGGTGGCTATTGGCGGTATTAGCTGCGAACGGGCCAGGCAAGTGGCCGCTACAGGTGTAGGCAGCATTGCCGTAGTCACCGCGGTTACCGAAGCACCGGACTACCGGGCGGCGGTCGCTGATATTCAAGATATACTGGCCGTCGAGTACAGGCCATAAAACCCGGTCTATACTTTATTCAACTATTGTTGGAAAAGTTGAATTAAACAACAGTTCCTCTTCAGAGAAACACACAACAGCCGATAACGATAAAGATGGAGTGAATGAATGCTGAAACTGCACGATTTGCTGAACAACAATCGCGACTGGGCACGGGCTCTGGTTGAGAAGGACGCCGAGTTTTTTACTCGCCTCAGCAAGCAGCAGGCGCCGGAATACTTGTGGGTAGGTTGCGCTGATAGTCGAGTACCCGCTAACGAAATTGTAGGTATGCAGCCGGGAGAGCTGTTTGTACACCGCAATGTGGCCAATATGGTCTACGGTACCGACCCCAATGCGCTTTCGGTGATTCAATACGCCGTAGAAGCATTGAAGGTGAAGCACATTATTGTCTGTGGCCATTATGGCTGCGGCGGTGTAAAAGCCTCCACGGAAGGTCGTGAATTGGGCTTAATCGACAGCTGGTTGTCAGGAATTAAGCAGGTATACCAGCAGCACGCAGAGGAACTGGATGCCTTACAGGGGGAACAGAAGATTGACCGCCTGTGTGAAATCAATGTTTGTCAGCAAGTAAAGAATGTGAGCCAGCTCCCCGTGGTACAAAGAGCTTGGCGCAATGGCCAGCAGCTTACCGTACACGGTTGGATTTACGGGCTTTCTGATGGCTTGGTAAAAGATCTGGAAGTCAGTATTGATCGCCCAGAACAAGTGGATGGTGTGTATCACTTAATTGAATAGTCGTGGCCAGCACCACGTTGTCACATGCTCGGAGGCACCCAAATGACCATAACAACAATGAAAAAGAGCGCAATGAAAAAAACCGTACTTCTGAGTGTGTGCCTGATGTTTCTTAGCGGCTGTGAGAAGCCGCCCCCCAAGCGCAGTGAGCTGCCGGTTGTGTTGAGGGCAGAGTATACAGATAACAATTGTGGCCCCAATTCCCCACATATAAAGCTTCTTGAAGAAACCTTACCTGCTGCCACAGGGGAAGATTTACCTCTCGGCTTTGAGTTTTTTACCGCGGAAGGTATACGCAACCCTGACGACCCAGAAATGGGTTTTGCCATGGCCGGCAATGTGTATGAACTAGAGGGCTATTATTACTATCATATTGAATACGGACGTCGTATTCTTGAGCCTCGCTTCGACTTGCTTGGCTGGCGCTTGATTTCACCTTATAAATTGGCCGATGGCACCGTCAATAACAGCGGACAGCCCTACGCTGAATATTGGGATCGCCCCAAACAGGAATCTATGGTGTTTCAGACATCGCGAAGTTACCAGAGCAACTGCCCCGAATAGAGCATCACTAGGAATAACCATGAGCCTCACCGCAAAATTGCTGGGGGACTGTGCCCCTTATATTTTTAATTTGGTCTACGATATCGACGTGCGCATGCTGTTTATCGAGTGCATTGATGACCCAGATTGTGGTGAGCCAGATTTGCGCTTGGTATTTCCTGAGATAACCAGCTATCGGGAGAAAAACCTTCAGGCTCGCCCAGACGACGAGACCATGGACGATGTGGTCAGTATTGAAAATCAGGGAGAGCGTCAAATAGTGATTACCACCTACAAAAAAGAAATCACTCTTGAAGTGACCGCTGAACCATTCGTGGAAGAAATCGAATAACTGGGTTTAGAGCGGCTTGGCTGTGCTTACTCAAAACAGTGTTGTGGGCCTGGAAAACTGCCGTCCTCCACGGCCGTTTTGTAAGCACTAATAGCCGTTTCAATAGAGTTAGCGCCCGTCAAAAAGTTTTGGGAGAACTTGGGCAGGCGGGCAGAAATACCCAGCATGTCATGCAACACCAGTACCTGCGCATCGGTGTCCGGTCCGGCGCCAATGCCTATCACAGGTATATCCAGATTGTCTGAAAGTGCCTTGCCCAGTTCACTGGGAATGCACTCCACCACCAGCAAATCGGCTCCGGCATCCTGTAAAATTTGCGCGTCCGCCAGAATTTGTTCGGCGCCGTCCTGGTCGCGGCCCTGCACCTTATAGCCGCTGAGCTTGTTGACCGATTGTGGCGTCAGGCCCAAGTGCGCACAAACCGGAATGCCGCGCTCGCTGAGCATCAATACCGTTTCCTCCAGCCAGGCACCACCTTCTACTTTGACCATGTGAGCCCCTGCCTGCATCAGCAGGGCGGCATTTTCCAGCGCCTGTTCTTCGGTGGCGTAGCTCATAAAGGGCATGTCAGCGATCAGCAATGACTTACTGTTGCCATTGGCGACCGCTGCGGTGTGGTAGGCCATGTCATCGACAGTAACCGGCACTGTGCTGCCCTGGCCTTGGATGACATTGCCCAGGGAGTCGCCCACCAGCAGTACATCAATTTCTGCAGTTTCCATCAGGCGAGCAAAAGTGGCGTCGTAGCAGGTCAGAACCGGAAACTTACGGCCTTCGGCTTTGTGCTGTTGCAGGCTTTGAATGGTAACTTTTTTCATGGATTGCGCTCGCGTGTGCCCGGCCGGGTATTACAGACTGGCCTGGGGGTTGAAATAGTGACGTCCGGATTTGATCCGGCTCAGGTGCTGAATCAAATTGTCAAAATCTTCCTGGCTGTCCACCGGGTTGATATCCGCCGCATTTACAATCAACAAGGGGGAATAATCGTAATAGTAAAAAAACTGGGTGTATGCGTCGTTCAACTTGGCCAGGTAAGCAGGGTCTATTTGCTGCTCGGACTCCACCCCTCGGCGTTCAATGCGTTCCAGTAATACATCGGTGGGGGCTTGCAGGTAGACCACCAAATCCGGCTTGGGGGCATCGATAGTTAGCTGTTGAAACACCTGCTGATAGATACGCAGCTCGTCATCATCCAGAGTGACCTGTGCAAACAGAGGGTCTTTTTCGATCACAAAGTCTGCCACCCACATGTGCTGGAACATATCCCCTTGGCGCAACTCTTCCAACTGTTTGGCGCGCTGAAACAGGAAGTGCAGCTGGGTGGGTAGGGCGGCTCCTCGGGGGTCTTGGTAAAACCGTTCCAGAAATGGATTGAGTTCCGGCTGCTCCAACAGGGTTTGGTATTCAAATTGCCCCGCCAGACGTTTCGCCAAAGAGGTTTTGCCAACACCAATGGGCCCTTCTACCGCAATATAAGAGGGCAGGGTGATAGGGCATTCCTGGGCTTCGGCCACTGCCAGTTCGGTAAAGGGCTCTCTTTGCGGTGTGGCAATCTGTTGCTGATTCATAGCCGCACAATACCTTCGCTCTGGCAATTTGCCAACACCTGGGTCAGGGGGTGTCCGTTGGGCAGAATAAGTTCGGCAGCGATATCCGCCAGGGGTTGAACAACAAAGTTACGTTCGGTCATACGCGGGTGGGGCAACTGCAACTCCGGGGTATCCAGGGTGAGCTGGCCATACAGCAGGATATCCAGGTCGAGAGTGCGCGGGCCCCAGCGCTCATCGCGTACACGGCCTTGCTGGTGCTCAATGGCTTGCAGCTGGCGCAGCAAAGTCAGGGGCTTCAGTTGGGTACTGATGGCACACACCCCGTTGATGTAATCCGGTTGTTCGCCGGGTCCAACCGCTGTACTGCGGTACCAGGGTGAGCACTTTAGCAATTGGCTGTCAGGCAGTGCGGTGATGGCGGTGAGGCCTCGCTCAACCTGTTGCAGTGGATCTGCCAGGTTACTGCCCAAGGCAATGTAAGCTGTGGTCAAGCCGGGTTACCAGATTTACGCCTTGGGCCGCGCTTTCTACGCCGCCGCCCCGGTTTTTTGCCGCTGTGCAGCTTGGTGCACATGTCTTGGCGCTTGGTCTCGTCGGCTTCTTGGTAAATAGTCCACCATTGCCCCAACCCTTCAAGATCTTCACCGGCTTGTTCTCGCAAAAGAACGAAATCGTAACCGGCTCGAAACCGCGGGTGCCCCATTACGCGCTCGGCTTGCTTGCCGGCCCTGCGGGGCAGGCGTTGTTGCAGACTCCAGATATCTCGCATCGGGTTGGTAAAGCGTCTTGGAATTGCGATGCGCGGCAGCTGTTGTTCAATAGCCAGGTTGGCGCCGTGCTGCCAGGCATAGGCTGGGGACTCACCGCCAGACAAGAATTGTTGGCTGTGTTTTACCACCACTGGCCACAGCAGGGCGGCGTACATAAACGCTGGGGTGACTCGCTTGCCACTACGAATGCGCTGGTCGGTGTTAATCAAGGCTTGCTCGATAAATTCCAGCTGTTGTGGATCTTCGATCAATAGCGCTTCAGTATTAGGGAACAGCTGTTGGAACAGCTGTTGTTCGCGCATCAGGTGAAAGGTGGCCAGGCCGTTCCCAGACATCAGTAACTTGATGACCTCGTCAAACAGGCGCGCCGGGGGAATGTCTTTGAGCAGTTTGGCCAGCTTGTGTATCGGCGCTAATGTTTTGGGCTCAATATCAAATCCCAGCTTGGCGGCAAAGCGCACCGCTCGCAGCATGCGCACCGGGTCTTCCCGGTAGCGCTGCTCCGGGTCGCCAATCATGCGCAAGGTGCGCTGCTTTAAGTCCGCCAGGCCATTGGCGTAATCGTAAATGCTGTTGTCTTGGGGCTGGTAGTAAAAGCCGTTTATGGTGAAGTCTCGCCGGGCTGCGTCCTGGCTGATATCACCAAATACGTTGTCCCTGAGTAGCATGCCCTGTTTAGATTGCTGGGCCTGCTTGTCGTTGCCTTGGTGGTGGGCCCGAAAGGTGGTGACCTCGATAACTTCCCGACCCATGCGCACATGCACTATCTGGAAGCGGCGACCGACAATGCGCGAGCGCCGAAACAGGTCTTTTACTTGTTCAGGGGTAGCGTCGGTAGCGACATCAAAATCTTTTGGTTTGGTTTTTAGTAGCAGATCGCGAATGCAACCGCCCACCACGTAAGCTTGATAACCGGCATCATTGAGCGCAGCGACCACATCCTGGGCTGCCTTGCTGATATCTCGAGGTGAGATGGGATGCTGCTTGGAGGAAAGTACGTAGGGTGCGTTGCGAGGGTTTTTGCCCGCAGGGGCCAGTCTGTTTTTGAGCCAGTTAAGCATGCCGTGGGCTGATGGTTGCGTAAAGCGAGGCACTGTATCACAAAAGTGGGCGGCACCCCACGGATGTCTATTCAGAGATTCTTGAAGGTGTAAAAAAGGGAGACCCTTTCGGGACTCCCTTCGACAAGCGTTTCACCGCTTCATAGTAATTGGGGCCTACCCCCTATATGTTCAGCAATCCATCCAATGCAATTATTATTATGTTTATCGTTGTTATTATGTTCGGTACTTCTCAGTTGCGATCAATAAATAGCAGGTATCGTGCCAACTTTTTAAATTCTTTTAAATCAATGACTTAAGTTTTTTTTGGTGGTCTGTGAGTTGAAAATGTGACGAAGTTGTTACTTTGTGCCACAAATTGTTACCACCTGTCGACAAAAAATTGTTATCGGCGCGGTATTCCTAACTTTTGGCGACGTTCCCAAAGGCACTTGCGGCTGATGCCGAGCTTCTGAGCCAGCTGGGTTTCACTCATTGAGTCCTGATGCTCCATCACAAAACGGGTGAAGTAGTCCTCCAGTGACATGCTCTGTTCTGAATCCTCACAGGCACTGTTGGTCTCCCGACCTGAAGAGTGGTTTTCTCCGCTGGCATCCAGGCCCAATAAGGAGGCCTCAATGGCTTCGCCGCTGTTGCACAGAATCACTGCACGTTGCAGGGCGTTTTCCAGCTGCCGCACATTGCCAGGCCATGAGTGGTTTGCAATGGTATCTGCCGCTTCTGGAGACAGTGCCTGGCCAGTTTTGTGAAACTTGCGAGAAAACTTATCGAGCAGGTAGTGGGCAATTTTCAGAATGTCTCTGTCTCGGTGGCGTAAGGCAGGTACAGACAGGTTGACCACATCAATACGGTAGTACAAATCTTCCCTGAATTTGCCCTGCTGACACAATTGCTTCAAATTGCGATGAGTGGCTGCCAGCAAGCGTACATCCACTTTGCGTGAACTGACTGAGCCGATAGGTCGTACCTCGCCCTCTTGAAGTACGCGCAGCAAGCGGGCCTGTGCTTCTGCCGGCAGTTCACCAATTTCGTCCAGGAATAAGGTGCCGCCGTGGGCTGCCGCCACCAGGCCAGTACGGGCTTCAGAGGCGCCGGTAAAGGCGCCTTTTTCATAGCCAAACAATTCTGCTTCTATCAGGGTTTCTGGAATGGCGGCGCAATTTACGCAGATCAGCGGCTGCTGGTTGCGGCTGCTCTGCTGATGAATGGCCTTGGCTACCAGCTCTTTACCAGTGCCGGTCTCGCCGCAAATCAACACGGTCGCATCAGTGGGAGCTACTTTGCCAATGATGTCGAACAGTTGTTGCATCGGTGCGCTGTCACCCACCATGCCCGTGGTGTCGGCAATACTGCCATTGTGGTCATTGGCGGCAGGCTTGTTGCGTTTGTTGAGAATGCGCTTAACCGCGGCCACCATGTCGCTGTGATCGTAGGGTTTGGCGATGTAATCCACTGCCCCCATACGCATGGTGTCAACTGCTGAACGCAAGCTCGCGTAGCTGGTCATGATCAGAACCGGCACATCTGACGCCATCTCGATCAACTCTGTACCTCGTGCTCCCGGCAGGCGCAGGTCGCTGATAATCAGGGAAAAGTCACTGAGTCGGTATTGTTGGATGGCGTCGTCAATGTGGCGTGCGTCGCTGACCTGATAACCTTCACGGGTCAGCAGCTTGCACAGGGATGTGCGAATGATTTCTTCGTCTTCAACAACCAGAATGGATGACATGAACGCGGACAGATGAGTATTTAAACGACGCGGTAATGTTACCCGGCAGCTGGAAAATAGCAACTATAGCCTGTGACTGGATCACTATAACTGAGAGCTTTTGCTGAGTGGCAAAGTGACAGTGGCTCGGGTGCCGCGCCCATTTTCTATTGGGCTGTGCAGGTTTAAGTCGCCCCCGTAGTTGCGCACCATGCTGTACACCAGTGACAGCCCCAGGCCGGTACCTTCGCCAACGGGCTTGGTGGTGAAAAAGGGCTCTAACACTTTGTCCAGGTGGTCGGTATTAATGCCGGTACCACAGTCAGTGATCTCTATTTTTGCGGTTTTTTCCTCGCTATAGGTTTTCACGGTTATCCAATCACCTGAGAGGCTGGCATCGCGAGCGTTGCTCAGCAGGTTGAGAAATATTTGTGCCAGCTGGTGGGGGTCACCGCGTACTTTCAGGCCGCTGGATACATCCAACTGAACCGCTACTTGAGTGTGTTCTTTATCCAGTGCCAGCAGTTCGACTGCTTGTTGCAACGGCTCTTCGATAGCAATGTCCAGCATTTGAATATCGCTTTCGTTACCCGAGCGGGAGAAGTCAATTAATGAGCGCACGATGTGGTTAATGCGCTCCACCTGACTGAGAATAGTTTCGGCGGTGTACTGGTGGTCGCTATCCGCTGCATCGGCTTTCAGCTCCTGGGCGAGGCAGGCAATGCCGGTGACCGGATTGCCAATTTCGTGAGCCACTCCGGCGGCCAATCGGCCCACGGAGGCCAGTCGTTCGGTGTGAGCAATTTCCTGGGTCAGTTGAATAACGTCACTGATATCTTCCAGCAAAATCACCTGCTCGGCGAATTGCGCATCGCGATTTTGCAGCAGGGTTTTGTGGAGATTAAAGCGCACCTTGCGATTGCCGTCGGCAACTTCAATGGCAAATTTGTGGGGTGTGTTGCTGTTGGCCGCTCGCTGCAACACATTGCGCCAGGGCTGAGGCAGTGTATCGAGATGTGAGCCAGCCGCCACAGTAGCTGGTATTCCGGTGATTTTTTCCAGGGCGTTGTTCCACAGTACGATCTCATCGTCTCGGTCCAGGGAACAGGCCCCCAGAGGCAGTTCGCGCAAAATATTTTGATGGTGAATGCGCAATTTGTTCAGCTCAGCCGCTAACCCGTACAGCGGTTGTTGGCGTTCTGCCAGCAGGGATTCGAGAGAGCGCAAATCGCTCAACTTAAATTCGCCGCTGTTTACCAACGGCAACACCCGATTGATGATTTTATCGCCCTTGGCCACACCCAACAGGTGATAGAGATTGGCGCATAGCTGGCTGCGCAGGTCGCGCCACTCGAAGGGGCGCATCTCCTGATGAGTGTTGATATTTAGGCGCTGCAGTTCCCGTTCGGCTGCTGCTGCCCCCAGTTCTTGCTGTAGGCGTTGGCGCAAACTACTCAGTTGACAGATGTCGGGTTCAATACGCTGGGGAGCAGATACTTTTTCGATCATGCTGGCGCGGGCGTAAAAAGCTTCTTCAGGGGTGGAACGGGTACGGCGGGTGACCAAAAGGCTGGTAGCGAAGTTGGCCCCCAGAGAGATCAGCAGCCAATTGCCCCAACTAGAAATGCCAAAATGCCAGCGAACCTGGTCACCCAGTACCCACTGCCAGCTGCCCATAAAGACGGGCAATAGCAATCCGACGAACCAAAGCAGCATGCCAATTACCATGCCGGCAGCGACGCCGCGACGATTAAAAACCGGCACATAGAGCGCGGACAATAGGCCTGGAGCAATTTGTGCTACACCGATTAACGAGACAATGGTCAAGGTGCTGATGCTGTGAGTATTGATCAGGGTGCTGGCGGCCAGGCCCAGAATAACCCACACAGTAATCAACTGGCGGCGACTGCGAATCAGTTGTTTATAAAGGTTGTCCGTTGGTTTTTGGATGGTTGTGGGCAGCAGATAGTTGTTGGCCATGGTGACCAGGGCTTTGCTGGTTACTGCGGCTACCGTGCTGCAGGCAAACAAGCCACCCACCGTAGTTGCTATTTGCAGCAGGGGGGATTGGCTTGCCTTGGCCAAGGCTGGAATCAGTAGTTGAAGGGGTACTTGCAGTCCCGAGGCCAGGCCCGTCCACAACAGTGGCACCATGGTTAGCGTGGTCAACAACAGCAAAAACGGGAACAGCCATCCGGTCAATTCTCGGCTTTTTATAGAGGGTAACCAGGACTGTTGGTGGTAAAGATGGGGCAGAGTCAGGCTGGCAATGAAAAACAAGCTAATCAGCCCATAGCTGTTTCCAGAGCGGTGAATGCTTTGCGATAGGCCTTCGGCGGTTGCCCACGCCTGCATTTCTTGCAGGCCACCAAAATAGTGCCAGGTTGCCCACATCGTGGTTGCCAAAAGGGCGGTCAGGGTAATGACTGCCCCGAAGGCCAGTGTTGTCATTAGGCGATCGCTGTGGGCGTTGCGCTGGCCAAAGAAAAGCAGCACTCCCAGCAACAGAACAGTAAAAGCCAACTTACCCTGGCTGGCAGATAACTGTTGGTTGGATGCGATCTCCAGCGAATTGCCCGCCAGTTGCAGCTGCCCTGCTAACAGCGGTAAACAGCTTAAAGCCAATACCCAGGTCACCAGTGAGCCAATTGACCTGCCTCGGTATCGGTAACTGAACAGATCCGCCAGTGTTGGCAAGCGCCGAGTTTGTGCCGCCCAGTGTATGGGGCGCATCACCAGAGGGCCAAGTAAAAACACCAGCGTGTAGGCCATAAGCCCAAACAGAGCTTCCAATCCGTAGCGGCCAGTGAATTCAGGCAGACCAAAATAACTCAACGCCCCAAGGCTACCCAACGTTACCAGCGCTTGGGTGGAGCTGCCCAGCGGTCGTCGATGCCCCACCGCCGCCACGCTGAACAACAGCGTGGCAAAAAACAGCAAACTCAAAATAGCGATTAACACTATATCTGGCCTTTTCGGCGCCGCCGGTGGTATACCAGGGCCGATGAAATAATCAGTACCAGCCAGGCGACATAGGGTCGCAGCCAACTGCCTTCGGGGTTGGTGAACCACTGGAAAGCCAGCGGTGAAATCACGCAGGCCAGTAAGATCAGCAGGGCAACAAAACGGTAATTAAGCATGGCGGGATGGTAACAGAGGGTGCACCTTGAGCACAGGGCACGTCCCTCTGGTAAACTGCGCGGCTTTTAAACCCCTTGGTGACAGTGAGCTTACCTTTGCGCGATCACACAGAGTTTAGTGCCTCCGAACGCAGTGCGGTTTTTTCCATCGCGGGCCTGTATGGGCTGCGTATGCTCGGCCTGTTTATGGTGTTGCCGGTGCTGGTGCTCTATGCCGACGACTATCGTGGGGCCACACCGCAGTTGTTAGGTATCGCTCTGGGTGTGTATGGCCTAACCCAGGCGTTGCTGCAAATACCCCTCGGGCTGGTGTCAGATCGCATTGGCCGCAAGCCGGTGATTGTGGCGGGACTATTGGTGTTTGTGATCGGCAGTGTGTTGGCAGCGGTCGCAGATAATATTTACCTGTTAGTGGCTGGCCGGGCGCTGCAGGGCGCTGGTGCCATCGCCAGTACTTTGATGGCTCTGGTAGCGGACGTCACCCGCGAGCAAAACCGCACCAAGGCTATGGCCAGTATCGGCGCCAGCATTGGCTTTGCGTTTTTATTGGCCATGGTGCTTGGCCCCTTGTTGGCTGCCCATATGGGAGGAGTGTCCGCGGTATTTTGGTGTACTGGGGTGTTGGGTGTATTGGGTTTGATTTGGTCCCAATGGCGCTTGCCAGCGGCTGGTGTTGGTGGCGTTGCGGTTAACCGTGAAACCCAGACGGTGCCGTTGATGATCGGCAATGTGCTCAAGGACGTGCGGTTGTTGCGACTGGATTTAGGAATTTTTGTGCTTCATCTGGTTTTGATGGCGGCGTTTTTAGCGATCCCGCAGGTGCTGGAGTCAGAGCTGGAAATAGCGCGCAGCAGCCATTCCTGGGTTTACTTGCTGTTGTTCGGGGGCTCATTTGTTGCCATTGTGCCCGCCATTATTGTTGCCGAGCGTGGTGGCAAAATGAAGCCAGTCTTTCTCAGTGCGATTGCTCTGGTTGCACTGAGTTTGGGTGGCTTTGCTGTGTGGCACCACGCTGGAGCTTGGGTCGCCCTGGCGTTGCTATTTTTGTTTTTTGCAGCGTTTAATCTGTTGGAAGCGAGCCTGCCGTCGTTAATCAGTAAAACCGCGCCGGCTGGTGCTCGTGGCACTGCCATGGGTGCTTATTCCAGTAGCCAATTCCTCGGAGCTTTTGCCGGTGGTGTACTGGGTGGCTGGTTGCTACCGGAGTATGGTGTTGAAGGGCTGTTTGTGGCGCTGGCTGGTTTGGCGGTGCTGTGGTTACTGGTGGCATCGCCAATGGAGGCACCAAGGCCGCTTTCGGGTGTTGTGCTCAAGTACAATGACCGTCCTGGCTACGTCAGTGAGCTGGAAGCACTGCCCGGGGTGGAAGATGTGTTGGTGATTGCCGAAGAGCGCAGTGTTTACGCCAAGGTGGATCGAAAAGAAGTGGATTGGGGGCTGTTGGCTCCTTATCTTTCAGAGTAAGATAACCGGCTAATAATTTTGCAGAGGCTATAGGATTAAGCCTTGCTATCGACTCGCAGGGGAAATAAATAATGGCGCGTGGCATTAACAAAGTAATTTTAGTGGGCAATTGTGGTCAGGATCCTGAAACTCGCTATATGCCCTCCGGAGGAGCGGTTACCAATATCAGTGTAGCCACGTCGGAAACCTGGAAAGACAAGCAAACCGGCCAGCCGCAAGAGCGGACTGAATGGCACCGGGTGGTGTTCTTTAATCGCTTGGGCGAGATTGCCGGTGAGTACCTTAAAAAGGGCAGCAAGGTGTATGTTGAAGGCTCATTGCGCACCCGCAAATGGCAGGGGCAGGATGGCCAGGATCGATACACCACCGAAATCGTTGCCAGTGAAATGCAGATGCTGGACAGCCGCGGTGGCATGGGGCAGGACAACTATGGTTCTCAACAATCGGCGCCGCCACAGCAGTCGGCGCCCCAGCAACAACGCCCTGCGCAAAATCAGAATCAGTCTCAGCAGCAACCCAATAATGATTTTGACAACTTTGATGACGATATTCCGTTCTAATTACATTGGAACAAGGTTTTCCAAAGGCTCCTTTCGGGGCCTTTTTTGTGGCTGCTAGAGAATCGAGGAGAGAATGTTGCGCACCGCGTTGTTACTGTTTATGTCCTTCGCCATGGGCTTTGCGATTATGTCCAGCGAGTTGCTGGGTGGCCGTATTTTGGCACCTAATTTTGGCTCCAGTATTTTTGTCTGGGGCAGCATTATTACGGTGTATATGTTGGCATTGTCTTTGGGCTATCTGTTGGGTGGGCAGTGGTCGTTGCGAGCCCCCAATTTTCGCAAGTTTGGTTTGCTGTTTCTGGTTGCCGGGCTGTCGCTGCTGCACATTGTGTTGTTCGATCAATGGGCCATGGAAACGGTATTCCTGCGGGTAGAAGACCCCAGGGGTGGCGCGCTGTTGGCGTCTCTGCTGCTGTTTTTTGGGCCTACGGTGATTATGGGGATTGCCGCTCCTTATGGCGTCAGGTTGTTGGTTGAAAGTCGGGAGAGCAGTGGCCGTGCTGCGGGCTTTCTCTATTTCGTGTCTACTCTAGGCAGCGCTTTGGGCACCATCATGACATCGTTCTACTTGGTGGTTTGGTTTGAGATCGATCAGATTATTTACTGTTGCACCGGTTTGTTGGTATTGCTTGGTGTGATTGCCTGTTTGATGCCTGACAACGCAAAAGATCATCACCTGACGGAAGGGGGCAATTAATGCGACTACTGGGTTTGTTGGTTCTGGTGTTGCTGAGTTCCGCTGCCAGTGGTGAGGTGGTGCACCGGGAAAAGTCACTCTATCGGGACTTGTATGTGGAGGAAAGTGGCGGTCAACGTTGCCTGAAATTTCGCACCCGCGGTAATCGTGAAAGCAGTCAGTCCTGTATTTTCCTCGAACGGCCGGATGTATTGGCACTCAGTTATACACGTATGTCGATGGCGGGATTGTTTATCAAGCCAAACCCCAAAAACATTCTGGTAGTTGGCTTGGGTGGTGGGGTGTTACCTCGAGCCCTGCGCTCGCTCTACCCGGACACAAATATTACTTCTGTTGAAATTGATTCGGCAGTGGTGGATGTGGCCAAGCGCTATTTTTATTTTCAGGAAGAAGCTGCCAACCAGGTTGCTACCCAGGATGCCAGGGTGTTCGTGAAACGGGCCAGGCTGAAAAAGGCACAGTACGATTACATCATCCTCGATGCCTTTAACGGTGATTACATCCCTGGCCATTTAATGACACTGGAGTTTTTTGAGGAACTGAAAAGCATCCTTGCTCCCCAAGGAGTGGTGATTGCCAACACCTTTAGTCGCAGTGATCTGGTGGACCATGAAGCGGCCACTTACCAAAAGGCGTTTGGCGAGTTTTACACAGTGTCCCAGCGTGATAGTGGCAATCGGATTATTTTGGCATCCAATGCTGAGCTGCCCAGCAAAACGGACATGCATCGCAATATGCTCGCTGTATCACCTCAAATTAGTGCCTTGGGGGTGGATGGTCGGAAACTGCTCAATGGCCTGGATCGTCGCCCTAAGTGGCGCCGCTCGGCGAAGGTACTAACCGACCAGTATTCGCCGGTGAATGTGTTGAATGGCAGGTAATGCCAGCTTGGCTGACATTACCTGGTTTTGAATGAGCTTGAAAAGCTGTTCAGCGGATTAGGATGAATACCGCTGCATCACCAGCGCCGCATTGGTGCCACCAAAGCCAAAGCTGTTCGACATCACCGTATTCAAACCTGCGTTGTCGATGCGTTCTGTCACGATAGGCAGCTCAGCGGCACGTTCATCCAGGTTGTCGACGTTGGCGGAGGCCGCGATAAAGTCGCCTTGCAGCATCAACAGACTGTAAATCGCTTCATGAACACCGGCCGCCCCCAGGGCGTGGCCAGTCAGTGACTTGGTAGAGCTGATTTTCGGCACTTGGCCGGAGCCAAAGGTATCAGTAATGGCCTGCAATTCCTGGGTATCACCCACGGGAGTGCTGGTGCCATGGGTGTTGATGTAGTCGATAGGGCCGTCGACGGTTTCCATGGCTTGCTGCATGCAGCGAATGGCCCCTTCTCCTGAGGGCGCTACCATATCGTAGCCATCGGAAGTGGCGCCGTAGCCAACAATTTCGGCAATGATGTTGGCGCCTCGCGCCAAGGCGTGTTCCAGCTCTTCCACCACCACACAGCCGCCGCCACAGGAAATGGTAAAACCGTCGCGGTCTGCGTCGTAGGCCCGTGAGGCTTTTTCGGGGTTGTCGTTGTATTTGGTGGTAAGGGCACCCATGGCATCGAACATGGAGGCCATCGTCCAGTGTTCTTCTTCACCGCCCCCGGCAAAAATTACATCCTGCTTGCCCAGCTGAATCTGCTCTACAGCTGCGCCTATGCAATGTGCACTGGTGGCGCAAGCAGAGGTAATGCTGTAGTTCACCCCTTTGATCTTAAAGGGGGTCGCCAAGCAGGCGGAAACCGTGTTGCCCATGATTTGGGTAACTCGATAGGGCCCCATACGCTTTACGCCTTTGGCACGCATGGTGTCTACAGCTTCGATGAACTTGTCCCCAGAGAAGCCGCCTGAAGCCATGATAATGCCGGTACGTGGATTGGAAACCTGGTCTTCATTGAGACCGGAGTTGTCGATGGCTTGTTGCATGGCCACATAGCCATAACCCGCGGGCTTGCCCATAAAGCGCATTACCTTGCGGTCGATATGCTCTTCGAGGTCGATATCCACATAGCCAGCTACGTGGCTGCGAAGGCCAAGTTCTTTATAGAGTTCTTTGTAGCGAATGCCGGATTTGCCTTCGCGAAGAGAGTTGGCAACAGTGTCGAGATCATTGCCGAGTGGGGAAACAATCCCCATTCCTGTGATAACAGCGCGCTTCATACGGTACCCCAATCCCCAAAAATGCCAAATTAAATCCAGATGGCATTGTACTTCATGGCTACAGCGTTGTTAACCGACCGATCACCCTCAATGGGTGTTGTTCGGTCTGTGCAATTGGCAGCGAAGCGGCGATAATAGCTTTCATTAAAACGTCTGCTTTGCCTATTAAAGGATTACATTATGATAAGAAAATGCCTGTTTCCGGTGGCTGGCTATGGCACTCGCTTCTTGCCAGCAACCAAATCAATGCCCAAAGAAATGCTGCCTATCGTTAATCGTCCCTTGGTGCAATATGGGGTAGAGGAGGCCATGGACGCAGGTCTCAATGAAATCGGCTTTGTTACAGGCCGTGGTAAGCGGGCTATTGAAGATCACTTCGATACCAATTATGAATTGGAGCACCAAATATCTGGTACATCGAAGGAAGAGTATCTGCACAGTATTCGCCATGTGATTGAAAACGGCAGCTTTTCCTTTACCCGTCAGCGGGAGATGAAAGGTCTCGGGCACGCCATTTTGACCGGTGAACGGCTGATTGGCTATGAGCCCTGCGGTGTTATTTTGGCGGATGACTTTTGTATTGGCGAAGGTGGAAAAGGGGTTATGGCTCAATTGGTGGAGATCTACCGGCGCACTGGCAAAAGTGTGGTCGCGATTGAGGAGGTGCCCGATGACGATGTTTCCAAGTTTGGTGTGATCGCCGGTGAGGAAATAGAGCCGGGGTTGTATCAGGTGAACGATATGGTGGAAAAGCCCGCCAAAGAAGATGCGCCCAGTAATATGGCGATTATTGGTCGCTATGTGCTGACCCCAGATATTTTCAATATTCTTCGTTATACCAAGCCAGGTAAAGGTGGGGAGATTCAGATCACCGATGCTCTACTGGAGCAGGCCCGGCGAGGAGATGTGTTGGCGTACAAATTTAAAGGTAAGCGTTTTGATTGTGGCAGTGTCGATGGTTATGTGGCAGCTACCAACTACGTGTACGAAAACTTTTATCGCAAAGATAAGGAGCAGGTAACGCATGTCTGACTGTAAGGATGTGGTCGAAATCAATTGTTTTAAGGCCTATGACGTTCGTGGGCGAGTGCCCGATGAGCTCAATGTTGATGTGGCGTATCGTATTGGCCGCGCCACTGCCCAATTTTTAGGTGCGCAGTGCATGGTGGTTGGTCACGATATTCGCCTCACCAGCCCAGAACTGTGCGATGCTTTGGTGCATGGCCTGCGGGAAGGTGGTGTTAACGTTACTCATATTGGCCAGTGCGGTACTGAGGAGATTTATTTTGCCACTTCCCATGGCGGCTTTGACGGCGGCATTGTAGTAACCGCGAGTCACAACCCCATGGATTACAACGGCATGAAGTTTGTGCGCGAGCAATCCAGACCTATCTCTGGGGACAATGGCCTGCTGGAGATCAAAGCGTTGGCGGAGAAGGGGGATTTCTCCCCTGTAGGTGATTTGGGCTCTTTGGAGCGAGTGGAAGATAAGTCCGCGTATATCGAGCACCTGCTGGGCTATGTTGACCGTCAACAGCTGAAGCCACTGAAATTAGTTGTTAATGCAGGCAATGGTGGTGCGGGCTCGGTGGTGGATTTGCTCGAGCCACACCTGCCATTTGGGTTTATTAAAGTCCACCATCAGCCGGATGGCCACTTTCCTAACGGGGTGCCGAATCCGCTTCTGGAAGAGAATCGCGCTGCCACCGCTGAAGTGGTGCGCCGCGAAAATGCAGATATGGGTATCGCCTGGGATGGCGATTTTGACCGTTGTTTTTTCTTTGATGAGCAGGGTGAGTTCGTTGAAGGATACTATTTAGTCGGCCTGCTGGCAGAGAGCTTTCTGAATAAGCACGGTAGTGGCTCGATCATTCATGACCCTCGTCTGACTTGGAATACCATTGATGTGGTGAACCGCTGCGGCGGCACTCCGGTGTTGACCAAGACGGGCCATGCTTTTATTAAACAGTGTATGCGTGATCACGATGCGCTCTATGGTGGAGAAATGAGTGCCCACCATTACTTCCGTGATTTTGCCTATTGCGACAGCGGTATGATCCCTTGGTTGTTGGTGGCGGAAATTGTTAGCCAAAGTGGCAAAACGCTGTCGCAACTGGTTGCAGAATGTCAGCAGGCTTACCCGGTCAGTGGTGAGATCAACAGCCGTATTAAAGACCCCAATGCGGTACTGGCGCGGCTGGCTGAGCAATATGGGGGTCAGGCTGTGGCGGAAGACCGCACTGACGGTCTGAGCCTGGATATGGGAGACTGGCGGTTTAATGTGCGCATGTCCAATACAGAACCGGTGGTGCGCTTAAATGTAGAGAGCCGCGCCAACCCTGAATTGATGCAGGAAAAAACCAAAGAGCTGCTGGCAATCATTAGGGCGTAGGCCTGTATTGTCAGAGTGGCGGGTTTCTGATCTCGAGACCCGCCACTCCAACGATTAATACGTTCTGGCTATTGAGAAGTCCGCCAAGTCCGCCAACGTAGTTTTCAACGGCGAATCCGGCAGTTGGCTGAGTTGAGCTTTAGCAGAGGCTACTTGTTGGTTGGCTTGCTCAAGGGTGTAGTTCAGCGCGCCGGTTTTCTTAACAATCTCCACCACCTGTTCCAGCTTTTCCACTTGTGCCTCTTTGATAGCAGTACGGATGGTTTCGGCTTGTTGTTCGTCACCCAGTCGCATGGCCGCCAGCAGTGGTAGAGTGGGTTTGCCTTCTGCAAGGTCGTCACCGACATTTTTGCCCAACTCTTCTGCGTTACCTTGATAGTCCAGGGCGTCGTCCACCAGTTGGAAAGCCAGGCCCAGGTGACGTCCATAGAGCTTTAACGCTTGCTGATGCTGGTCGTTGTCTGTGGCCAATACTGCTCCCGCGTGGGCCGCGGCTTCAAACAACTGGGCGGTTTTCTTGCCAATCACTTCAAAGTAGTTTGCTTCGCTGATATCCGGGTTGCCGGCGTTAATCAGCTGCTGCACTTCGCCTTCAGAGATGATGTTGGTGGTATCGGCCAGTATGGCCATAATGCGCATATCGCCAATAGCCACCAGCATCTGGAATGCCCGTGAATAGAGAAAGTCGCCAACTAGAACGCTGGGGGCATTGCCCCAGCGGGCGTTGGCAGTAGCGCGACCGCGGCGCATATCGGAAGTGTCCACCACGTCATCATGGAGCAGGGTGGCGGTGTGAATAAACTCGATAATCGCCGCCAGCTCTATGTGCTGCTTGCCCTGATCGCCACAAGCATTGGCTGCGAGTAGCACCAGTAGGGGGCGCAGGCGTTTGCCGCCAGCATCGACAATGTATTGACCAATATTTTCCACCAGCCCAACATCCGAATGCAGCTGGTTAATAATCAAGTCGTTGACCGCCAGAAAGTCCTCTTCAACAGCGTGATGGAAGGGCAGCATGGAAATGGGTGTTCCTTAAATAATTGGTACAGCGTGAGGGCTGGAATGCTAGGTGGCACTATAGGAGGTGTCAAGCGTCCCAAGGTGCTGTAATAGCGGTAAATGATAGCTGCAAATAACCTCAAATTTGCTCTTGCGGCTCAGGGGTGATTTCCGTACAATTGCCGCCCTCGAATCTGGGGCTCGGCTTTTAAGACGACTTTCTTGCTTACTTATGGGTAGTAAATAGGTAATAGACAAGAGCGTGAATTAAGCTGGCCCATATGCATAAAATCTGGAGCAGATTATGTACGCGGTTATCGCAAGCGGTGGTAAGCAACATCGCGTCCAGGAGGGTGAAACCCTTCGCCTGGAAAAATTGGAAGTGGCCACTGGTGAAAACATCGACTTCGACCAGGTGTTGATGGTTGCCGACGGCGAAAATATCAACATCGGTGCCCCTGTGGTAGACGGTGCTAAGGTGAGTGCAGAGGTTTTGGCTCACGGTCGTGGTGACAAAGTGAGCATTATTAAGTTCAAGCGTCGCAAGCACCACCGCAAGCAAATGGGCCACCGTCAGTGGTTCACCGAAGTGAAAATCACCGGCATCAGTGCTGGTTAATTTAAGGTTTTAGGAGACTGGATCATGGCTCACAAGAAAGCTGGTGGTAGTACTCGTAACGGACGGGATTCAGAAAGTAAACGCCTGGGTGTGAAGCGCTTTGGCGGCGAAGAAATCTCTGCGGGCAGCATCATTCTTCGTCAGCGTGGCACCAAGTTCCACGCTGGTGACAATGTTGGCATGGGTCGCGACCACACTTTGTTCGCAAAAGCCGATGGCAAAGTGCAGTTCACCACTCGTGGCGACAAGAATCGCAAGTATGTAGAAGTTGTGACTGCCTGATCAGGGCTTACACTTCTCTACTATAAAAAGCCCCTTTACGGGGCTTTTTTTGTGCCTTTGGCGTATGCTTATTATTCTATTTTACGGTTTGCAAGACGATGAAGTTTGTCGATGAAGCGCCCATTCGGGTTCAGGCGGGTAAAGGTGGCAATGGCTGCCTGAGTTTTCGCCGTGAAAAATTTATCCCTCGTGGTGGGCCAGATGGCGGTGACGGTGGCGATGGTGGCTCCGTATATCTGGAGGCGGATGAAAACCTCAACACGCTGGTGGACTACCGCTATACCCGTAGCTACAACGCAGAGAGTGGCAAACAGGGCAGTGGTGCTAACTGCACGGGTCGTAAAGGCGAAGACTTGGTGCTGAAGGTGCCGGTAGGCACCACCGCCATTGATGTGGATACCGAAGAAACCTTGGGGGATCTCACCGAGCCTGGGCAGCGTTTGATGGTGGCTCAAGGTGGCTGGCATGGCATTGGCAATGCCCGCTTTAAATCCAGCACCAATCGCGCGCCCAGGCAGACCACGCCGGGCAAGGAAGGAGAGGTTCGCAACCTCAAGCTGGAGTTGAAGGTGCTCGCGGATGTGGGCTTGCTGGGTTTGCCCAATGCCGGGAAATCCAGTTTTATCCGCGCGGTCTCTGCTGCTCGTCCCAAAGTGGCCAATTACCCATTTACGACTCTGGT
Source organism: bacterium SCSIO 12696 (assembly GCA_024397955.1). NCBI lineage: Bacteria > bacterium SCSIO 12696. The sequence continues at coordinate 2,606,659 of CP073744.1, forward strand.
CCCTAATTTAGGGGTGGTGGGTATGGATGGTCATCGCAGTTTTGTGGTGGCGGATGTACCTGGGCTGATCGGCGGTGCTTCGGAGGGGGCAGGCTTGGGGATTCGCTTCCTCAAACACCTGACTCGAACCCGTTTGCTGCTGCATATCGTCGATATGATGCCCTACGATGGCACTACGCCGGCGGAGAATGTGGCCACTATTGAGCAAGAACTTGCCGGCTTTAGCCCCACATTGGCAGAACGTGATCGCTGGTTGGTGCTTAACAAGATGGATCTGTTGCCTGAAGATGAGCGTGACACTCGTTGCCAGGAATTGCTGGATGCGCTGGACTGGCAAGGACCCGTGTTTTCGATCGCGGCGATCTCCCAGCAAGGCACTGGGGATCTGTGTCGCGATATTATGGACTACCTGTCCGAGTGCTGGGAGGCGGAGGCCGCCAACCCGGAACTTGCTGAGCAGGAGTCCCAGCGTCGCGAGCAGATGCAACAGGAGGCGCGGGAGCGCATTGAACAGTTGCGTGAAGCGCGGCGTCGCGGTCAAGTGGATCAGGATGATGACGATGACTGGGATGATGACGATTACGACATTGAGGTGGTTTACACCCAGGAGTGACGTTTCTGGGCTTCGTCTAACGCCGAATGGAGGGAGCCACTGTGGCAACGATGTCCAGGGTCAGCTCTTGTCCGCCACGCACAATTTCAAAGCTCAGTTTTTCTCCAGGGGCCAGGCCAAACATCAGTTGCGAAATGTACGCGCGGTCTGTGCGTCGCTGGCTGTTGATGCCAATGATAATGTCGCCAGACAATAATCCCGCGCTGCTGGCTGGGCCAATACCCACATCGGTCACCAAAAGCCCAGCTTTGTACTCAAATCCCAATAGCCCGAGTTGGCGACTGTTCAGTGTTTCAATGCCAATATTGCCTATAAACCCTCGCAGTACTTGGCCGTACTCGCGAATGTCGTGCAGTACTTTTAGAGCGGTATTGGTGGGTATGGCGAAACTGATACCGTAGCTGGGGTCGCCGCCTTCGCGGTTTTGCCCGTTGCTGATGCGATTACCCTGGTTGTCTACGGCGGCACCGCTGAGGGTGGCGTTATTGATGCCCAGTAGCCTGCCGTAGGCATCCACCAGAGCACCGCCGGAATTGCCCGGGTTAATGGCGGCATCTGTTTGAATGCTCTCGCGATATTGATTGTTGCCAAATTCCTTTTGGCCGATAGCGCTGATAATGCCCTGGGTGACCGTTTGTCCAACGCCGTGAGGGTTGCCAATGGCGAGCACTACTTGCCCCACCTCTGCACCCATCGAATCAACCGTTTCTACGGGAGTCAGATTTTCCAGGTCGATTTTGAGTACGGTTAAATCCGTGAACTTGTCAGAGCCCACTACCTCGGCAACCGCAGTACGGCCATCTTGAAGTTGAACGCTGATCTCGCTGGCACCGGCCACCACATGGAGGTTGGTCAGAATATGGCCGTCATTGCTGAGGATAACCCCTGAGCCGAGGCCAATGGCCTCGCGGGTGCGCGGTGTTACCGCATTGGTCAATTGGCGCAACACCGGGTCATCGAGAAGTGGGTGGCGGGAGCGTTGGATGACTTGTCGTCGGCTATAAATATTGACCACGGAGGGAGCGGCACGGCGCACTGCGTCGGCGTAAGAAACTGGCCCATTCAGACCTATTGGGTGTTCTGCATCTGGCTTCAGTGCCTGAAAAATCAGAATAACCCCGGCAGCGGCAATGCCGGCGGCCACAGGCCAACCGAGAAAGTTGAGCAGGCGGGATTTCATGGCGGCTGAACCCGGGCCTGTTGCGGATTAAACCGCTTTCAGGGTTGGGTCGTCCTCGCTGTCGTCTTCATCATTGGCCACCTGGTGGCCTGGACGAGCTTCAATGCCATAATCTTCTTTGAGGCCGTATTCTTCACTGAGTACACCGCCTGGTGCCTTGGGGGCGTAATCTTTGGGGGGCTCAGGGGGTACTTCTGAAATCGCATCATCGCTGCTGTTGTCGGTGAGCTTGCCAGTGCCGGCGTTAACCAGTTGGCGACTGATGTCCGGGTTGGCCAGGTGCATGGCGCTGCTGGCCATATGCTCGTGCACGGCCTTATAGCTTTGGGTCAGGTTGTTGATCAGCCCGGAAGTTTGAATAAAATGCTCGGTCACTTCCTCTTGGTAATCCTTGAGGCTGTTTTCAGCTTGCTGGAGTTTGCTTTCCAGGTCGCGCACCTTTTGCTGCTCTGGGCTGGTCATGCGTGACAGCAGTAATCCAATAGCAGCGCCTACCAATAGGCAGATTAAGGCGGTTATAACAATCGTGGTACTCAAGGGTATACTCCTGCGTCTGGAAGCTCCGGTGCAATTAACTGGCTGTTTGCCAACTCATAGAGTGTGTCGGATCGGCCTAATCGAATCAATGTTTTTTTGTCTCTTGAAGGGGAGATGCCGTTCATGAATCCAACCCCTATGGAGCGTTATCAGAATGACCTGAAGCGCCCCGGGTTTACCCGTGATCCCGCTCAGCAGCTGGCGGTGGAAAAGCTACAAGACCTCTACGAGCGCCTGGTGGACGAGTGGCGTTCAGAGGAGGGCCGTGGCCGTTTGGCGCGGCTGGTGTCTGGACTGCCTCGGCGCAATGGGGCGATAAAGGTGCAGCGAGGGCTCTACTTTTGGGGTGGGGTGGGCCGCGGAAAAACCTATTTGATGGACAACTTTTATGAAAGTTTGCCCTTTAAGTCAAAGATGCGCTCTCACTTCCATCGGTTTATGCGCTTGGTGCATCAAGAGTTAAAGCAACTGGATGGTGTCAAGAATCCACTGGAAAAGGTGGCTGATCGCATTGCCAGTGAGGCCCGGGTGCTCTGTTTCGATGAGTTTTTCGTCTCTGACATCACCGATGCCATGATACTTGGCACATTGTTAGAGCTGCTGTTCAAACGCGGTGTTGCTCTGGTTGCTACGTCCAATATTGTGCCAGACGGTCTGTATGAAAACGGCTTGCAGCGGGCGCGCTTTCTGCCTGCTATTAAATTGCTGAATGAGCACACTGAGGTGGTGAATGTCGATGGTGGTGTGGATTACCGCCTGCGGGCCCTGACCCGTGCCGAACTCTATCATTCGCCCCTGGATGAAGGAGCAGAAGTTGCGCTTAAGTCCGCGTTTACCGATTTGGTGCCGGCTATAGAAGAAGTGTGCGAAGCCGAACCACTTGAGGTGGAGGGCCGAAATATAGCCACCCGCTTTATTGCCGAAGATGTGGTTTGGTTTGATTTTTTAGCGATCTGCGACGGCCCCCGCAGCCAGAACGACTATATTGAGATAGCTCGCGAGTTTCACGCGGTATTGGTGGGGGATGTGCCGCAAATGGGCCGTGAAAATGACGACCAAGCACGCCGTTTCATTAATATGGTGGATGAATTCTACGACCGCAACGTCAAGTTGGTGATGTCGGCGGCAGTGCCACTGGAAGATATCTATGCCGGTGGCAATCTGGATTTTGTGTTTCAGCGCACCCGCTCCAGGCTATTGGAAATGCAATCCCACGAGTATTTGGCCAGGGCTCATAGACCATAATTGGTGGCAGGCATAAATCCGGTATGACTTGTTGTCACACGCTGTAAATACCTCCCTGTAAGCTCGTCGCCAGCATCCCTGCTGGCGGCGGTCACAACAAGTCACACCAGATTCATGCGCAAGGCCGTGGCTGGACTGAGTGTGATTTGAAGCTCAGTGGCTGGTAGCGCTTTTTCAGGCCTTTGGCCGCAGGGATAGCGTCCAAGGAGTGTGCAGGGAAGTATTTACAGCGTGTCTGGAAAAGCGCTACAAGCTACTGACCGCCACTGCGATCATTTCCACTTAAAAAACACTTCGAAACCAGTTGAAATGCCCCTCTCACTTAGGTAGTATTCGCGCTCTTTTTTGGGACGAGCCCCGAACTCAAACCCCAAAGGCTGAACGCCAATAGGCAGGAAACAATGAAAACTTTTAGTGCCAAACCTGAATCTGTGCAGCGCGACTGGTATCTGGTTGACGCCACAGACAAGACTCTCGGTCGCTTGGCTGCCGAGATCGCTACCCGTCTGCGCGGTAAACACAAGCCGGAGTACACTCCGCACGTGGATACCGGCGACTATATTGTTGTTACCAATGTGGAAAAGATCCGCGTGACTGGCAACAAAGCGAAAGACAAAATTTATCACAGCCATACCGGCTACCCCGGTGGCTTGAAGTCCATCAGCTTTGAAAAATTGATCGACAAAGCTCCTGAGCGCACTCTGCAAAATGCCGTTAAAGGCATGCTGCCCAAGGGTCCTCTGGGTCGCGCGATGTTCAAAAAGCTGAAAATCTATGCTGGCAGTGAGCACCCGCACGCCGCTCAGCAGCCACAAGAACTGAATATCTAACGGACGATTTATTATGGCAGACAACCAATTTTACGGTACCGGTCGTCGCAAAACCTCCTCTGCTCGTGTTTTCATCAGCAAAGGTAGCGGCACCATCACCATTAACAATCGCACTATCGACCAGTACTTTGGCCGTGAAGTGGCGCGTATGATCGTTCGCCAACCGCTGGAAACAGTGGAAATGGTGGATCAGTTCGATTTGAAAATTACCGTCAAAGGCGGTGGCAGCTTTGGTCAGGCGGGCGCAATTCGCCACGGCCTGTCTCGCGCTCTGCTGCAATACGACGAAAACCTGCGTGGCCCACTGCGTGCCGCTGGCTTCTTGACTCGCGATGCTCGTGAAGTTGAGCGTAAGAAAGTCGGCCTGCACAAAGCCCGTAAGCGTCCGCAGTTCTCCAAGCGTTAATTGCACGCTGCGATGCAGACTCAAAAAGCCCAGGTATCGCCTGGGCTTTTTGGTTTTTTATGGGTGGATTTTACATTCGATTCGAAGTGTCCAGCTTTCGTCTAGCCAAGCCAAGCGGGTGAATAATTTTTTCACCTGACTTTCATCAATTAAATCAATTAATTACCCCTACCACTCCAAGGGCTATATTGCTAAAAATAGCACTTTTCTTTACTATTGCCCGCTATTTGCTCGGCCCTGTTGGGTTTGCGCAATTAAGACTCTCTCGCTGGTACCAAACTGAGTAATAACATATTAAGGGGAAGCGTCATGAGCGATGACGGTGTCAATCACGACAGACGTCGTTTTTTGATAGGGGGCGCCTGTGTAACAGGTGCTGTTGGTGCTGGTTTTGCCGCCGTGCCATTTGTGGGTTCTTGGGCTCCCAGTGCGAAAGCAAAAGCTGCTGGTGCGCCGGTTAAGGCCAACATTGGCAAGCTTGAGCCCGGTCAGATGATGACCGTGGAATGGCGAGGCAAACCGGTGTATGTGGTGCGTCGTACCGAAGCGGTACTGGAATCGCTGCAAAAAACCAAGGATCGTGTTCGCGACCCCAACTCTGAGCAGTCCAAGCAGCCTGCTTATGTAGACCCCTTTAATCGTTCTATCAAACCCGAGTTTTTGGTGCTGGTTGGCCTTTGTACCCACTTGGGTTGTGCGCCTCAGTTTCAACCTCAGGTTGGGCCGATGCCATTTAACGCAGATTGGCAAGGTGGCTTCTTCTGCCCTTGCCACGGTTCCCAGTTTGATTTGGCGGGTCGCGTCTTCCAAGGCGTTCCAGCCCCTATCAACCTGGAAGTCCCCCCGCATCGCTTTGAGGGTGACATTCTCGTAGTTGGCGAAGATCAGGAGGCCGCATAATGAGTAAACTGGCCCAATTTGGCGAGTGGATTGATTCCCGTATGCCAATGCTCCAGGTGGAGTGGAACAAGCATATGGCGCAGTACTACGCGCCCAAGAACTTCAACTTCTGGTACTTCTTTGGGGTTCTCTCCCTGCTGGTACTGGTGAATCAGATCCTGACCGGCATCTGGCTGACCATGCAGTACTCGCCAACCGCCGAAGATGCATTTGCCTCTGTGGAATACATCATGCGTGATGTGGACTGGGGCTGGCTGATTCGCTACATGCACTCCACCGGTGCTTCGATGTTCTTTGTGGTGGTGTACCTGCATATGTTCCGCGGCTTGATCTATGGCTCTTATAAGGCGCCTCGCGAGCTGGTGTGGATATTCGGTATGGCTATCTATCTGGTGCTGATGGCTGAAGCTATTATGGGTTACGTTCTGCCTTGGGGGCAAATGTCCTACTGGGGTGCCCAGGTAATTGTGTCCCTGTTTGGTGCGATACCCCATGTTGGCGAGGGCCTGGTGGAATGGGTACGTGGTGACTTCCTGATTTCCGGTGCCACTCTCAACCGCTTCTTTGCCCTGCACGTGGTCGCTCTGCCGCTGGTTCTGTTGGGCTTGGTGGTGATGCACATCTTTGCTCTGCACGAAGTGGGTTCCAACAACCCGGATGGTGTTGAGATCAAGAAGAACAAAGACGAAAACGGCAAGCCGTTGGATGGCATTCCATTCCACCCTTATTTCACGGTGCACGATCTGGTGCCGGTGGTGGTGTTCTTCTTTGTGTTTGCGTTTATTTGCTTCTTTGCCCCGGAAATGGGGGGGTTCTTCTTGGAGTACGCAAACTTTGAAGAGGCAAATGCCCTGAAGACCCCTGAGCACATTGCTCCGGTTTGGTACTTCACACCGTTCTACTCCATGCTGCGCGCAGTGCCTGATAAGCTCGGTGGTTTTATCTGCATGGGTGCCGGTGTAGCGGTTCTGTTTGTATTGCCATGGTTGGATAAGAGCAAGGCAAGGTCGTTCCGTTATAAAGGCAAGATCCCCGGCTTGATGATTCTGCTGTTTGCCGCCAACTTCATTATTCTCGGCTACTTGGGTGTAAAAGCGCCTACCGCTGGCCGTAACCTGTTGGCCCAGCTGACTACCGTTCTCTACTTCGCCTTCTTCTTCCTGATGCCCATGTGGACCAATAAGGATGTTGGTGGGCGAGTACTGCGACTGGTGTTGTTCTGGGGTACAGCAGCGTTCTTCTTTGCGTTGTCGGCCACTGGTCTTGGTGCTGAAGACTCCGGTATTTCTGTGGGCCTGAGATTGTATGGCTTTGCTTTGGGCGCTTTCTTTGCCTTGCTGCCATGGCTGCTGGACAAAGATGTGCTTAAGCCTGAACCTGCTCGCGTTACTATGGACGGCGGTATGGGCTTCTGGCGCTCCATGCTGGCGCTGATTGTAATGCTGATTCTGGTGATTCTGCCGCTGAAAGCCTCCGGGGCTGCTGGTGGTAAAGCCTGTGGCACTATTGATTGCGACCCATTTGTGAACCCGGCGGTGGCCGAAGCCACGGGAAAGTTCACAAAGGGTGACCTGAAGCGCCTGGAGCAGGAATCTCGCCAGCGCGGTGTGCAGCTGTTTGCCAACTACTGCATGGGCTGTCACTCCGCTAAGTACTCCCGTTACGAGCGTGTCGCCGACGACCTGGATATGCCACACAATGTTGTATTGGATAACCTGGTATTTCACGATGGCAAAATCGGCGACTTGATGGAAATTTCCATGCCGCCGCGCAAAGCCAAGGCTTGGTTCGGTGCGACTCCGCCAGACCTGACACTGGTTGCTCGTGCTCGCAATCCCGAGTGGTTGTACACTTACCTGCGTCATTTCTACAAAGACGACAATCGTCCTCTTGGAGTGAACAACAAGGTATTTAAAGACGTGGGTATGCCCCATGTTCTGATGGAACTTCAAGGTCTTCAAGAGTGCGCGCCAGGGCCGTCGCTGGACGATCACGGCCATGTGAAAACAGACCCGCTCACTGGCGAGCCGCTGAAGGATAACCCGTGTGGCGACTACAAAATCACCGAAAAAGGCACCATGACTCAAGGCGAGTTCGACCAGGCGATGTATGACTTGGTTAACTTTTTGAAATACGTTGCCGAGCCCATTGCCGAGAAGCGTGAAAGTATTGGTGTTTACGTACTGCTGTTTTTGTCGTTCCTGTTTATCTGGGTGTGGCTGTTGAACCGCGAGTACTGGAAAGACATCCATTAATTGCTGATGAATTACCGGCCGCTCCACTTGGGGCGGCTTTTGTTGTTTTTGTGGGGTGCTTTTGCCCACAAGTGTTGACTGAAAAACTTGACTGAAAAAAGGGGTTCCCCATGGGGGTTGTCGCTAAGCGATCTTCAATGACATTTTTTTCCGACCCGCAATGTCATTACTGTCACCGGGTGCGTATTGTTCTCGCCGAAAAGGGTGTCACTGTTGATATAGAAACTGTAGACCCAGCCAACCCGCCAGAAGAACTGGCGGAAGTAAGCCCCTACAACTCAGTGCCAACCTTGGTGGATCGCGACTTGGCGTTGTACGAATCCAAGGTGATGATGGAATATCTGGACGAACGTTTTCCTCACCCACCACTATTGCCTGCATACCCCGTTGCCCGGGCTCTCAACCGGCAGTTTATGTATCGCATTGAGCGTGATTGGTGTGAGCTGGTGGACGTAATTACCTCAAAAGGTTCCAGCAAAGAAGCCGATGTGGCCCGCAAGCAGCTGCGTGATGAACTGGTGTCCATTGCGCCAATCTTTGCGGAAACCCCGTATTTTATGAGTGAAGAGTTTTCACTGGTGGACTGCTGTCTGGCGCCTATCTTGTGGCGTTTGAACTGGTTGGGTATCGCACTGCCTAACACCAAGCAAGTGAAACCACTGCACGCTTATATGCAGCGTATTTTTGAGCGTCCATCAGTACTGCAGAGCCTGTCCGAAATTGAGCGGGAAATGCGCCCCTGAGTGCCGTTACCGGGGAAAGGAATAAGCGATGTCCATGACCTCCAACCGGCCCTACCTTATCAGGGCCTTTTACGACTGGATCGTAGACAACGATTGCACGCCCTATGTGGTGGTGGATGCCTATTTTGATGGCGTTGAAGTGCCTCAGCAGCACGTAAACGATGGTCAAATCGTGCTTAACTTGTCTCCCAGGGCCATCGCTGGCTTTTCCCTGGAAAACCAACAAATTCAATTCAGTACTCGCTTTGGTGGCGTACCCACGGACATTCGTTTGCCGGTAGAGTCCATCCTGGGCATCTACGCCCGAGAAAATGGTCAGGGTATGGTTTTCCAGCGCGAAGAGCCTGCGGTAGCGTTGGCGCCGGTTCAGGGTGGTGCTGGGGACGATGATGACACCCCGCCGCCAGCTGGCCCCGGTGGGTCCCGGCCCACTTTGCGAGTGGTTAAGTAGCTTGCCGGCAAGCCTGTAAACACTTCCTGACATCCATTCTAAAACCCTTTGCCAGTGGTTCGGCTGCTGGCACCAAGAATTCCTTCCTGGCACGTTTTATACTCAGGCCTGTCAATAAATACAGCAATGCATTGTTGAGGTGATGGCTATGAGTGACCCGATTGTAATCGTTGGTATGGCACGTACGCCCATGGGTGGATTCCAGGGGGATTTTAGTGCGGTTTCTGCTACTGAATTGGGGGCGACAGCCATTCGCGCAGCCCTGGAACGCTCTGGCTTGCAACCCGATCAGGTGGATGAAGTGCTGATGGGCTGTGTGTTGCCCGCTGGACTTGGGCAAGCACCTGCACGTCAGGCGGCAATGGCTGCTGGTTTGCCCAAACAAGTGCCATGCAGCACCGTGAATAAAGTCTGTGGTTCCGGCATGAAGACGGTAATGATGGCGGCCTCTGAGCTGCAATCGGGCAACGCCGAGGTGATTGTGGCCGGGGGCATGGAAAGCATGACCAACGCTCCTTATATGCTGCCCAAAGCTCGCGGTGGCCAGCGTTTGGGGCATGGCGAACTGCTGGATCACATGTTTTACGACGGCCTGCAGGATGCCTATGCCGGTGGTTTGATGGGCGCTTTTGGTGAATCCTGCGCCGATAAATACCAATTTACCCGCCAGCAGCAAGACGACTATGCCATTGAGTCTTTGCGCCGTGCCAATGCAGCCATTGAGGCCGGGCATTTCAATAACGAAATTGCCCCGGTGACGGTGAAAACTCGCAAAGGCGATCGGGTGGTGGATACGGATGAGCAGCCGGGTAAGGCCCGGCCAGACAAGATCCCCGCGTTGAAGCCGGCGTTCAAAAAAGACGGCACCATCACCCCGGCCAATGCCAGCTCGATTTCCGATGGTGCTGCCGCCTTGGTGCTGATACGTCAGAGCGAAGCACTGGAACGCGGCCTTAAACCCATCGCCGCTATTCGTGGCAGTAGCCAGTATGCCCAGGAGCCGGAATGGTTTACCACGGCTCCGGTGGGGGCGATGCAGAAACTGCTGAGCAATTTGGATTGGTCAGTAGACGATGTTGACCTGTTTGAAGTGAATGAAGCATTTGCGGTAGTCAGTATGGCGGCCATGCAAGAGCTGAATATTCCTCACCACAAAGTCAATATTCACGGTGGTGCCACTGCCCTGGGCCACCCTCTGGGTGCCAGTGGTGCACGCATCATTGTTACTTTGCTGGGCGCACTGCAAACCCATGGTAAAAGCAAAGGGGTTGCCTCGTTGTGCATAGGCGGGGGAGAGGCCACTGCCATCGCCATTGAGCGGCTGTAACCGCTTCTATTGGCTGTTTTATTTTTTAAGCCTCGCCTATTCAGGTGGGGCTTTTTTGTGGCCGGAAAACAGGCTTATCAATTGACAGAAATCATCTGGGGCATTCGAGGCTGGTGCTAGTCTGAGATCAGCTAATTAACCGGAGACTCCCGATGAGAAAAAATGATCCGATCGCTCATATTATGGCGACTGAGGTGGCTACTGTTCAGCAGGGCCAACCACTGAGTGATGTGTACTGCCTTATAGGCAACCACAACATTCACCACGTGCCGGTTTTGGATGGCAAAAAGCTGGTGGGCCTGGTGAGTTTTACCGACATTATGAAACTCAACCTGGCTCTGGAAGGAGTTGATGCTCACACCTTGCAGGCGGTGATTGACCAACAGTTCACCCTCGAAGGCGTGATGTCCACCAACTTGGCCACCATTACTACTGGACAGACCGTGCGCGATGCGGCAGAGGTCTTGGGCAGTGGTGAATTCCACTCCCTGCCAATTGTGAACGAAGCTGGTGAATTGGCTGGCATTGTTACCAGCACCGACTTGATTCGCTATCTGAGCGACCAGTATTAAAAGGGGAGGTGACTTGTGGACTCGCACACCAGCAAACAACTTCAACAGCAACTGATTGCCGAGCAGGAACGTCTACAGGAGCTGGTTGAGCGCACCGCCAAGCATTTGTATCGTCGGGAGGAGCCCTACAGCGCGGACTTTGCAGAACAGGCCGTTGAAGTCAGCAATAACGAAGTGGTGGAGCATCTGGATCAGGACGCCAAACTGGAACTGGCGCAAATTCGCCGTGCGCTGGCCAAGTTTGCGGATGGCAGCTATGGGTTTTGTGAATCCTGTGAGCAAGCCATTAACCAACAGCGGCTCAAAGTGATTCCGTACACACCGTATTGCATTGACTGCGCTTGATGGCACTCTGTCGCCCCGGTGCAACACCGGGGCGTTGTGCTTCCTGTGATTGGGTTTTGAGGGGCATCGCGTTATATTAACTGCCCCCCAAGCCTCAGGAGGAGGCATGATTGCGCAGATAGACAGCTGGATTGACCAGCTTAATACTCATCATCGGGAGCAGCGCAGGCCCTGTTCCAGTTTGGTCAATCACCTGAGTGGCTACTTTCCGAGCCACTTTCTCGCGACGTCGTATTTTGTCGTTGTTGATGTTGTGCCAAAACCCAATTTTTCTGAGCTGCGGAAAATGCCGGGTCTGGATCAATTTCTCGATATGAAAGACGACGCCATCACCTATAAAGATACCTACTACATTGCCCGCAGCTGCGAAAGCAATATGCCATTACACGTGCATGAATTGGTGCATGTGGCCCAGTGGCGTCAACTGGGTGAACGTCAATTTGTACAGCGCTATATCGACGAGTTAGGCACCTACGGTTACAAGGACGCACCGTTGGAGGTAATGGCCTACTACCTGCAAGGGTGTTTTGAAAAACGCCAACCTGTCGAAGTACTGCAGTACCTAGCCGTGCATCTGTAAGCGCCGAATTTACGTAAAATTTACGCACTCTTACACCAGCAATACCCAAACTTTCACAGGCCACTTCTAGACTGAAGCCAACTCCTAAACAGTGGCTTCACGATGAAATGGCGTCTATTTTCCCTTGTATTTTCGGTATCCGTACTCTTTGGTTGTGGCGGTGGTGGCGATTCCAGCAGCAGTTCTGTTGGAACTGGCACTGATGGTTTTGTCGGTGTTGAACCTGAGCCAGCGCCGGAACCTCCCAGCGTTGGTAATTCGGAACAACCGAATATCCTGTTGATTATTGCTGATGACCAGGGCCTGGATTCTTCTGCCCAGTACGACTTGAGCCTGGATTTGCCAGATACACCAACCCTGAACTCACTGGCCGAATCTGGCCTGGTGTTTGAAAATGTCTGGGCGACCCCCGCCTGTACCACTACCCGCAGCAGCATTATCACTGGTAAATACGGGGTGAACACCGGTGTGACGGCGGTTGGCGATCGGCTGCCCAGCGATGCCATTACCCTGCAGTCCTATTTGGCCAACGACGCCGCCACGGCAAATTACCAGTCTGCGATTATTGGCAAATGGCATCTGGATGGCGGCAATGCGGACCCGGACCACCCCAACGAAATGGGCGTGCCTTATTACGCGGGTTTGCTGTCAGGGGCGTTGAGCGATTACAACCAATGGAGTCTGACCATAAACGGCCAGACCAGCACCTCCACCAACTACAACACCACCGAGCTGACCGACCAGGCCATCAGCTGGGTGCAAGATCAAAACGCCCCGTGGTTTTTATGGTTGGCATACGTTGCCCCCCACTCACCATTCCACCTGCCCCCGGAAGCCTTGCACAGTCGTAACCTGTCTGGGACGGAAACAGACATCGCCAATAATCCCAGGGATTACTACCTGGCGGCGATTGAGGCCATGGATTCAGAGATCGGCCGGCTGTTGAGTTCCATGAGCCAGGAACAACGAGACAACACCATTGTGCTCTACATTGGTGATAACGGCAGCCCGGCGCGAGTGACCGATCCGCTGGTCTTTAACGATTCCAAAGGCAGTTTGACCGAAGGGGGATTGCGGGTACCCATGATTGTTTCCGGGGCTGGAGTCACCCGGCAGAACCAGCGGGAACAGGCGCTGGTCAGCAGCGTGGATTTTTTCGCCACCATTACCGAACTGGCGGGCAGCAGTACCACGGCTATTCACAATAGCGTCAGCTTTGCCGGTTTACTGAGTGATCCCAATAGTAATGCCAAAGATTATATTTACGCCGACTTCGACAGCGACCAGATTTCCGGTTGGGCCATTCGCAACCAGCGTTACAAATTGGTGGAATACACTGATGGCAGTCAAGAATTGTACGATCTGCAAGACAACCCGGACGAAACCATCAACCTGCTTACCAGCGGGTTGGATGTAAGCGCTATTTTGACTGAGCTGGATGACCAGGCATCGCTTATTCGTCAGGGTACGAATAGCGGGGGAGGCACACCACCCAGCAGCGACCCAGTGGATATTACCGGTGTTATTCTCACTAACCTGAGCGCCAATTGCGCGGATTACGTGAACAACTACCAATCGTCAGCGCGGGACGTGAACAACGATGCACTGTTCAGTGGCGCGCTGAGCATCAGCGTTAACGGTGATAAGTGTGTGCTGGAATCCAATGGCATTCCCAACCATGACTTTAACGATGGCACCCGTAGTTTTGCCAACGACGTGTCCGAGCAAAGCCAATATTTTGAAATTACCGCCAACCCGCAATTTGCCGCGCAGGCAACGCCCATCGCTATTGGTACAGACAACGGCTTGATGCTTAACGGCGTCAAAATTGACTTGTTGGCTGCGGCTTGTTTTGAGGTGGGTGACGAACGCACTGGTTGCAACAATATGGATCAGCCCTGGCGTTTCGACCCATTGTTTGAAAGCAGTGCCTTCGCTATGGACAGCCACAATGCTCATGCCCAACCGGACGGTAGCTACCACTATCACGGCACACCCAATGCCTTGTTTCACGCCGACAGCAATATCGAGTCACCAGTAGTGGGTTTTGCCGCCGATGGATTCCCCATCTTCGGCACCTGGTTTGAGGATGGCAGTAACGTACGTCAGGCTACATCCAGCTATCGCCTGAAAACTGGCGCCCGCCCCAGTGATGCAGGCAATCCCGGTGGGGTTTACGACGGTACCTTTCGGGATGATTACGAGTACGTGGAGGGTTTGGGCGATCTGGATGAGTGCAACGGCATGACCGTAAATGGGGTGTATGGGTATTACATCACCGACGGGTTTCCCTACATGATGGCTTGCCTGAAAGGCGCGATAGACCCGTCTTTTGTTCGATAACTGGCGGATAGTCGCCCAATCGCTTTATAACCACTACACTGTGCAAATTCTGAGTGCTCGCCGGCAACCGTGTTGATGGCGGATAGCACAATAGATACGCGCAAGTGACTGTGGGCCTGTGATGGCAAATCGCCTCAACCAGATACTGACGATATGGAGCGAGTCTAAAGACTCACTGCAATGGGTGCTGGCCACCATTGTTGCCACCGATGGCTCCTCTTACCGCAAAGCCGGCGCCATGATGTTGATTAACAGCCTGGGCAAATATCATGGCTTACTCAGCGGTGGCTGTCTGGAGTCAGACATTATGCGCCAGGCCCGGCGCTGCTGGGAGACGGGTTATAGCCGCATTATTGAATACGATATGCGCGAAGAAACCGATGTTTCGTGGCAATTGGGCATCGGTTGTGGGGGCATGGTACGCATTCTGTTACAGCCGGTCAGTGCGGACAATAATTACCTGGAGTTGATGGAATTACAGCGCCATTCGCAACAGCGCCAGCCTTGTATTTACCGGCAAAAAATCTTTCAAGGTTTTCCTGAAAGCGCAGTGTTACAGCCCGTGGACGCTCCTCAGTTGGCAAACCGCAAGGTGCTGCTGGATGCAGACAGCAGTATGCTGTATCAACAAGTGCGGCCAACGCCTCACCTGGCGGTCTTTGGCGGCGGGGTGGATGCAACCCCGGTCGTCGAACTGGCGGCCACGTTGGGTTGGCATATTTCCCTGTTTGACCCCCGTGCCGGCTATGCACGGGCCGCCTATTTCCCCGGTGCCCAGCAAGTTATCCACCAATCTTATTTGGAGTTGTCAGGCCACGGTGCCGTGGCCGATATTGACGCCGCTGTGGTGATGCACCACAACGTTGAACTGGACGCCCAGGCTATCCAACTGCTGCAGCAATCCCCGGTGAAATACCTGGGGCTACTGGGCCCGGCACATCGTACTGAGCGAGTATTGCAAGCGGCAGGCTTGAGCAAAAATGACCTCAAACTGCCTTTGGCTAATCCCGTCGGTTTACGCCTGGGAGGTGAATTGCCGGAATCCATAGCCCTGGCGATGGTGGCCGAAATTCACGCGGTACTGGAAGGCACAGATGGTTTGTCCATCAGTGGTCTGTTATCACAGGGGGGCGAGTGAAGTTACGCGCCTTGCTGATGGCTGCCGGCCGTGGCTCGCGATTTGGTGGCCTCAAGCAATTGGCTGAGGTAAGTGGCCAGCCTATGGTTACTCGCAGCCTGGCGGTGTATCAACAAGTCTTAGGCAATCAGGTGAGCCTGGTACTGGGCTGCCAGGCTGCTACTGTCGCGCAGAGCCTGGCAGACACGGTGGCAGTGATTCACGCCAAACGGTGGCAGCAGGGATTAGGTGCTAGTATTGGTGATGCGATCAAACAATTACCGGCAGATACCAGTCATGTGCTGATTGGCTTGGCGGATCAGGTGGCCATACAGACCGGTGATTTGAAGCGCCTTATGGATGCATCCCAGCAGCACCCAGACAAAATGATCGCGGCGTTTTATCAGGGCCAAGTCGGTGCGCCTGTGATTTTTCCACGTCGTTATTTCGCCGACCTAAAACAACTGAACGAAGACAAAGGCGCAAAATCGATTTTGCAGCAGCACAGCCAAAACCTGATCGCCGTAGAGCTGTCAAACGCCAGTATTGATATCGATACCTCGGAACAACTGAACAGCTGTGCAAACTCAAAAAATTCGAACTGATAACCCTCAGAGGCAAGCAACGATGGTGACATTTACCGTGAATAGCAAACCTGTCGAACTGGATGCCGACCCCAATATGCCGCTGCTGTGGGCACTGCGGGATTTACTGCACATGACCGGCACCAAATTCGGTTGCGGCATTGCCCAATGTGGTGCCTGCACGGTGCATATGGATGGCCAACCTATTCGCTCCTGTGTGATGCCACTGTCGGCGGTAGCGGGCAAAGCGATTACTACCATTGAAGGGCTGGCCACTGATGTTGGTCTACACCCGGTTCAGCAAGCCTGGAAAGAACACAATGTGCCTCAGTGTGGTTACTGCCAATCCGGGCAGATGATGAGTGCGGCGGCGCTATTGGCATCGAATCCCAATCCGGATGATGACGCCATTAATAACTTCATGCAGGGCAATATCTGCCGTTGCGGCACCTACCCCCGGATTAAAGCGGCCATTAAGTCCGCGGCCAAAAATGTGGGAGCTGAGTCATGAGTAGTGCATCCACAAAAAACAGAGCTGTTACCAGCTTGAGCCGGCGCGACTTCCTCAAAAAAACCGGGTTGGCGGGGGGCGGTTTGTTATTGGGGGCCTCGATCCCATTGTCGGCAACACTGCCATTACCGGTGTGGGCCGGAGATCACGGCGATGAACATGTGCTCAACCTGTTTGTGCGTATTGGCAGTGATGACAAAGTCCATATTGTCTGCCATCGCAGCGAAATGGGGCAGGGTATTCGCACTGGCACCACGCAAATTGTGGCCGAGGAACTGTGCGCCGATTGGGCGAAAGTGGAAGTGGTGCAAGGGCTTGCTGACGAAGCCTATGGCAGCCAAAACACCGACGGTTCCCGCTCTATTCGCCGCTTCTATACGACCTTGAGAGAAATGGGGGCTACCGCTCGTACGCTGTTGGAGCAAGCTGCAGCCCAAGTGTGGAAAGTAGAGCCGGCAAAAGTCTACGCCAAAAATAATGCGGTACACCTGAAAGGCAGTAACAAGTCCCTGTCCTTTGGTGAGTTGGCGGAACGGGCGGCCAGTCTACCCACCCCAGCTAAAGACCAACTGACGTTTAAATCCCCGGGCAATTTTGAGCTGATCGGCAAGTCGGTACCGATTGTGGATATGGACGCCATGCTCACGGGCGACACTACTTACGGCCAGGACATGCACCTGGACGGCATGTTGTACGCCAGTATCGAGCGCTCCCCGGTGGTGGGTGCAACGGTAAAAGGTTTTGATCGCAAGGCAGCTCTGGCGGTGGCCAATGTTAAGCAGGTTATCGAAATGCCCAAACAGCCAAAGCCGGTGGCTTTTCATCCATTAAATGGTGTGGCGGTATTGGCCGACAACACCTGGGCGGCGCTACAGGGGCGTCAGGCGCTTAACGTTCAGTGGCAGTTGGGAGCGAATAAAAACCACAGCTCGGCGGGTTTTAACAAACAGCTGGGCGAAAAGATGGTGACCAAAGGCCGGGTGATTCGCGCCAAGGGTGATGCTTACAGCGCGCTGGATAATGCCAGCCGTAAAGTAGAAGCCAGCTATCGCGTTCCTTATCTGGTGCATGCTCCCATGGAGCCGCCTGCGGCCACTGCTCGTGTGCAAGACGGCCGCTGCGAGGTTTGGGCCTGTACCCAAACGCCTCAAAGTACCCAACAGAATGTGGCTGCCGCTCTGGGCCTCGATAAATCCCAGGTCAAAGTCAATGTCACCTTGCTTGGGGGTGGTTTTGGTCGCAAATCCAAACCGGATTTTTCCGTAGAAGCGGCTCTGCTGGCAAAACAAACCGGTAAGCCGGTGAAAGTGGTGTGGAGCAGGGAGGATGATATTCGCCAAGGCTATTACCACGCCATCAGCACCCAGCATTACGTGGCGGGTTTAGACTCGGACGGTGGTATTTCCGGCTGGGTGCAACGCACCGCGTTTCCGAGTATCGGTTCTACGTTTAGCGACGGGGTAGACGATGCCCAGGGCTGGGAACTGGATCAGAGTTTTGCCGATATGCCGTTTGCGCTGGAAGACTTTTCCTGTGAAAACCACAAAGCCAGTGCCCACATCCGCATTGGCTGGCTGCGCTCGGTGTGCAATATCCAGCACGGTTTTGCTCAGGGTTCGTTTGTGGATGAACTGGCCCAGGCCGCCGGTAAATCCACCCACGCTATGTGGCACCAGTTAATCGGTAGTGATCGTCTGGTGGATCTGGGCTACCAATACAGCAACTACGGAGATCCACTGGATACCTACCCGGTAGACAGTAAACGCCTGAAAGCGGTGCTCGATCTGGTGGTGGAAAAATCCGCTGCCAATACCAAAACCGCAGCTGGGGAGGGTTGGGGCATCAGCGTACAACGCAGCTTTGTGGCTTACGTGGCGGTAGCCACCAAGGTGAAGGTGGATGGCAATAAAGTCACCGTATTGGAATCCCACGCCGCCATGGATGCCGGTACCGTGGTCAATCCAGACCGGGTTCATGCACAGCTGGAAGGGTCGATTATTTTTGGCCTGTCCCTGGCCTTAATGGGAGAAATCGAAGTCAAGGATGGCGCTGTCGTGCAATCCAACTTCCACGATTACCCGGTGCTGCGCATCCATCAAAACCCGGAGATTAAGACCTATATTGTGGACTCCGCGGCGCCGCCCTCCGGTGTCGGTGAGCCGGGTGTTCCCCCTGTGGCGGCCAGCCTGACCAATGCCATCTTTCACGCCTGCGGCAAGCGGGTTCGTGATTTGCCTGTAAACAAACGATTTGATGTTTGAACCCATGATGAGAAAGCAGCTCGGTAAGTGGCCTTGCCGAGCTGTAACGCACTGATTAAAAAATAAAATTTTCCTGAGTCCGTCGCGGGCAACTCTGCCAATCCGTAAACATACCTGCTTTATTCACTGCCCTGTGTGAGCGAGTCTTCGCAAGGCTGGCCACAATTTGGGGGAGATTTATTCTTGATATAAATGATATGATACATCGTATCATTTTTGATGATTTCGAGAGTAACTACACCTATGCAACTCAATACCATTGAAAAACTTCCGGTAACGGTACTGTCCGGCTTTTTGGGTGCGGGCAAAACCACGGTGCTCAGCCACATCCTGAATAATCGAGAAGGCAAGAGAGTCGCTGTGATCGTCAACGATATGAGTGAAATTAATATTGACTCTGCCATAGTGCAGAGTGAGGTTTCGCTAAACCGCAGTGAAGAAAAGCTGGTTGAAATGAGCAACGGTTGTATCTGCTGCACGCTTCGAGAAGATCTTCTGGAAGAAGTTACCCATCTCGCAAAAGCCAAGCGTTTTGATTACCTGGTTATTGAATCCACAGGTATTTCCGAGCCCCTGCCGGTGGCGGAAACCTTTACTTTTGCTGACGAAGAGGGCGCTTCACTATCTGACGTGGCCGACCTGGATACCATGGTGACCGTGGTCGATGCCGTCAATTTTCTCAAGGATTATGACGAGGCGAAATACCTACAGGAGGCCGGTGAGTCTCTTGGTGAAGAGGATGAACGCAGTGTTGCCGACTTGCTGGTCGATCAAGTGGAGTTTGCCGACGTTATTTTAATCAGCAAAACTGATTTAGCGACGGCTGCTGATGTTGAGCGCCTGACAGCCATCCTCAAAACCCTGAACACTCACGCCAGGATAGTGCCCATTGCTCAAGGGCAAGTAAACATCGATGAAGTGTTAAGCACCGGTTTGTTCGACTTCGAACGGGCACAGCAAGCCCCCGGTTGGCTCAAGGAAATGCGAGGTGAGCATGTTCCCGAAACCGAGGAATATGGCATCGGCAGTTTTAGCTATCTTGCTCGACGGCCTTTCCATCCGGAAAAATTTCACAACTTTCTGCACAGCACCGACAAGTACGGCAAATTGATTCGCTCCAAAGGTTACTTTTGGCTGGCATCAAGACCTGAATACGCCGGTCAGTGGAGTCAGGCAGGCGGCATTGCTCGTTATGGTTTTGCGGGGATGTTTTGGAAAGCGGTGCCTCAACAAAACTGGCCGACGGATGAAGAATATCTAGCGGCTATTGAAAAACAATGGGTAGAGCCTTTTGGGGATATGCGCCAAGAGCTCGTATTTATCGGTCAAGGTTTGGACGAAGACAGAATCACCCAAGCGCTCGATCAATGCCTGTTGAGTGAAGAAGAGCTATTGCGAGGCAAGGCTTACTGGAAAACACTGAATGATCCATTTCCTGCATGGCAATAACGGGTGATGTTGTTTTGAGCCACATTTGTATTTTTTGCGATCACGGTAATACCAAGTCCCGCGGTCAAATTTTGGCTTTAGCAGGCAGCCCTCTATGACTGATTCCACGCTTATAAAGAATGCAAAGATTGTCAATGACGGCGAAGTGATTGAAGCGGATTTGGGGATTTGTGATCAACGCATCGCCCGTATCGATAAAGATATCTCTGCCGCCAATTACGATCAGGTAATCGAGGCAGGTGACTTGTACTTGCTGCCAGGTATGATTGATGATCAAGTGCATTTTCGGGAGCCTGGTTTAACCCATAAAGGCACAATTGCCAGCGAATCCCGCGCTGCGGTTGCAGGGGGCATAACCACTTATATGGAAATGCCCAATGTTCAACCAGCAACGACTTCTATTGATGCACTGGAAAAAAAGTTTGAGATTGCTTCAAAAAATTCGATAGCAAACTACTCTTTCTATTTGGGGGCAACAGAGGACAATCTGGATCAAATTAAGTCCCTGAATCCCAGAAAACACTGTGGTGTAAAAGTGTTTATGGGCGCTTCTACCGGTGACTTGCTGGTTGAACACCCTCAGGCTCTGGATGATATATTCCGGGAAAGTCCGGTTCTGATTGTGACCCACTGCGAAAGCACGCCCGTCATTAACCAGAATTTTCAGCGAATACAGGCTCAGGGTCGCTCACTGACCATACTCGATCATCCGGTTATTCGAGATGTCGATGCTTGTTACGCTTCATCGTCTTATGCCGTGAATCTGGCTAAAAAATACCGCAGTCAATTACACGTGCTGCATATCACTACTGAAAAAGAATTGAGTTTATTCGCAAGCGGCGATATCGAGAATAAACACATTACCGCCGAAGCCTGTGTGCACCATTTGTGGTTTTGTGACCAAGATTATCCCCGTTTGGGCAATTTCATAAAATGTAATCCAGCCATTAAATCGGTAACAGATCGCGACGCGCTGATTCAGGCTTTGCACAATAATCAGATCGATATTATCGCTACAGACCACGCACCTCATACGCTGGAAGAAAAACAAACTGATTACCACCGAGCGCCAGCTGGTTTGCCATTGGTGCAACACGCATTATTAAGTTTACTTGACCATGTTAAACATCAGCGTCTGAGCCTGGAGCAAATTGTTGAAAAAACAGCTCACAACCCGGCTAAACGCTATGGTGTGAAAGAACGTGGATTTATTCGTGAAGGCTATTACGCCGACTTGGTGTTGGTTGATACCAATAGAGCCACTCATGTCAGCCACGACAATGTTTATTACCGCTGTGGCTGGACACCTTTTGATGATCATCAGTTTTCGTCGAGCATTCGCGGCACATGGGTAAATGGCCACAAGATGTTTGACGGGCAGCAAGTGACCGATTGCGCGGCTGCTTCAATGCGGCTGGAATTTAATCGATAACTGTTCAAACAACGTAGAGGAGAACACTTTTGTTAATGCAGGCTTTGCCAGATGTGACTTCGGATTTACACGCGGAGACACCCTCAGCTTTACAATGGGTCGGCATGGAAGATATTGCTGTCCCCATTACCGTGGGTTTGGAAGGTAAGGGCCCGCAGACCGTTGTGTCTAGAGCTAATGTATACGTCAGCCTGGATAAGCCTGAGGTGAAAGGTATTCATATGTCGCGGCTGCATTCTGTGATCAATCAGCTTGCAGAGCGTGAATGCAATCAGCTTACCATTCAAAATCTACTGCATGAGATAGTTGACTCGCAAAGCGGCATAGGCCAACACGCTAAAATAGAGCTTTCGTTCGACCTGCTACTGGAAAAGCCGGCTTTATTGAGCGGTGAAAGTGGTTATCAATCTTACCCTGTTACGATCAAATCCGAAAAAAACGCCAAGGGATTTTCTTCAGAGTTTGAGATTGCCATTCCTTACTCCAGTACATGTCCTTGCTCTGCATCCCTTGCACGCCAGCTCACAGCCAACGCGGCCAACTTGAAATTCCCGGATGCAACCATCGACAAAGCGAATTTGATTGGCTGGCTGCAATCCCCTGCGGGCTCGATAGCGACCCCCCATAGTCAGCGCTCCTATGCCTACATTCGTCTGTTTTTGGCCAATAACGATTGGCCTAATTTGTCCTCGCTGATTTTTCAACTGGAAGACGTTATTGGCACACCAGTACAAACCGCGGTAAAGCGTTCAGATGAGCAAGAGTTTGCCAGGCTAAACGCTGAAAACCTAATGTTTTGTGAAGATGCTGCAAGGCGGATTAAGTTCGCGCTTGAGCATATGAGCTTTGTAACTGACTACTGGTTTAAGGTGGAACATCAAGAAAGTTTACACGCCCACAATGCAGTGGTTATTGACCAAAAACACACTGGGAGAGCTACGTCATGAACGCTTCAAGCTCAAAAACCAAAAAGCTAACCGAGGAACAAATTTTAAAGGCACCTAAAGCGGATTACATGAACCCTGGGCAGCTTGAATTTTTTAGGGAGCGATTGCTGGGCTTGCACGATTCTACCTGTGCCCGAATTAAAGACGCAAAAAGTCAAATGGTTAGCCCAATGGATTTCAGCGACCCAAGTGATCGAGCAACCAGCGAAGAGCAATCCGCCATTGCACTGCGCATCGTTGATAGAGAACAAAAGCTGTTGCCGAAAATTCGGCAATCGCTGGAGCGCATTCGACTGGGCGACTACGGGTACTGCATGGAAACCGGCGAGCCCATTGGTATTCCACGCCTTCTAGCCAGGCCAACAGCTGAATATTGTGCAGAAGTAAAGGCGCTAAAAGAAATTAAAGAAAACCACTACAAAGGTTGATGTTGTTTCTATTGATAGTGGTCTGTTCGAAGATGTATGTCTACATCCCAGGTGCAAACTTTGAAAAAGTGAATTTTATTTAACTGAGAGAAACAAAAATGGAAAAAACTTTTATCCCGAATAGCTACGAAGAATGGCGGCATTGTATTACGGTTGAATGTAGACTTGAGTTAACCGAATCTTTTATTTCAGAGCGCATAGCGGCATTGCAAAACCCACGGGATTACTCTACGAAAAAATTTATTCAGCTCTACGGACAACACCATTTACAAAAAGTGCTCGGTTGGTTTGAACAGGCAAAGCACTAAATTGGGTTCGGTTTTAAACAACAGGTGGGTTCTTCGGGCCTTTTAGGTGAAAGGCCTGATGGAGCTTACTTAAAGTGACGGGCGCCACTGCATAGCTTTAAACGTAACCATCACGCAAAAAGAACAAGAGTGTTTAGCTAAGAGTTTAAAATTCCTTTTAAATCAGATAGCTAAAAGGATATAAGAGCAAAGTGGTGCCCAGGAGAGGACTTGTCACTAAGCACCAACTTTTCTAAATATCTTTATATTTCAATAACTTAAAATAATCTCCAAGCTTCATCTTCTCTTATAATCCCAAAAAGAGCAAGTTTTAGACGCAAACTGACCCTTCTCAACATGGTAAGGTATTAGAAGTAGTGCTTAATGGGCACAGAACAAGGAGCTGTTACTCAAATGACCTCACGAATAATAATTATTCTTATTTCCTCGCTAATCTCAGCTTGTGCTTCAGTGCCTTCTGTTCAGTTATCTCCAGCAGAAATTGAGCGACAATTTGCCGTTTCAGAAGGGAAGGCTTTGATCTTTCTTTGTAGGAAAATTGAAGTGAAAGGGTCTGGCCTCATTATCCCTGTATCGCTCAATAATCAGTTTAAAGGCAATATGGGCTACAAGACCTACTTTCGTTGGGAGGTAGAACCGGGTAAACACACTATACAAGCGCACATGGCAAAAGGTGCTGAGATTGATTTAATGGCCACTGAGGGTGAGTCCTACTTTGTGTATTCTGAGACAACCTTTGCATTTATGGGGCAGCCGGGAGCAGAGCTGACACTAATATCAAGGTCAGAAGGTATGGATGCAGTTAGGAGCAGCAAATTTATAGCTGAGAAGCCTTGATGTTCGGTGAGTCAATAAACGGTTTACTCTCCGGCTGTTATGTTTGATTGTCTCGAAAGATATAGTGCGAGAATCCTTGGCCTCAGTATTGGAGCATTTGCTTTCTTTATGAGCGGCTTTGTATTCATTACCAAAAGCATTGGAGGGAGGGGAGCCAGATACTCATTAACAGATAATGAGGCTTTACTTCTTTCGATGGCATTTCTTGCCGTTGTCTTTATTGCCATTAGAGTTACTTAGAAGGTAAAAGAGTAGCCTTAAAAACAATAAAAAACCCTCGGTGCATATCGGTTTCAAGGAGTAGAATTTTGTCAGTGCTCAAAGTAGTTCTAATCGCCTGTATTGTCAGCTTAGTTGCTTGTTCTGGAGAAGATACCAAAGAATACTCTGCTGATGATGCCGAAACCGACTTCAAAAACGATATAAACAACGAAGTTTTGCACTTTATGTATGTGGAAGATGGCTGGGGAGGTGGTGATAAGGGAGTCGGAGTTTTAGAGTACGAGCTTTGTTATAAAGAAAATATAAGTTTTAAAAGGATTGGCCCAGTTGGTGATTATGGTATAAGCCCCAGATTGCAACAGAAAGCTAAGGCTTATGCTAAGGCATACAACTTGATTGCAAAAGAGTATTTTACCTCAAAGGACTTGAATATTTGTCCCTCTGGGGAGGAGTGGGACTCTGCTACTAAATTTGTTAACGAATATCTATTGAGTGAATATGATCAGACTTTGTTTTACCCGATTAATGATGAAGGTAATATTGATATACATAATCTGATACACATCAGCAATATTGAAGGTTCGGATTATAAGGCTATTGCTGCCGAGATCTGTTCAATCTTCAAAGATAATGGGGTCGGTAGATTTTTTGGGATAACTTTTGAAGATGATCTCTTTGCTTGTGAAAACGGGAATCTTCTTTAGGTAGAATCCACATTTCTCTAAATGGCTCTGTAAGCCCGTCTTAGCGACGTTATTTGAAAACCCTAACACTGTATATAAAAACAGTATAAAGTCGCTGAGAGAGGTTCTCAGGAGCTTCTGAGGGTGTTCTCAGATGATGAGCTTAGTGTGATTTGGGAGTTGCAGAAAAAAGAGTGCTATTTGAACTAATAATAAGCGTATTTTAACAGGAAGTGTAGAAAATGAAAAAGCTGTGGTTTTTATCTGTATTTTTAACAGTAGTATTTCTGTCTGGTTGTGTATCAAATCCTTCGCTGAAGGGAGATTATAATTTTGTCTCAGATACCGAAAATGGCTTTCTTATTCTTGGGTTTACTGATGAGATAACAAGGCAAGATTCTCACTGGGGATTTCCTACTCATGCAAATATCACATTCAAGAGTGATAGCGGAAAATCCTTGGTGGTGAGGAAGCACTATAGTCATGAGAAAGACTTTGGAGATGGTGAAAAGCAAAGGGGGCATCTATATGTTCTCCCAATTAAGCCCGGTAAGTGGAAGCTAACAGATTGGGAATTTACTTATGGCGGCTTAGTCACTACTCAATTTTTCGGGAAGATCAGTCAGGAAAGCACTATTGATATTAAGGCTGGTGAGTATGTATTCATTGGTGATGTCGCCATTAAGTATGCTGTAGCTGTCACTTGGCTTAAGTACCCAGACTACGAGGATATGAGCATTGAAGCTACTGATAACTGGGATTCCGTTAAACCTCTATTGACAAGCAAGTATCAATATCTTCCTGTTGATGAGGTTAAGTCTAATGTTATTCAGGTGGCCTTAGAGCCTAAGCCTGAATGATGCATATACAGGCAATGATTCTTTTAAAGTGGCTTATTGTCGGACTGTCTTTGTATTCATTGGCAGCTTGCACGCACAAAGGCTACTCAGATGATGATGGGCCTATAGTTGATGAAGCTATCATCAAAGATATTCGGATGTTTTCTCTTGAACCCAATAAGATTAAGTTCCGTATTGGATTCAGTAAAAAGCCGTCAATCATTTCAAAGATAAAAAGTGTCAATGGAAAGAAGATTGGATCATTAAACCTTAAAACTCTCGTTAAGCCCGGAGAGAATCAGATTATCTATAGCTTTGAGAGGGGTGGCTTTGCTAACTTCCCCGGCTTCAGGCCAACTATTGAAAAAGAAGTATCTCTAAATACTGTAGCTGGCCATGTGTACTTGCCGTATTTTGTTTATGTTGAAGGTGAGGAGGGTGAGGAGGGTGAGGAAGGTGAGTGGTCTATTGACTTGTGGGTTATGGATGAAACAACTGATTCTGTCGTATTTGGTGTGGTTCCTGAATTTGTCCAAAGGAAAATAAATGACTCATCGAAAGGCCAAGTAGAGGCCCCTCAGTAAAAACATATTGGAAATAATGAAATGAAAAGGATATTAGTTCTTATGTCACTACTTACGTTTCTTTTTGGATGTGGAAACAAAGCAAAAGATAATCCCAGCGAGCAAGAAGAATGGCGACAAAAAACACTGAGTTATGTTGAATCAATCAATGCATATATAAAGAAAGGTAATTCCGAAGGCTGGGAAAATACTGGGCCTCAGCCAGAAGATTCTGGCCGTGAACATCTAATAGGTTCGGTTATTGCTGCTATTAGACATGCCAATGATGATGGTGATTTCAGATCTTTAAGAGAATCATGGCCTCTTGCTCACGTTCCCTTTATTCCTATCCTTGAAAAGGAAGGTCAAAGCATTCCTGTTGTTTTCATTCTTGATGATGGGTCGATAGTTGCGCGTATAGGTACGAATTATCAACAGGGGAAAACAATTCATATTCAGGGCGATAAGGCTACTGAAGTGCCAAGCATGGGTTACTTTGGGAGATGCCCAAACAGACGCTACTTTGGTATTTCAGGAGAGAAAGGAATCTCTATTACAGATGGGTGGCAAGGGCCAGAGGTCGCTATGTGTCCATGGCCCAATGGAACAGAGGATATACCCGAAGGTTTTGATGTTAAGGCTTGGAGTGAGCCCCCTAAACCATCACGAATTATCCCTTTTCCTGATGGAAAGAAAGTGTTGATGGTGAGTGAGCAGGGAATCTATGTTCTCACAGAACATAAAGCACATAGATTGCTTCCTACTAAAGAAGATATGAAAGAGCACTTTGAGTGGTCTAAGAAAGAATACCCTGAAGATGACCTGTTCTTAGATTTGTCTATGGAGCATGGGGCTGTTTCTAAAGACGGAAAGCTTATTGCTGTTGGAAGTCAGGGCGACTCACATATGGTTTTTAATAGTCAATATGAATTGATAGGTCGTATTGGTGTGCAGAGTGAATATCCTCACTACGCTGCATTCAGCGAAGATCAAAGCACTATTCTTTTTAACTCATGCCACTTCTATAACGGTATAAGTGTCGGTGTACCTGTTAGTCTGCTTCCCGGTTTAGAGACTGAAGATTACAAAGAAGATGAAAGGACGCCTATTCTTGAAGATGGTGCAAGAGTGTACGCTGCTGCGAGTAAGGGGGATGAGATTGTCATAGGTGATGCTGGTGGCTATATCAAAGCAGTTGGTCTTGATGGTGAGAGAAGGTGGGAGCAGTTTATAGGGTCAAGTGTTGGTGATATTGATATTTCTCCTGATGGAAAGACGTTAGTAGTTTCAACATATGCTGGATTCTTGTCTATCTTCGATCTTGACTCAGATGGGCAAGCACCATATCAAATCGGTGATGGTGGCCATTTTGAAAAAAGAAGGTGGATTTTCTGGAAGAGTGAGAAAAAGCCACTAATTTGGTAATCAATACAAGGAGTGTATCCAATGCTTGTCCTAACCCGTAGAGAAGACCAATCAATCCTGATAGGTGAAGATATTAAAATCACTATAGTTAAATTTGGCTATAAAGATGGTCAGGTTAAGGTATCTATTGAGGCACCTAAAGATGTGCTGATTTTGAGGGAAGGACTTAAAGAGAATGGCGAATAATCCATATGACACACCAGAATCAAATCTCTTTGCGGGAGATAGTAAAAAGATTGGGAAGTCTGGCCTGCTATTTAAAATAGGGTTTTACCTGCTGTTGGCTGCGAGTTTTTGTACGGTATATGCTGTAATTGATTACTCTATGTTTGTATACAATATGGATGATTTTCTTGAATTCAATGACTGGGAAGAGGTTTCTAAAAAAGCAGATAAATTTTTTCTTTCTTTAGTTTATGCATATTTGGCTATATTGCCATCTACTTTCTTGATTATTGCGGGCCTCTTTTCAAAAGGTTCTCCACCAATATCTCAATTCATAATATGCTTGCTTTGTTCATTGTTATTAATAATTCTGGCTTTGTTTTTGTTGGGCTACGCTCCCGGCACCCCAAAGGCTGTGGGGATAGGTATGATTTCTGGGGTGACTTTGTTAGTTGGCTTGTTGGTGAGAAGAAAGCAGTTTAACTCTTATACAAAAGCTATGGAAAGATGACTGATAATCCATACTCTCCACCTCAAGCCAAGACTATTGACTCTAATGGCAAACCTGAAACTATCGCTAAGGTGGGTTTCTGGCTATTGTTAGTGTCATCTCTTCTGGGAGTTCTATGTATTGTTGCAGGGGTGATATTAACCTTTCAGGCGGTTAAAGTTTATGGGGCAGGCCCTAATGGTGAATGGATGATGGCAGGAATAAGAGCCTCATTCTTTCCTAAGTTATGGCTGTTGGCCTTTCAAGTTCCTGCTGTTGTTCTTGTTCTAATGGCGGTCTTCAAGGACAGATACGATGGAAGGTGGTTCTATAGAGGGTGTTTGGTCTTAGCTATATTCATGATGATTACTTTTCCTTTCGGGGCTGTATTCGGGCTGACGCTATTGATTGCGCTGTTGGTAAGGAAGAAGCAGTTTCTTTCATAGAAAAATAAAGGGAAATAATTAATGCCGGAAAGTATATATTCACCACCTCAGTCTGATGTGTCACATGTAGGTGAAGTCAAATCTGGATTGTGTGCAAAGCTCGGTTGTTGGATTCTTCTGCCAGTTTCTCTGTATAGCTTCTTTGCTCTTGTAAGTGGGGTTGTCACAACCTATCAGAAGATTATGTGGTTCGGTATTGGTGATCCAAAATTTTTGGCAAATGGAATATTCCAATCACTCATTCCTACAGCACTTCTTCTAATTATACAAATTCCAGCTCTAATTTTAATCGTAATAGCTATCTATACGAATAATTACGATAGGGTTTGGTTCTTTTGGTGGTGCTTAGTGTCGGGCTTATTTATGTTGATCACATTTCCATTTGGCTCATTATTCGGTTTGGCCTTAGTGGCTTTATTGATGATGAAAAGGAAGCAATTCTTTGGGAATAAACAGCTATGAAGTACACGGATTCTGAAAAATGAATCAAAAAAAGCATTTTCACTGTACTTCCCTTCTTGATTTAGGGTGGCCTCAGAGAATTGATGTCGCAAAGTTTCAAATAACTCTCTCTTCTCCTGAAGTTCAACGTAAGTTGATGGCAGTTCGCTACCAGAGAGTTTGTTGCTTAATGCAGTATAGATAGCCTTGATGAAAAACTGATACTTGCCTTCGTGATCGTTAGCAGTAGCCATCCTAAGCTCTTTTATGATGTTGACAAAGCTGTAGAGTCTTGAAAGCTGTAAATTCACACCCTGTACGCAGGGAGCGCATAAGCACACGCTGCCCAACAATAGCTTGAAGATCAGAAGGTATTTGCCATCTAAAGTGATAGATGCCATTCCTTAGATAGAGGAGTTTTAGACGCAAAATTAGAAGCAACCATCATTTCTAGTGGATGAAAGCGCTTAACTGAGAAATTGAAATACCTTTTAAATCAGAAGGTTAAAAGGCTTTAAGAGAGAAGTGGTGCCCAGGAGAGGACTTGAACCTCCACGCCCGTAAGAGCACTAGCACCTGAAGCTAGCGTGTCTACCAATTTCACCACCTGGGCAGCAGGGAAATCTGCTGGCTGTGCCAGCGAGGGCGCAACTTTACTGATCCTGATTTCCTTTGTCAACGGCCGCACCTGAAAAAAACCAAGGATTGTCACACTTCATAAGCTACAATTCTGCCATTGCTGCTATGGCAGCGTAACCCATTAAAAAAGCAGATACTTTTGACTAAAAAACGCACCACAAAAGACCCCCACGCCGCCCGCGAGGCGCAGCGCTACGCCAATCCCATTCCCAGCCGCGAATTTATCCTCGATTTTTTACGCGACAGCATTGGCCCCATGACCCATCCGGAGCTGTGCAAGGCACTGAAGTTGCGTGATGAAGAGGCGGTAGAGGCGTTGCGTCGCCGCTTGATCGCTATGTGCCGAGACGGTCAGTTGGTCAGCAATCGCCGGGATGCCTTTGGTCCGTTGGACAAGATGAACCTTGTGAGAGGCCGGGTCATCGGTCACCCGGAAGGCTTTGGCTTTGTGAAACCGGATGTCGGGGGCGACGATCTGTTTTTGTCCAGCCGCCAGATGCGCCGGGTGATGGACGGTGATCGGGTACTGGTGCGCACTGCTGGGCGCGATCGCCGCGGCCGGGTGGAGGCTTCCATCGTCGAGGTGGTGGAACGGGGCAACAGCCAGTTGGTGGGGCGGTTGTTTTCCGAGAGTGGTGTGTTCTTTGTGCGCCCGGAAAATCCTCGGGTACCGCAGGATATTTTGGTGCCGCCCAAGGATATCGCCAAAGCAGAAGAAGGGCAGGTTGTGGTGGTGGATATTGTCACCCCGCCGGATCGTCACACCATGCCCACTGGCAAAATTACTGAGGTATTGGGCAGCCATCTGGATCCGGGCATGGAAATCGATATTGCCATCCGCAATCACGGCATCCCCAATCAATGGCCTGCAGCGGTTACCAAACAGTGCGCCCAAATACCGGAAGAGGTCACAGAGGCGGATAAACAGCATCGAGTGGATTTGCGTCATCTGCCGCTGGTGACCATCGATGGTGAAGACGCCCGCGATTTTGACGATGCGGTGTACTGCACGCCGGGCCGTATGGGCAGCCACACTCTGTATGTGGCCATTGCCGATGTGTCTCACTATGTGGATGTGGCCAGCCCTTTGGACAAAGAGGCCTGGGAACGAGGCAACTCGGTGTACTTTCCCGAGCAGGTGGTGCCGATGTTGCCGGAGAAACTGTCCAACGGCCTCTGTTCCCTGAACCCTCAAGTGGATCGTCTGGCCATGGTCTGCGAGATGAAAATCGGTGCCAGTGGTGAGGTGAGCAAATACCAGTTTTATGAAGCGGTGATTCACTCTCACGCCCGCCTGACTTATACCCAGGTGGCGCAGATGATCGCCCAGCGTGATGATCGCGATAGCCCCACTCGGCAGCGCTTTAAATCGGTGGTCAAACACATCGATCACCTCTATAAATTGTTTCAGGTGCTTTTGGCGGCTCGCACTCAACGGGGTGCCATCGACTTTGAAACCACCGAAACCCGCATTTTGTTTAATGCCGAGCGCAAGATCGACCAGATTGTGCCCACCGAGCGCACCGACGCTCACCGTTTGATTGAAGAGTGCATGCTGTGCGCCAATGTGTGCGCCGCTCAGCTGCTGGAAAAGAGCAAGTTGCCGGGCCTGTACCGCATTCACGATACCCCCAAAGAACAAAAGCTCACGGCGTTGCGGGAGTTTCTTGGCGAATTGGGTTTGGGATTGGGCGGCGGTGAATCCCCATCGCCCCAAGATATGCAGAAAGTGCTGGGCGGTATTGCGGAGCGCCCGGATCGCCATGTGATTCAGACGGTGATGCTGCGCTCCATGAACCAGGCCGTATACGACCCGGAAAATATCGGCCACTTCGGCCTCAATTATCCGGCTTACACCCACTTTACCTCGCCCATTCGCCGCTACCCGGATTTGCTCACTCACCGGGCTATCCGCCACTTACTGCGCAGCAAAAAGCGCGTTGGTGGTTTAAAACGGGTTAAGGGTGCACCCCTGTTAACGGCGGATAAAATTTACCCCTACGATATGGCAGCGATGATGGAAGCGGGCGAGCACTGCTCCATGACCGAGCGCCGTGCCGATGAAGCCACTCGTGAAGTGGTGAGTTGGCTCAAGTGTGAGTACTTGCAAGAGCACGTGGGTGACGAAATGGATGGCGTGGTCAGTGCAGTGACGAACTTTGGTTTGTTTGTGGAATTGCAAGATATCTACATTGAAGGTTTGGTGCATATCACCAACCTGCCCAAGGACTACTACAACCACGATCCTTCCCATCACCGTTTGGTGGGTGAGCGCACCCGACGGGTTTATCGGTTGGGGGATAAGCTTAGGGTAAAAGTCATTCGTGTGGCACTGGATGAGCGCAAAATTGATTTTGAGCTGGTGGATAAAGCAGCAGTGCAAGCGCCCCCTAAAAAGATGTCGGGAAAAGACAAGTTTATGGCGCAGATGAAAGCCGAGCAGGGACGCGGTAAAAAAGGGCCGAGTAAAAGGCCGGTGCGACGAAAGAAAAAATAATGCATTACGCGATTCCCGCCTGCGTGGGAATGATGGTATTGAAAAGGTAACCATGTGAAATCCCAAGAATGGCAATACGGCTTGCACGCAGTGCAGGCGCTGTTAAAAACCAACCCGGAAAGAGTCAAAGAGTTGCGCTTGCAGCGGGGTCGCGACGACGAGCGCATTAAAAAAATTGTGCAAATGGCTGAGCGCCACGGCACGCCCATTACCTGGGTAAATCGCAAGGAGATGGACAAGGCCGCTGACGGCCGCCACCAGGGGGTGATGGCTCTTTGTGAAGGTGGTGAGATTCGTGATGAACACTATTTAATGCAACTGGTGGAGCGCCTGGATCGCCCACCGTTTTTACTGGTGCTGGACGGCGTTACTGACCCTCACAATTTAGGCGCTTGCTTGCGCTCGGCGGATGCTGCTGGGGTAGATGCGGTGATCGCCCCCAAAGATCGCTCTGTAGGCATTACCCCAACAGTGAGTAAGGTGGCCTGTGGCGCGGCAGAGTCGGTGCCCTTTGTGGTGGTGACTAATCTGGCCCGCACTCTGAAGCAACTGCAAGAGGCCGGTGTTTGGATGGTGGGTACGGCTGGTGAGGCGGATGAACTGGTTTACAGCGCGGATTTGAAAGGCCCGCTGGCATTGGTGATGGGTGCGGAAGAAAAAGGCATGCGCCGCCTCACCAGAGAGCAGTGCGACGCTTTGGTAAAGTTGCCTATGGCCGGCGAAGTAAGCAGTTTGAATGTATCGGTGGCGACCGGTGTGTGTTTGTTTGAGGCGGTTCGACAGCGGGGATGAACCTGAAAATTGAATCCGTCATTGCGAGCATAGCTAAGCAATCTCGTCCAGTGTGGCAGTAATCCGGACGAGATTGCCGCAGTCGCTACGCTCCTTCGCAATGACGATTAAGAGTCTTTCTGCCAAATTGTCATTTGCGCCAACGTATGCTGGAATTTACGCCGGGTTTCGCGAATCACAAATGGAATATCCTGTGGTTCGGTGAGCAACGTAAACTCCGGCTTCAGCTGATCCTGTAAACCTTCCAGCGTGTCGTAGTTTTCACCGGTATTGGCTTTATAACCACCAATCCATTTGTCTCGCGGAGTAAACTCTTCCAGCCAGGTATAGGGCGAGGTGAGCACCAGCAAGCCGCCAGGGCGAATGCGTTCTTTAATCTGTTGTAAAAATTTCGCTGGATCGTACAAGCGATCAATCAGATTGCCCGCAAACACCAGATCGTAATCGCTGTATTTTTCCACCAGGTTGCAGGCGTCTCCCTGCATAAATACGATGTTGTCTTTTACGTCTGTGTAACCGTCAAAATCGCTCAGCTGAATTTCCTTGTAGGAAACCAACTCGCCTTCGTCTTGCAAAATATAGCGCTGCGAGCCGGTTTTTTGCAGACTGGTGGGCGCTTCAATCAAACGCACAGAAAAGTCGATAGCGTCCACATGGCTGAAGTATTTCGCCAGTTCAAACGACGAGCGACCAGTGGCACAGCCAAGGTCCAGTGCGCGTTCTGTGGCTCTGCCCTGTAAGTGTGGCTCGATGGTGTTAATGCAAGCTGCCGGAAAATTGGGCACGCCAAAATGTTCGTCGCCGTAGTGGAATTCAATGTACTGAGCCACCATGGTGGACGATTCGTAAGTGTTTAAGGTTGGGTCTGGCAATTTTTCGCCCTCCACATAGCGCAGGCCGGAATATTGGAAGAAGTGACGCCGAAAGGCGTAGCGGGAATCGCGAATGGCGTAGTTGCCGGTGGATATCCAGCAGCCGCCCTTAAAAATATTGTGCTTGCCATCGAAGGTGGGGGTAGAGAAGTCGTCGTAAATCGGGTGCACTTCAAAACCGTCGAAGCCATCGATGGGGGTTTCTGTCCACTGCCAGACATTGCCTATAATGTCGTAAAAGCCGTTGGAAAATTCGTGTCGATTGACCGGACAGGCAGAAAATTCCCCTTCCAAATTAATATTGCCGGGTGCCCCCTGCCAGTGGGGTTGGTCGCTGTCCACCAGCTCGCGGAGTTGGTGCCACTCCGCCTCAGTGGGCATGCGTATTTGTTTGCCGGTTTGCTCCGATTTCCAATTGCAGAAGGCTTTGGCTTCCAGGTAATTGATGTCTACCGGCCAGTCCCAGGGCATATCGATGACTTCCAGCATGCTGCGGTAGCGGTATGTGCCATTTTCCACCACCCAGTACACCGGGTGACCTGCCTGGCGGAACTGTGCCCATTGCCAACCTTCTTCAGTCCAATAGCGTTCGGTGTGGTAGCCATCGGCTTCGACAAATTCCAGAAACTCCTGATTGGATACCAGGTATTTGGACGCGCTGAATGGCGCCACGTCTTCCTGGCGTTGGCCGTATTCGTTGTCCCAACCGTAAACCGGGTTGCTGCGCGGCTTGCCAAGAGTCACTTTGCCGCCGCTGACCGGCAGCAATTCATTGGTTGGTGCATTGCCACTGTGGCGGCAGATGTTGCTCCACAGAGCGTGGGGGCGCACTGCTTCCAGAGGCAGTTCACGAATCAACACCGCCGTAGTTTCCAGGTGGATGCGCTCGTGTTCGATACCCATCACCACTACCCAGAGAGGGTCATCCCACTGGATAGGCAAATTGATGTCGCAGTTGCGAATAAAACGGTCAACCACTTGGCGGGTTTTGTCGCGATGGGCTTTTACTTCTGCCGGTGTAGGCCAGGGGTAGTTGTTCTCATTGAGATCGTCCCAGGACATTTCGTCCACGCCGATGGCGAGCATGGATTCAATGCGCTCGTCCACCCGCTCATTAATCAGCTTGGCCACATTGAGTTTGTTGATAAAAAATACCGAGGTATGACCGTAGTAAAAAATCAGTGGGTGGCGCAGCGGGTTGGCCCGGGTGTAGAACGCCTGGTCGTCTTTCAGGCATTCAAAAATGCTTTCGTACAGGGAAAAGGTGTCGTGGAAATATTGCAGAATTTCCTGGCGCTTCGCTTCCGGGTCGCCGCCGTCGAGAATGGGGGTTTTGGTAATCAGGTTGTATTCGCTAATGCTGGTTTGTGGCGATAGTGCGGTTTCCACGGGCATGAACAATTCCTTAGATTCTATTATGAGCTCACTGGTGTAGCTTGGACTCAATGACCTGACAAAAATTCGCGATTTCTTCGTTATTGTTGAAATAGTGCAGTGATGCACGCACCGCTGATGGCACATTGCGCTCCTGGAAGTCCAGGCGGGCATTGCGACGGGCCGTCACTGATGTATTAATGCCTTCGTTGCGCAGCTCTGTCACTAGGTTTTCGGCATCCCGGTTTTCACAACTGAAGGTGACAATACCACAGCGCTGGCTGCCGGGGTCGTGCACTTTTACACACTCTATGGCGCTGAGTTGATCACGCAAGGTTTGCGCCAATGAGAACACCTGCTGCTGGATTTGGCTAAGGCCAATATCCATGGCGTAGTTGGCCGCCGCTGCCAGGCCAATTTTGCCAGCAGTAAAGCATTCCCAGTTTTCAAAACGCTGGGCGTTGGGTTGCAGTTCGTAGCTTTCGTCGCCAGTCCAAGGAGCGGCGTGCAAGTCGATAAACGGTGGCTCCAGAATATCCAGGCGCTCTTTGCGCACGTACAAAAAACCGGTACCCCGGGGGCCGCGCAGGAACTTGCGGCCGGTGCCAGCGAGAACGTCGCAGCCAATTTGTTGCACATCCACCGGCATTTGGCCCACCGCCTGGCAGGCGTCCAGAATGTAGAGCAGATTGTTATCCCTGGCGATATCGCCCACTTCGCCGGCGGGGTTCACCAGGCCACTTTGTGAAGGCACGTAGGTGAGGAATATCGCCCGTGTTTGCGGCTGAATCATTGCCTCTAGCTGCTCTAGGTCAATGGCGCCGTCGCTGCCAGAGGGTACTCGATCAATCTGGATGCGCTTCTCCCGAGCCAGCTGTAGCAGGGCCAGATAGTTGGAGGAGTACTCCGACTGATGCACCAGCACCCGGTCACCGGAGCGCCAGGGAATGCCGTACACCGCCATGTCCCAAGCCCGGGTGGCGTTTTCCACAAAGGCAATTTCGTCCCGGCTGGCATTCAACAGGTTGGCGAATGCGCTGTAAAAACCGTCAATTTTGTCGGCGTTTGCTGCGGCTGCCTCGTAGCCCCCCAGCTTGCGTTCCAAATCCAGGTGGTCGATCACCGCCTGATGCACCGGATTTGGCACCAAGGATGCCCCAGCGTTGTTGAAGTGAATCAGGTGCTTGCAGGCGGGAGTGTCGGCGCGAAGTTTTTTGAGATCGAGCAAGATAAATTCCTGTTAATCGTCGCCGCGGAAAATGCAGTGTTTGGCAAAGTCGGTGGCTTCATTGGCGGTCCAGTCACCCTTGGGTTTTTCCTTCATGGCCTCACACCAAGCCTTGCTACCCACTTCCGGGGAGCAGCCGCTCAAAAACAGGAGTGTTGTTGAGAAGATCGCGATTAAAGAGAGCTTTTTCATGGTTTTTTCCTAGTTTTTGCCTGTGCAGATTATCAAGCAATCATTGTGCGTGGCCTGCTCTTTAACATCAACGATCAAACGGTTACATTCTGTTTATATCTGCGCGGGAGTGAATAATGAGTGAAGACAATCCTTATCAGGCGCCACAGGCGGATGTGGTGCAACCACAGCAAGCGGGCGAGCGGCAGTTAGTCGCGCCACAGGCGTGTTCGGCGGGCAGTGGCTGGCGCTGGCTGGCTGAGGCTTTTTCGCTGTTTAGCCGCAGCGCGGGTATGTGGATTGTGGTGTGTCTGGTGTTGATGGGTATCTCTCTGGTGTCTGGCGTTGTGCCCTTGGGTAGCGTGGCGCTGTCCCTGTTTAGCTATGTGTTGGTGGCGGGCATGATGCTGGGCTGTCAAAGCCTGGAGCAGGGAGGTGAGTTGTCTGTTGAACATCTGTTTCGGGGCTTCAAGCACGAAGCCATGGGTTCGCTGGTAATCTGCGGCGCGGTGGTGCTTGGGGTTTCTATTCTGCTGATGGTGTTTATGTTTGTGGGCGCTTTTGTGTTTGCCGGTATGGTCGCTGCATTCGCTGATCTGGAGCAGCAATTTCTAGCGGGTAGCATCAGTTTGGGGCTGGTGCTGATGATTCTTATTGGCACTGCGCTGATGACCTGGTTTGCACCGGCACTGATTGTGTTTCATCGCCTCAGCGCCTGGGATGCCATGAAGCAGAGCTTTTTGGGTTGCTTGAAAAATATCGTGCCGTTTTTGGTGTACGGCCTGTTTGGCTTGTTGCTGATGATTCCGGCAGCCATTACATTTGGTTTGGCGCTGCTGGTGTTGGTGCCGGTGGGGGTGATTACGATGTACACCTCTTACAAGGCGGTGTTTACCCAATCTTTGGAATAACCACCGTCATTGCGAGCGTAGCGAAGCAATCTCGATCAAATTGACAGCTGCCGTCACCAGATTGCCGCGCCACGGTGTGGCTCGCAATGACGACGTGTTTACAATCTACCCGCCCGTTTGATATCCAAATACTGGTTAACCAATCTCACCGGCAGTTCTTCTGCTGTGGTGTCCATACAAACCGCACCGCTGTGCCCCAGAGATTCGTGCAAGTTGCGGCGGCGTTGCAAATAATCGTACACACTGTGAAATTGCAGGGCGTCATCCAGGGTGCCCACGGAGCTTTGTAGAGATTGCTGCAGCGCCGGTTCTTGCAAATCCGCGAGCACCACCAGGTGTCGTCGTGACAGCAGCTGTACGGCGGTCAGCAGTTCTTGTTGATCCTCATCCCGGGTATTGGTCATCAGCACAATCAGGCTGCGGCGGCGCTGCAGAGACATCAAGCGTCGAGCAGTGGCCAGGTAGTCAGCGGATTCCATGGTCGACGGCAGATCAAAGGTTTGGTTCAGCAGTAAATTGACTGCGCCTTGGCCTTTTTGTGGCGCCGCCCAACGCTCGTCCCCGGCAAAGGAAATAAAGCCCGCAGCATCGCCCTGGCGAACCGCCACATAGGACAACAGCAACATAGCATTGAGTGCCTGATCCAGGTGTTCCTGGCCATTTTCCTTGTGGCGCATACGGCGGCCGCAATCCACCATAAACAGAATTTGCTGGTCGCGCTCGTCCTGGTATTCCCGCGAGATCAGTTTGTGATGGCGAGCGGTGGCCTTCCAGTCCACCTGTTTGAGGCTGTCGCCGTCGCGGTATTCCCGCAGCTGGTGAAAATCATTGCCTTCGCCACGGCGCTGGCGTCGTTTTACGCCCATTTGGCTGAGGCGGTTGTCGGTGGCCAGTAGCGTGTAGTGGCTGATCTCGGCAAAGTTGGGGTACACCCGCACCGTGGTTTCCAATGGTAGTAATTGGCGTCGGCGCCATAGCTGCATGGGGGACGTCACCAGTAAATCCAGTGCTGTAAAACGGGCATTGCCTCGTTGTTGAGGTTTCACTGAATAGTGAACTTCCGCCATTTTTTCGGGGGGGAGGGCTAATTCCTGGGGCTGCTCTCGGTAATCAAAATCGTTGGGAATATGATCGTGCAGAGTTAATGCCAAGGTGCGACCGTGATGGTGGCGCAGGCGCAGCTTCACATCTGACCAACTGTTGATGGGCAGGTTGTGATTGATTTTTCGCTCCGCTTCAATCTGTTTTAACTGGTTGACCCAAACCGCATCCAGTGCCGTTGCCAGGGCCAGCAGGGCAGCAAGCACTACCCATGCATTGACTAACGCAGGCACAAAGGCTGCCACCACTGCCAGCAACAGCCAGGCGAGCAGTAACACAATCAGTCTTGTGGTGGGGCGGATCACCGTTGGCCTCCATTGGCCTTTGTCATCGCGAGCGTAGCGCGGCGATCTCCAGTAATTTGGCAGCGGACATCACGAGATTGCCACGTCGCCTTTCTTTTCAATAAAGGCTCCTCGCAATGACGGGATGTCGCTGGATTAAATCCGCGGCGCATCGGTGTTTTCCAAAATATCGGCCAGTACTCGATCCGGGCTGTAGCCTTCAATTTCAAAGTCGGCGGTCAGGCGAATGCGGTGGCGCAGCACTGCCGGTGCGGCTTGTTTTACGTCATCTGGGGTTACAAAGTGGTTGCCGCTCAGCAATGCCTGGGCACGGGCAGCACGCAACAGGGAAATGCTGCCCCGCGGCCCGGCGCCAAATTCAATGCCGCTCCACTCCCGGGTGGCGCGCACAATACGCACCGCGTAATCGACAATTTGCTGGTCCATCTCCAGCTCAGTGGCCAGTTGTTGGATCTCCACCACTCGCTGGGGGCTGAGTACGGTTTCAATCTCTTCGATATTCAGAGTGTCGCCGGTTGAGCCGGTGGTTACCTGACGAGCCAGGGTGGTTTCTTCTTCGGCGCTGGGGTAATCAATCAATACCTTGAGCAAAAAGCGGTCCAGCTGGGCTTCTGGCAGTGGGTAGGTGCCTTCCTGCTCCACTGGGTTTTGGGTGGCCAGTACCAAAAATGGCTGATCCAGTTTCTGGCTTTCCCCTTCAATGGTCACTTGTTGCTCCTGCATGACTTCCAGCAGTGACGATTGGGTTTTGGCCGGAGCCCGGTTGATCTCGTCCGCCAACAGGAAATTGCAAAATACCGGGCCACGGCGGATGCGAAATTGCTCGCTTTTTAAGTCGTACATGGCGTGGCCGGTGACGTCGCTGGGCATCAGGTCGGGGGTAAACTGCACTCGACTGAAATCGCCGCCGACGGCTTTCGCCAGTGCCCGTACCAAAAGGGTTTTACCCAGGCCTGGTACGCCTTCCACCAGGGCGTGGCCAGAGGCCACCAGGCACACCAGTGCCTGGTCGATCACCTGGCGCTGGCCAATCATGGCGCGGCCTATTTGCTCTCGTAGGGCGTTCAGATCGGCGATGGCACTTGCCAGCTTTTGCGCGCACAGAGTGCTGCGCTCAGCGCTGCTGGTGTCTTGCGATGAGCTGTTGTCAGGCGACGTTTCCGTTGCTGTTTCGGGCGTGGTGTCGTTCATAACGTGTTCCGTATCTGTTGCAGTAAATCAGTCAGTTCAATAAATTCCCGCTCACCCTGCCAGTCACTGTGCAGGGCCCGGTTGATTTGCTCGGCGGATAATTCGCACAGCTCTGCCAGTTTGGTGCTGCGTTCCGCCACCGGCAGGGTAGCAATTTGTGGGTGCTTGCGGCGCAGCAGCAGTTCGACATCCTTGCGAGTCTCGGTAAACAACTGCTGGGCCTTGTCCTGGCGCCAGGCGAATACCGCGCTCATGCGCAGGTGCTCAAGAATGTTGCGCCGCTCTGGAATAATACTGGCTCGCAGTGGCCCAAAGCGGTTGTACAGCCACCACAACCAAAACAGCAGCAATACCCCCAGAGAAATCACCGCGTAGCGGCCGTGCTGCCAAATCAGGGCGGGCAGCGGTGCGGCGTCGACCCCCCGAACCAGCCACACAGTGTGGTTGGTTTCCGCCAGCCAGTTGAGTAAAAAAGCGTGATCCCGATGGTTGATGTGGGGTTTGGATTCTTCACCTTTCCAGTTGCGATACCAACCGGGGTTGCGCATAAAAGTCAGGTCAGTAGCCAGCATCACCCAGCCTTTGCCACGGGGGATGACCAGTATGTGGTTACTGTGTTCGCCGTGCACGTAAATGGTGTCGCGGTCGCTGTCGTCGTAAAGGGACAAGCCAAAATCGAATTCCGCCTCAATGACTTCGCCGCTGTCCAGTGTGGTGTGGGTCAGCTCAAAGCTGGGCATCTCACCCTCATCCCATTCGTCGCTGTCGTGCTCCCACAGGGTTACTCCCAATTTGGTCAGTAACTTGTCGTTACCGCCGGGGTCGTCCCCCACCCAGGAACGTTGCACATCCGTGAGCAGCTGCCCCCCGTCGTGGACCCAATCAAGCAAGTCGTCCACTCGCTGATCCGGCAAACGGCCACCAAGACGCTCGCCAATAATCATGTCGTCGGTGGACGGCAGCGATTGGAATCGGTTGAGACCATTGCTCACCTCTACATCGTAGCCTTTGCGCTCCAGATAGAGT
This sequence comes from bacterium SCSIO 12696, assembly GCA_024397955.1. NCBI lineage: Bacteria > bacterium SCSIO 12696. The sequence continues at coordinate 2,648,241 of CP073744.1, forward strand.
TTTGCTGCGTGAAACGGGTTTTCCCTCACTTCACGCGATGGCCGTTCCCGATATTCACGCTCCACCAGTTGGTGATTTTGTAAGAACCAGTAGATGTACAGACCTGCAGCTACGAGCAAAAACAAGACGACGATAATAATGGTGCGCCTTTCTGATTTCATGGCGCCACCTCGCCGGTGTCTTGCACTTGATAATGCTGAGGCCACTGTTGGCAGAGTTCCCGGGTGTTTTCCTGGCTAGGGTGTTGGTGAGCATAGGCCAGTAACAACCAGGTTTGGGTCAAACGGCGAAAATAGCCCAGTTCGCTGGTGGGGCGGTATTTCTCTGCCAGGCGCAGGCATTCGCCTTCGGTGCTGCTGTCGCTAATAGGCAGTTCGCTGCGATGCACCATATGGCTGAGGGCGGCTCGAAACAGCAGGCTGATGGCCTCACGCAGTTGGCCATTATCTGCCAGCTGTAAGGCGGCACCGGACACATCTTCGGGTAAGGAATCGCGGCCCAGTTCCAGACCAAACAGGCTGGTTGGCGGTGCTTTTTTGCGGCGGCGCTGTTTAACGGGGAGATTGAGCCAGTCGAGCCAGCTGGTAAAGCGCACCAGCAACCAAACAATCAGCGCCAGGATCAATAAAATCAGCACCACCTTGAAAAACAGCCCCAAGGCGGGCAGTACTTGCTCCAGCCATTTAAACCACTTTTCCAGCTTTTTAAACCAGTCGGTATTGCGCTCTTTTTTCTCTTCTTTGATGCGCTCCCAAACCTGCCGGGTTTTGCGTTCACCGAATTCTGGCTGAGAGGTGATTTCCTCAATCAGCTTTTTATCTTCCAGCTGTTGGGGTGACTTTTGTACTTTTGGTGATTCTGTTGCCGTGTTTGATTCTTGTTGCGCGGGTACTGGGGCGGCTATCAATAATGTAGTAAGACTCATTATCGCCACAACATTCAGCCCGGCTTTACCACGGTTACTGGCTCTTTGCTGGTGGCGGCTGGCCATGCGTCGAAAAGCCAGTTCGATATCCCATCCTTCCAGCCGGGTGCGACGGCTGATGTACAAGGCAAAACCACCGGCAATAAAAAAGGGGGCAATCAAGGATGTAGACAGCAGCCAAATAACTGCACCCAACCAGTGCAGGTCATCCCCTCGATGCCAGCTGAATAAAACGCTAAACACGTTTTCCATAAACCACAGGTTCAGCTCTTCTGGCACCAATATATACAGCAGGGAAATTTGTGAGCCATCCAGGGCACGGCCAAACAACCAGCAAAGCAGCCCAAACCACAGGGCGGTGCCGCTGGTGCCAAGCCCCAGAACGCCCAAACGGCGACCGCGGGCTTTGCCTTTTAAGCCTTCCAGCAAAACCACTGGTTCTGCAAAACTGCGGCCGGGGTGGAAACGGCGCCAAAGTAGCGTGGCGAATAATTGTGGTTTGACCAGTCGCCAGTATTGGCGCAGCTCCCGGCGTACCGATGGGTATTCACCAAACAGGGCACGGCTGAGAAAATGCAGCAGCGGGCGTTCATACAGGGGTTGTACCCACCACATAATCAGCAGGGCCAGTAATACGCTGTCCAACAGCGTCAGTGACAGCGTAGCAATCACAGCAGCCGGTACCAGCCACAGCAGCCACAGGCGCAAAAACCAGCGGCGAGCGAGGCTGAAACCCAGGTCGATGGCCTCCCAGTTATTGCGCAACCTCAGGCGAGCAGAAATCTTGTCAATCTGCATGCACGGGCCCTTTACTGCTAGCGCGGCCGCGCCCGGCACGCCATAAATACAAAATAGTGATCAGCCACATAAACGCCGAAAAACCGTATTTAACGGAGATAGGGATGTGTGGGTTGGGCGACCAAAAGGCTTCAATAAAGGCGGCGGCCGTGGTCATCACCGCGGCGCCTATCAACAGTTGCACCGACTCTCCGGCAGCAATTTTCAAGGCATCGATACGTCGGTAGGGGCCTGGTGATAAAAGTGGTTGGCCGAGTCGTAATCCCGCGGCAGTGGCAATGGTCAGGGCGGTTAATTCAAAGGGGCCGTGGCCACTGACAAAGGGCCAGAAGGTGTCGGTAAAACCGAGTTGGCTTAAATGACCGGCAACACCGCCGATGCTGAAACCGTTGAATACGGTAATCAACACCGTGCCAATGGCCGCCAATATGCCCAAAGCAAAAGAGCGGAAGTCGATGGCCACGTTGTTCCAGATGTAATAGCCCAGCATCATAATATCGCTGTCGGCTTTGCGCTCTGAGCTTCGCCCTACCTGGTCATTGCCTGGGTCATACATATACTCCATCTGTGCTACGGAACTGTCGGGCATCACGCTGTAAATCATGTCCCCGTCCAGGTAGCAGGCGATACCAAAAGCGAGAGCGGGCAGGTAAAACAAAGCGGTCGCCAGCCAAAAGTGGCGATAGTGGCGGCGCAATTGATTGGGGAAAGTCACCCATAAAAATTCCACCAGTCGCCAAACGCCAGAGGATTTGCTGCGGTACAGCTGCTGGTGGCCACGCATCACCCGTTGGTGCAACGCGGCAACCAGGTGTGGACTGTAGTGGCGCTGCTGTGCCAGGGCGTAATGGGCGCACAAGCGCCGGTAAAGAGCGGGCAGTTGTTGGCGCTGTTCCAGGGGTAATTGGGGTTTGCGTTGGTCCAGATCGTCCAGCAATTGGTCGAATTGCTGCCAGCTGCTTTCGTACAACTGTTCAAAAGCTTGTTGTTTCATTTAGTTACTCAACCCCCTTTGCGCAGCCATTGGGCATAGCCGTACAGGGTTTCGGTGGCTTTGTCGTCCGGTGCCTGGGTGATGGGGGTCAGCAGTGTGGCCAGCTCTTTTGCGCGGGCATCAGAAAATCCGCTGCTGCGTTCAGCAAAGTTAGTCACAGCTTGTTGTTCACTTAAATCCAGAGGGTGTGGCGGTGGTAATGCCTTTTGTTGCGGTAATGGCTTTTCATTATTTTTTTCCGGTGCGTATACCACCACGGTACCTGCTGCCAAGTCGCCCAGGCGCTTGAAATCCCGGTTAAGTAGTGTGCTCAACAGCCCAAAGCCATACATAAATGGCAGGAAGTCCACCACGCGCAACAGATTGCGCAGTAGTGATGCGCTCCAGCTTAGCGGTGTGCCGTTGTCTTGGCACACCAACAAGCCCATCACCTTTTTGCCCGGGGTCGCGCCGCGAGTGGCTTCGAATACCACTGGATAAAACCATTCCAACAAGAACACCAGCAGCAGAATAATGCCGGTGCCGACTTTGCCGAGCCAGGCGAAGATCCAGGAAGCGATTAAATAGACGGCGCTGCGAATCAGCAGGTCGATCAGCCAGGCGCTGGCACGTACCGCTGGCCCGGCCAGGGGCAGTTTTAATTCGATGCCTTCGGGGGTTTCATAGTGGCGCAGGGTGTCGATCACTGACGGGTCATTCCAAAAACGAACAGTCGGCTATTGTGTATTGGCTTCCTTTCTAGAGCAAGCGGTGAAAAATGCGCGCAGACAGCTGGTGAAAATATCACCACCAAATGACTCTGCGTACCTTTCAACGATTCAGAAAGCCGTGGTATAACAACAACATGGAGACTTTTACCAAGGAAAAAATTTTTTCCATTCCCAACATTCTCAGCCTCACCCGGCTGTTTATGGTGCCCGTGCTGTTGTGGCTGGCGTGGCGTGGTGATGGCAGTACGTTTTTGCTGTTGTTGGCAGTGTCGCTGCTGACCGACTGTTTTGATGGTTTTTTGGCGCGCACCCTGGGGCAAACCACTGAGCTGGGTGCCAAGCTGGATACCTGGGCCGACGTGCTCACCTACGGTGCCATGGCATTTGGTTTGATGTGGGCGTGGCCAGATCAGTTTCACAGTGAACGCTGGTTCGTGTTGCTAGCCATTGTCGCCAATGTGCCCCCCATCATTGTTTGCCTGGCGCGCTTTGGTTGTTTTCCCAGCTACCACACTTGGGCTGCCAAAGGTGCGGCGTTGCTGCTGGCGCCGGCGTTTTTCTGGCTCACCCTGTTTGAAGACTCTTCTTGGCCGTTTCGGGTGGTGGTGCTGTTGCACGTTTGGGTGGCTATAGAAGAAGTCATCATTACCTTTATGCTCAAGGAATGGCGTTGCAATATTCCCAGTGTGTTTCATTTGATGGTGGAGAACCGCCGTAAGCGCCCCAGAGTTGGGCGTTTACGGGAAGATTAACCCTGCTTTAAGCCCTTGCATCCCCCCTGCGACCTCCCTATAATTCTGCGCCCCCTGCTCCCGGAGGGGTAGTGCTCGTGTATCGAGTGTCAATTCCGGGTCTCCTTGCCGCACTACAACGAATGGTAGGCGGCTGTTTTAATCCGTAAGGAGTTACAATGAGACATTACGAAGTCGTGTTCATGGTCCATCCGGACCAAAGTGAACAGGTTCCGGCTATGATTGAGCGTTACACCAAGGCGATTAAAGACGCCGACGGCAGCGTTCACCGGTTGGAAGATTGGGGCCGTCGCCAACTGGCTTACCCCATCAACAAAATCCACAAAGCGCACTATGTTCTGATGAACATTGAATGCCCGCAGGAAGTGCTGGACGAAATGACCTTCAACTTCCGTTACAACGATGCGGTATTGCGCAACCTGGTGATTAAGCGCGATCAGCCAATCACCGAAGACTCTTCCATTATGCAAGCGGAGCGCGCCGAGAAAGCCGAGCGCGAGAGCCGTGAACGCCGTCGTGAAGAGCGTCAAGCTCAGGAAGCTGCCAAAGCCGAAGCGGAAAAAGCCGCTGAGCCCGCAGCGGAAGCTGCTGAAGAAACCACTGGTGAAGGGGAATAAGCCATGTCACGTTTTAGTCGTCGTCGCAAATTTTGCCGCTTCACCGCCGAAGGCGTTACCGAGATCGATTACAAAGATCTGGAAACCCTGAAAGCTTACGTTACCGAAACCGGCAAAATCGTACCGAGCCGTATTACCGGCACCAAAGCGAAATACCAGCGCCAATTGGCCAGCGCCGTTAAGCGTGCTCGCTACCTGGCACTGCTGCCGTATACCGATAGCCACAAGTAAGAAGTAAAACGCAGTCGTGCGCGCCTTGGCGGAATTAATTATGCGCGGGCGCGCTCAAGCGATTGCGGTAGCGTGTATACCCGTTATCGGCTTTTTTGTTGTTGGGCTGGTAACACTGAGAAAAGGACTTCAGGAAGGCGGACTGGTTCTGCTGGTGGGATTGATTCCCTGGCTGTTTACGTTGGAATCGCAAGCAGCCTTGGTGTTTGTTGTTGGGCTTAGCGTCCAGTTGCTGATAACAGCGGCGGTGTTAAGGCTTACACAATCCTGGCCAAAGGCACTGATTACCGTTGCAGGCTTAAGCTGCGCATTTTGGCTAATGCCAAGTGCGGCAGAGATAGTGGAGCAATACAAACTCCACTTCAGTGAAGCCTACAAGAACATGCTGCAAACAGAAGAGCCGATACCGCTGTTCACCCTGTTTGACCAATACAGCACCATGGATGTGCAGGCCGTATTTGCCTCTGCAGCCTCGGAAGTATTGGTGGTTTGTTTGCTGCTTGCCAGGTATTGCCAAGCTGCGCTGTATAACCCCGGTGGGTTTAAACAGGAATTCCACCACCTGCGTTTTAGCCGGGTACAAGGCATAGCGCTGGTGGGGCTGATAGTAGCTTGCACTCTGATGGATGAACACTGGCAGCTATGGATAAATGTACTGGCATTGCCGTTGTTAATTGCCGGCATTGGCTTGGTGCACTGCTTGGTTGCCAAGCGAGGGTTGGGTGTACAAACGCTGGTTATGTTTTATGTGGGGCTAATAGTGGTGATGCCGCTGTTTGTACCCATGCTGGTGGTAATTGCATTTACCGACAGCCTTGTGGATTTGCGCCGTTATATCGCTCCTAAGGCGCATTAGTACTGAATTGATTGAGAGGATACCGAGATGGAAGTAATCCTGTTGGAAAAAGTGGGCAAGCTGGGCAGCATTGGCGACAAAGTCAATGTAAAAGCCGGTTATGGCCGCAACTACCTGATCCCTAACGGCAAAGCTGTTTTTGCCACCGACGCCAACATTGCCGAGTTTGAAGCTCGTCGTGCTGATCTGGAAAAAGCCGCTGCTGACGCTCTGGCTGCTGCCGAAGCGCGCGCTGCCAAACTGGACGATGCTGCTGTTACCATCGAAGCCAACGCCGGTGACGAAGGTAAGCTGTTTGGTTCTGTCGGCACCGATGCCATTGCTGAAGCTCTGGAGTCTACCGGTGCCGAAGTGGTGAAGAGCGAAGTTCGCTTGCCAGAAGGTGCTATTCGCGAAGTGGGTGAATACGAAGTAGATATTCAACTGCACGCGGAAGTAACTCGCACCATTAAGCTGTCGGTTGTTGCTCAGGGCTAATTGCCCGGCCACAAACCGATGTAGCTTGCGGGTGATGAACCCGCAAAAAGTGGCACTGCCTGAACTGTGAGGTTTGGGTGGTGCCATTTTTGTTTTGGGTGGTTTCATGGGCACCCTTTAAATAGTTGCCTCTGTCATTGCGAGTCGCAGGGCGACGTGGCAATCTTTAGGCCTTAGTATTTTATTGAAGGCTAGGGCGCTACAGTCGCTGTGACAGATATGCTGCGTCATCTGATGTTATGAACGAAGTGGTTGATATCGAAGACACCCGCGATGTGCGGGGCCAGACTCTGCCCCATTCCATTGAGGCGGAACAGGCGGTGCTGGGCGGCCTGATGATCGCCAACGAGGGCTTTGATGGTGTGGCTGCCATCGTGGCCGAAAACGACTTCTACAGCCACGACCACCGGGTAATTTTTGCGGCCATGCGCCAGCTCAGCGAGCAGGAAAAGCCACTGGATCCGGTCACCCTGTCTGAATTGCTGGACACCAATCAAGAGCTGGATCAGGTGGGCGGTATGGTCTACCTGGCGGACATTGCCGCCAATACCCCCAGTTCCGCCAACGTGGCCGCTTACGCGCAAATCGTGCTGGAACGCTCCATTGTTCGCCAGCTTATCAATGCCTCCAGTGATATTGTAAAGCGCGGCTATCAGCCGTCTGGCTGGGACAGCAGCCGACTACTGGCGGAAGCCGAGCGCAAGCTCAACGAAATTATTGAAAGCCGCCCCAGCGAAGGGGGCTTTGAAAATGTTGATAGCCTGCTCAAAGACGCTATCGATAAACTGGAGGAGCTGTTTAACAGCGATAGCGACATTACCGGTTTGGCAACCGGCTTTCGAAAGCTCAATGACATTACCTCCGGTCTGCAAACCTCGGATTTGATTATCGTTGCTGGCCGCCCCTCCATGGGTAAAACCACCGTCGCCATGAATATGGTGGAGCACGCTGTGCTGCACCAGGAACGCCCGGTATTGGTGTTCAGCCTGGAGATGCCAGCCAGCCATCTGATGACGCGGATTCTGTCGTCCACGGGCAAAATTGATTCTAAAAAGATGCGCGATGGTCAGCTAAGTGAAGACGACTGGCCAAGGCTTAGCAACGCGGCTAAGCGCTTGAAAGGGCGGCCACTGTTTATCGACGACACGCCCGGCATTACCCCCATACAAATGCGCAACCGCATTCGCGAGCTGACCCGCAGCCAGCGGGAGGCCGTGAAAAAACAACACGCCAACTGGGATGGCGACAAGCTGGACAAAGAATGTAATCCCGCCCTGATTATGGTGGACTACATTCAGCTGATGAGCGGTAGTGTGCCTGCGGAGAGCCGAACTCAGGAAGTGTCGCAAATTTCTCGTGAACTCAAGGGCATCGCCAGGGAGTTCAAATGCCCGGTTATTGCGCTGTCGCAGCTGAGCCGGAATGTGGAACAGCGCCCCAACAAACGCCCGGTGAACTCCGACCTGCGGGAATCCGGTGCCATTGAGCAGGACGCCGACATTATCATGTTTGTGTACCGTGACGAGGTGTACAACGAAGACTCCCCAGACAAGGGCATTGGCGAATTGATTATCGGCAAGCATCGTAACGGTGAGCTGGGCACTGTCCGGCTGGCGTTCCTGGGTAAATACACCCGGTTCGAAGACTTGGCGGAAGACTATTTCTCCGCCGATGAGTACTGATTCACTCTACAACTACCTGACCATGAAACTATTCCACACCGTTCAAGGCATCCGCGATGCTGTGCTTAGTGACCGTCGCAACAGCAAGCGTATTGGCTTTGTGCCCACCATGGGCAACCTTCATGAAGGCCATCTGCAACTGGTAAAACAAGCGCGGCAGACCTGCGATGTGGTGGTGGTGAGCATTTTTGTGAATCCGCTGCAGTTTGGTTTAAACGAAGATTGGGAAACCTACCCTCGCACCTTGGAAAGCGACGCTCAAAAACTGGAATCCGTGGGCTGTGATTACTTGTTTAATCCCACAGAGGCCGAAATTTACCCCAACGGCATGGCGGATCAAACCCGTGTGGTGGTGCCCACCATGACCGATATTCTCTGCGGTGCCAGCCGCCCTGGGCACTTTGAAGGGGTGACCACGGTGGTGTCCAAGCTGTTTCATATCGTGCAGCCAGATGAGGCGGTGTTTGGTATCAAGGACTACCAGCAACTGGCTGTGATTCGCCGTATGACCGAAGACTTATGCATTCCCGTGAAAGTGGTGGCTGCGCCCATCGCACGGGATCACGACGGCTTGGCGCTGAGTTCTCGAAACAGTTTTATCGGCGAGGACGAACGCCCCAAAGCCAATGTGCTGTACCGCACTCTTTGCTGGATCAGTGAACAGATCGTCAGCGGTGAACGGGACTTTGTGCAACTGCAAGAGCAGGCCAGACACTGCATTGCTGAGCAGGGTTTTCAGCCTGACTATATCTCCATTCGCCACGCTCGAACTCTGGAGCCGGCGGCCTGCGACGATACCGAAATTGTGATTCTCGGCGCCATGTATGCCCGCAATGCCCGCTTGATTGATAATGTGACGGTGAGTTTGTAGAAACTCACCGTTATCGCGAGCCTTTATATCACTGTCATTGCGAGCGCAGCGCGGCAATCTCCATCAGCACGCTACCAACTTTAAAGGATTGCCGCAGTCGCTACGCTCCTTCGCAATGACGACTTCATACACCATTCAAGGTGGCACTATCTGTTGGCGACGGTATAATGTCGCCCCCTTGAGTATTCCGGGTATATGTAATGCAAAGCAAGATGTTGAAGTGCAAGTTGCACATGGCCACCGTCACCCAGGCAGAGCTTTGGTACGACGGCTCCTGCGCCATTGATCAGGAACTGGTCAAGCTGGCCGGCTTGCGCGAGTTTGAATACATCGAAATCTACAACGTCAGCAATGGCGAGCGCTTTGCCACCTATGTGATTCTGGCTGAACCCGGCTCCAAGACCATATCCCTGAATGGCGCTGCCGCTCGCAAAGTGCAGGTGGGCGACCGCATTATCATCGCCGCCTACGGCCACTACGAAGAGGCGGAGCTAGCCAACTTCAAGCCCCGCCTGATCTATCTGGACGAGCTCAACAACGTCGAGCGCACTGCCAACACTATTCCCGTTCAGGTGGCGTAGCCCCGCTCGAACTTATTCAGCCCGCTTTTTTCAAGGGTGCGCGCTCAGTAGAGCTGCGAATCCGGCTTAGGCCGTCGGCGATGCTGGTGCCCAGGTTGTTAAATAACGCCACTTTGTCGTTTTGAAAGCTGTTTTTGTCGTGGCTGGCAAACACCAGCATGCCAAACGCTTTGTTATCAATCATCAGTGGAATTCCTACCGCTTCTACACAACCGGTGGCTCGGCTGGTGTCTCGCAATAGCCCGGCATTGGCATTGCGCACGGAGTAGAGGCGAATCTCACCAATGCGCCAGGGCTGCTTCTCGCGAAATGCCTGGCGGATATCTCTGGCGATGCCGTGGTTGTGGTTCATCGGAATGGTCTTGTGAGATATTTGCTCAAAAATGCCCTGGGGGGATGCGCCACACAGGTAAAGGGATTGTCGGTCCGCCGATGGCAACAGTAACCCGGTAAAGTCAGCATGGAAGAAAGCCTGACTCTCCGTGCTTAATAGCTCCAGCGCCTGGCTGAGATTCTTGGCACTGCTCATGCCACCCAGGATATTAAGTACCAGGCGGGAACGATTGGACAGCTGATTAAATGCGTCGATCAATAAGCCAATTTCATCTCGGCTTTTGTTGTTTATCTTATAACCAAAATCGCCGTTGGCCACTCGTTGGCAGGCTTCTGCTGCTCGACTCACTCGCATAATAATTGAGTAAAAAAACCAGACGACGGCGATTAGCCCAAAAATACCGGATACGATCAACGAGCTGTTGAGAATCAACTGACTGAGCTGCTGATTGTGCTCCAGCTGAACTCGATGGTTATCGTTCAGAGTGGTGATTTGACGGCTCAAGATCGGCCCCTGTTCCACCAAAAACTCTGCTCCCCATTCCAGGCGAGGTTCTTTTTCATTGCTGCCTAATTTGTCTGTAACCCCTGCTTTAAAACCCTTCCAGGTATTGCGGATATCTTCGACAAACGCGGTGTCTTCAGTCTGCTGTGACAGCAGCCCCAGCGTGCCAATGGTGTGTAAGCCGCTTTGATAATTGACCTGTTCCTGCTCCAGTTCCGTCAACACCGCCTCAAACTGTTGCAGATCGCTTTGCATGTTTTTGTAATACACCTGTACATCGCGGAAGTAGCTTTCAAAGTCCCTGGGTGCGTTTTCCAGGTAATAAGCGCCCCGTTGCTCGAGCCGTTGGCTTGCTTGCTCCAGTTGGGTTAATGACGTGAGTACCCGGTGGTAGTGATCGTTGTAAGCGAGGGAGTGGCTTTGAAATAAGGCGATAAACAACGCGGTGGCAAGAAACAGGAAGAAGCTGATGCCGGCGATAATGCGTAACCGGTAACTTTTGGTTTTGGTCATGGCCGTACCCTTTGTGGAATTATTGTAGTGGCAGCCTTTTAGTACGTCGTTATAGAAGTTTGGTTCATACTTTTTGCTTAGATGAGTGTGTAGGGATAAGCGCCAGCTGATAATCGAGTTATATCTTTAAGATTTTGATTTTTATTAACTTTATTTCCAGGCTGTAGTGGAGCGGCTTGTGATTAGCTACGGTTTTAAATGACCAAAGTGGCGATTACTGGTTGCTTTTCAGGGGCAGAAGGTAGCTTTGTGTCACTTTAAAAAGCGGTTGTTGAACTGCTTGGATGTGTTTTAACGACCAGTACAATCTTGGGAGTAAACCATTTTACTTGCCGCCCAAAACTGCAGTATCTTGCGGTCTTTGCGATTGCCAACCACAGAGAATATTTATGCACGAATTCCCCACTCACTCCGTTAGCGAAGCCTGGAAACAGCGTGCCCATATCGACGATGCTACTTACCAAGCAATGTATCGACAATCTCTGGATGATCCAGATGGGTTTTGGGGTGAGCAGGCTCGGCAATTTTTGCAGTGGCACCAGCCATGGCAGACGGTCAGCCAATACGATTTGTCCAAGGGCGAGGCCAAGTGGTTTGATGGTGGCAAGCTCAACGTGGCCAGCAACTGTATTGACCGCCATTTGAACGATCGTGGCGATCAAACCGCTATTATCTGGGAAGGCGATAACCCAGAAGACAGTCAGCACATCACTTATTTGGAACTGCACCAGCAAGTCTGCCGCCTGGCCAATGTGCTTAAAGCTCGTGGTGTGAAAAAGGGCGACCGGGTTTGCATTTACATGCCAATGATCCCCGAGGCTGCCTATGCCATGCTGGCCTGTGCACGTATTGGCGCGGTGCATTCGGTGGTGTTTGGCGGCTTTTCACCGGAAGCACTGAAAGACCGCATTCTCGATTCCGACTGCCGCCTTGTGATTACAGCGGACGAAGGTGTGCGCGGTGGCAAAGCCATTCCCTTGAAGGCGAACACGGATGCGGCTCTGGCTAACTGTCCTGACGTACACAGCTGTGTGGTGGTGCGTCGTACCGGTGGCGATATAGCCTGGAATGAAGGCCGCGATATCTGGTACCACCAAGCAACTGCCGAGGTGGAAGCCCATTGCCGGCCAGAAGTGATGGACTCCGAAGACCCGCTGTTTATCCTCTACACCTCGGGTTCCACCGGCAAACCCAAAGGGGTGCTGCACACCACTGGTGGCTATCTGTTGCAGGCGGCCATGACTCACAAGTACGTATTCGATTACCAGGAAGGCGATGTCTATTGGTGTACCGCCGATGTGGGTTGGGTGACTGGCCACAGCTATATTATCTATGGTCCGCTGTGTAACGGTGCTATTACCTTGATGTTTGAGGGCGTGCCCACTTACCCGGATGCTTCCCGTTTTTGGCAGGTTATCGATAAACATCAGGTAAATACCTTTTACACCGCACCTACCGCTATCCGAGCGTTGCAGGGTGCAGGGGATGATTTTGTTACTCGCACCAATCGCAGCTCATTAAAATTACTGGGTACTGTGGGCGAACCCATCAATCCGGAAGCGTGGGAGTGGTACCACAAAGTAGTCGGCGAAGAGCGCTGCCCCATTGTGGACACCTGGTGGCAAACCGAAACCGGTGCTCATATGCTGACTCCACTGCCTGGGGCTACTGCGCTAAAACCGGGTTCTGCCACGCGGCCGTTCTTTGGCGTGGAGCCAGTCATACTCGACGAAAATGGCAATGAGCTGGATGGCGCTGCCGAGGGTGTTCTGGCTATTAAACGCTCCTGGCCCAGCCAGATTCGCACTGTATACGGTGATCACCAGCGTTTGATTGACACCTATTTTTCTACCTTCCCCGGCTATTACTTTACCGGTGACGGTGCCCGCCGTGACGAAGACGGATACTACTGGATTACTGGCCGAGTAGACGACGTGCTCAATGTATCCGGCCACCGCATGGGCACTGCCGAAGTGGAAAGTGCTTTGGTACTGCACGACGATATCGCCGAAGCCGCCGTGGTGGGTTACAACCACGATATTAAAGGGCAGGGCATCTACGCCTATGTGACACCAATGGTGGGGGTAGAGCCCAGCGAAGAATTGCTTGAGCAATTAACGGCCCTGTGTGTACAAGAAATCGGCCCCATCGCCAAGCCGGATATTATTCAGTGGGCGCCGGGTTTGCCGAAAACCCGCTCCGGGAAAATAATGCGTCGTATCCTGCGCAAAATTGCAGGCAATGAAATTGATAGTTTGGGGGATACCTCAACGCTAGCCGACCCGTCGGTAGTAGAGCAGTTGATTGAGCATCGGCATAACCGGTAGAAGAATACGCTCAGTGGGTGAAGTTCACGGCCTTCAGGCCGTGAAATGTTAGCGCTTATATTGGACATATTAAGCGCAATTTAGTTATCACTCCGCTTTTAATCGATTCTGTGTATTGGCAATCACCAAAATTAACATGCCGCTCTTTATTTGGAAAATTGGTGGTTGTTCCTACAGTCTTTTCCGGGATTAATGAGTATTTTGGGTCGGTTATCTCTATTGTCGCTATTTGATCGTAGTGAAAAAATACAGTTAAACCATCATAGAAAAGTGTAGATCCGATTTGCTCGCCTCTATGGCTATTTGGTGCTGGCAAAAAGCCTTGTTCTGTTCGCTCTGGAGGGCCTAAAGCATTAATAAAGCTTAATTCATCATTTAGATTTTGCAGTGAGATTTCTTTGTCTTGTGCTGAGCTGTTTGAAGCTGCCAACGCTAAGAAAATCATTGGCAGGAAAGATAAATTTTTCACGCGCTTCATTCTCCAATTGGCCCAAAGTAATAGCCTTGTAAACGATCTGTGAGTATTGATTTAATCGTTCCATCTCCAGGGTATTCTGTAATTCTATATTCAACTATCAAGCCTACATTTGCTGTTGTTGGTGGATTGCCTGAGCCTTCAATTGGGCTGTAGCGATCCGAAGAATAGTAATATTGACCTTCAATAGGTGAATAGTCCGATTCTCCTAATAGCATTTCTACGTCGGACTTTCTCATTCCTTCAGTCAAACTTGCATGAATCTTTGCGAGGCTTTCATAGTCATGATTTGATTTATAGGATGCGCTGGCATTCTCTAGCTCATTTTCTGAACAGCCATAAAGCATTAAAAAGCATAGGAGTGTCGTAAGAAATTTCACTTGTGAACCTTTGTGTTCCATATGCCTTCGTGGGCATGAGGTAGAGCCAACGGCTTATACACACTTGGCTTAATTAAATTTCCTTGATCTTAATATTTCTAAACTTAATCAACCCACCATTAAAACGCTGCAAGGCAATATATCCCTGGTTCAAATAATCGTCTTTTAACTGACCAGTCACAACGCCGTTTATTTTGACGGTAATCACATTATCTACAGCGGTTATTTCGTACCTGTTCCACTTGCCAATGGTATTCACCTGAGCCAGCGGCTTCTGATATTTGACGATTGCGCCAGTGCGATAGGACTGGTTTGGGTGGTTGTCCCAGATATTCATTTCGTAACAAGTGCCTGCGGCTATCTTTTTATTATCTGGGCAGCGAATAAAAACTCCTGAATTTACTTGAGCGTCTGGCCAGAATTCCAGTGTTAGTTGGAAGTTGGCAAATGTTCTTTCGGTGACCAAATAGCCGTTTGGCTCACTGGGTAAGACAGCCAATTCGCCATTATTGACAGACCAGATTGCTTCTCCGCTTTGTGTCCAACCAGAAGTACTTGAGCCATCAAACAGTGATTGCCAATTAGTCTTGTTTGTATGGGAACAGCTTGTCATACACACAACAAAAATAGCTAGGCTCGCTATTCTATAAGCATTATTAAGTAACCGGGTCACAATCACTGCCTCGCATTTTATGGCTGGAAGGACTGCACAGTCATAGTTGTTTTAGTAGCCAAACTATACAACAGTCCCTTGGCCGGTAATACTCATTCCATGTATTGATTCGGCCATCTCAATGGAGAGCACAAAAATGTCTACCAGTTTTAACTATCAAGGCAAAACGGTTTTTGTTGTCGGCGGCACCAGTGGTATTAATTTGGGTATTGCCAGGGGCTTTGCCCAGGCGGGCGCCCGGTTGGCGGTATTCAGCCGCGATCAGGGCAAGGTGGACGGGGCGGTTGCGGAGTTGCAAGGACTCGGTGCAGAAGCGGTAGGCTTTAGCGCTGATGTGCGCGAGTACAAGCAGGTTCAAAAAGCCTTACAACAGGCGCACGAACAGCTGGGCGATATTGATGTGCTGGTGTCTGGTGCTGCTGGCAATTTTCCCGCTGCAGGAAATGAGATGTCATCCGCGGCATTTAAGGTGGTGGTGGATATCGATTTGAACGGCACCTTTAACGTCTTGCGTTCTGCTTATGAACTGCTGCGCAAACCCGGTGCGGCGGTGATTAATATTTCTGCGCCCCAAGCGTTTTTGCCCATGCAGATGCAGGCTCACGTGTGCGCCGCCAAGGCCGGGGTGGATATGGTGACGCGCACCCTGGCAATGGAGTGGGGGCCGGCTGGTGTGCGGGTAAATTCCTTGGTGCCGGGCCCTATTGCCGGTACAGAAGGCATGAAGCGTTTGGCGCCCACGCCGGAGATTCAGCAGGCCGTAACACAGTCTGTGCCCCTGAAACGCCAAGGCAGTTGCGAGGATATGGCCAATGCAGCGCTGTTTGTGGCCTCTGAGCAGGCCAGTTATATCAGTGGCGTGGTATTGCCGGTGGATGGAGGCTGGTCACTGGGCGGCGCGTCGGTGATGGGGGAGGGGTTGGCGCAGATGATGGCGGCCAAAAAATCTTAAAAGCGCTTTTCAAAATGCCCCATTTCCGCGATAGCTGCGTTGGCAATGTGCTCGACTCCCCATGTATTAGATATACACTGCGGGCCTGCGCGCATTGCCGCCTTGCTCTCACGAAAATGTCACTATTTTGAATAGCGCTCTTGATACTGTCTTAGGTTCGGCGCATCCTTTTGCTTTTCGTTGACGGGAGAATAAGAAGATGAAAACCAAAGCCGCAGTGGCCTTTGCCGCTGGCAAGCCACTGGAAATTGTCGACGTTGATCTCGAGGGGCCAAAACAAGGAGAGGTGTTGGTGGAAATTATGGCCACTGGGGTGTGCCATACCGATGCCTTTACTCTGTCTGGCGATGACCCGGAAGGGGCTTTCCCCGCTATCCTTGGCCACGAAGGCGCTGGCATCGTTCGAGATGTTGGCCCCGGTGTGACCAGTGTTAAACCCGGTGACCATGTCATTCCCCTGTACACGCCAGAGTGCCGGGAGTGCGATTTTTGTTTGCACCCCAAAACCAATCTTTGCCAGGCGATTCGCTCTACACAGGGGCAGGGCCTGATGCCCGATGGTTCCAGCCGCTTTTCTCTCGACGGTGAACCCATCCTTCATTACATGGGCTGCTCCACCTTCTCCAACTTTACTGTGCTGCCAGAGATTGCCGTGGCCAAAGTGCGCGAGGACGCGCCCTTCGACAAAATCTGCTATATCGGCTGCGGCGTCACCACCGGTATAGGCGCGGTGGCATTTACCATGGGCGTGGAGCCCGGCTCTACGGTCGCGGTTTTCGGGTTGGGTGGTATCGGCCTGAATGTGATTCAGGGTGCAAAAATGGTGGGCGCGACGCGGATTATTGGTGTCGACCTGAATCCGTCGAAGGTGGCACTGGCGAAAAAATTTGGCATGACTGACTTTGTTGATCCATCGGAAGTGGATGATGTAGTTGATCATTTGGTTGAAATCACCGGGGGCGGTGTGGACTACAGCTTTGAGTGCATTGGCAATGTAAATGTGATGCGCCAGGCGCTGGAGTGCTGCCACAAAGGCTGGGGTCAAAGCTGCATCATTGGTGTGGCCGGTGCCGGGCAGGAAATTGCCACTCGCCCGTTCCAGCTGGTGACCGGCCGCTCCTGGCGCGGCACCGCTTTTGGTGGTGCCAGGGGTCGCACCGATGTACCAAAAATTGTCGACTGGTACATGGAAGGCAAGATCAATATCGACGATTTGATTACCCACACCATGCCGCTGAGTGACATCAATAATGCGTTTGATTTAATGCATAAGGGTGAGAGTATTCGGTCGGTGGTGATGTACTGATTTTTCCAACAAGCTAAAGGCGTAATTCACCAAATACCAAAACAATTCCGGTGGATTACGCTGCGCTGACCCACCTAAAGAAAGCACCCTACAAACTGATCAAATGATGAAAAAAATCAGCGAATACAAATCCTTCGGCGGCCGCCAGTTACGCTACCAGCACAACTCTAAATCTCTGAATTGCGAGATGACGTTTTCCATCTACCTGCCACCCCAGGCAGAGCAGGGCAGTGTGCCAGTTATCTACTGGCTGTCCGGTTTAACCTGTACCGATGAAAATTTTGTTACCAAGGCTGGCGCCCAGCAGTACGCGGCTCAATACGGTGTGGCGATTGTGGTCCCGGATACCAGCCCTCGCGGCGATGGAGTGGCCGATGACCCGGACGGCGCTTACGACTTTGGCTTGGGGGCGGGATTTTATGTAAACGCCACCGAAGAGCCCTGGGCTCGGCACTACCGTATGTACGATTACGTGGTGGATGAATTGCCGGCGCTGGTGAACCGGGAGCTTCCGGTGGATGGCAATCGCGTCGGCATTATGGGGCATTCCATGGGCGGGCACGGGGCTCTGACCATTGCCTTAAATAACCCCAACCGTTACCGCTCGATATCGGCGTTCTCACCCATTTGCTCGCCGATCAATTGCCCTTGGGGGCAAAAGGCGCTGGGCAACTATTTAGGCTCAGACCAAGCGAGCTGGCAACGCCACGATACAGTGGCGCTGGTTAAACAGGCTACGGAACGGCTGCCGATTTTGGTGGATCAGGGAACAGCAGATAACTTTTTGGAAGAACAGTTAAAAACGCCGTTGCTGATTGAGGCCTCTGAGCAGGCGGGCTACCCCATGGAAACTCGTATGCAGCCCGGTTACGACCACAGTTACTTTTTTATCGCCTCGTTTATTGGCGAACATATCGCGTTTCACAGTAAGTATTTAGCGTAGCTCGTTCCTATTATTGAGAGAAAGCGAAGCGAAACTCGGGGCCAATACTTGTTCGGCCTTCGTTGTTCGTTTCCATATTCCGCTTTGCTGCACTTAGGCTACGGTTTCAACCAATAAGCAGCTGGCGGCTTATTCCTTTACTCGATAAATAACGGTATTTCCTCGGCCTTTGGCCTTTTTGATTTCAAAGTTATCGGCAAGACTTGAAATAATATCGGAAAACTTGGCTGCGCCATAAGTTCTTGGATCAAAGTCCGGGTTAGCTCTTTTCACAAAACTGCCTGCATTGGAAACCATAGCCCAACCTTCATCGTCTTGATATTTCTCCCAAGCCTTGCTTAAGGAAGGTATAAGTTCTAAGGCTTTGTTTGCTGTGATAGTTTTTTTCGGCTTGGTAATTTCTACATTCAGGTTTTCTGTGTAAAGGAAATTGTCGCAGGCATTGCGGAAAGAAATCGGTGTCTTCTTCTGGCCAACGCCAAACACAAATATTTCAGATTCCCTGAGTCGAGAAGCCAGCTTGGTGAAATCACTGTCGCTGGATACCAGTGCAAAGGCATCAAACTTATTGGAATAAAGTAAGTCCATGGCGTCGATAATCATTGACGCGTCTGTGGAGTTTTTCCCGGTGGTGTAGGCAAATTGCTGGATTGGCTGAATAGCCAGCTCGTTGAGGGACTTTTTCCAGTTTTTCAAATTGTCGCTGGACCAATCGCCGTAAGCTCTTTTGATCAGTAAATGCCCGTGAGCTGAAATTTCATTCAGAATGGCCTTAATTTTGGTGTGCTGCGCATTATCGGCATCAATCAGTACAGCAATCTTTTTATGGTCGTCCAAGTCTTTCATAGCTATCTCCTTGAGGTTTTTATTGTCCTCTAGCGAAGCGTTTTTTTAGAAGTGTAGCCCGGGTGCAACAAAGCGAAACTCGGGGCCAATGATTAATCAAGGCTCTTTCCCTGGTTCCATTTCGACTTCTCTCAATAAGGCGGTGGGCGACGCTTACCCCAACATCCCCGCCAAAAACCTTCCGGTGTGCGACCCCGGCACGTCCGCCACTTGCTCTGGTGTGCCGGTAGCAATAATTTCGCCGCCGCCGCTGCCGCCTTCTGGGCCTAGATCTACTACCCAATCAGCGGTTTTAATCACATCCAGATTGTGCTCAATCACCACCACGCTGTTGCCGTGGTCCCGCAGTCGGTGCAGCACATCCAGCAGTTGCTGAATATCGTGAAAGTGCAGGCCGGTGGTGGGCTCGTCCAGTATGTACAGAGTTTTGCCGGTATCTCGTTTAGAGAGCTCTTTGGCCAGTTTGACTCGCTGGGCCTCACCGCCTGACAAAGTGGTGGCAGATTGTCCCAGGCGGATATAGGTCAGCCCGACATCTACCAGGGTTTTCAGCTTGCGGGCGATCACCGGCACCGCGTCAAAAAATTCCAAGGCATCTTCCACGGTCATTTCCAGCACCTGGTGGATGTTCTTGCCTTTGTATACCACTTCCAGGGTTTCCCGGTTGTAGCGTTTGCCCTTGCACACGTCGCAGGGCACGTAGATGTCTGGCAAAAAGTGCATTTCCACTTTGGTGACGCCGTCCCCCTGGCAGGCTTCACAGCGGCCGCCCTTGACGTTAAAGCTAAAGCGGCCCGGTTTGTAACCGCGCGAGCGAGCCTCTTGAGTACCGGCAAACAGTTCGCGAATGGGGGTGAAAATACCGGTGTAGGTGGCCGGGTTGGAACGCGGCGTGCGGCCAATGGGGCTTTGGTCGATATCGATGCATTTGTCGAAATGATCGAGCCCTTTGACAGACTTATGTGGCGCGGCTTTGAGAGTAGTGGCTTTGTTCAGTGCGGTGGCCGCCAGTGGGTACAGGGTTTCGTTAATCAGCGTCGACTTGCCGGAGCCAGAGACACCGGTGACACAAGTAAACAGACCCACCGGGATTTCCAAGTTCACCGTTTGCAAGTTGTTGCCACTGGCGCCGTTAAGCTTGAGCAGTTTCTTTTTGTCGAAGGGGGTGCGTTCTGCGGGTACTTCGATTTTGCGTTCGCCGGACATAAATTTTCCGGTTTCCGAACGCGGTGCTTTTAGCAGGTCTTTAAGCGGCCCTTCCGCCACCACTTCGCCGCCGTGCACCCCGGCGCCAGGGCCAATGTCGATCACATGGTCTGCCTGGCGAATAGCGTCCTCGTCGTGTTCCACCACAATCACCGTGTTGCCCAAATCGCGCAGGCGGGTGAGAGTATTGAGCAAACGCTCGTTATCTCGCTGGTGCAGGCCGATGGAGGGTTCGTCCAGTACATACATCACGCCCACCAGGCCAGCGCCAATCTGGCTGGCCAGGCGAATGCGTTGGGCTTCACCGCCAGACAATGTGTCGGCGCTGCGATCCAGAGTCAGGTAGTTGAGGCCCACGTCCACCAGAAAGCGAAAGCGCTCGCGAATTTCCTTGATAATTTTCTCGGCAATCTCTCCCTGCCTGCCGGGCAAATCCAGATTTTCAAAATAGTCGTAAGATTCTCCCACCGGTACGGCGGTGAGATCAGAAAGCGTTTTGCCATCTACAAACACATTGCGCGCTTCACGGCGCAGGCGGGTGCCGTCGCATTCCGGGCAATGCTGGGTGTTGAGGTATTTGGCCAGTTCCTCGCGCACCATATTGGAGTCGGTATCTCTGTAGCGGCGCTCCATATTGGGAATAATGCCTTCAAATACGTGGGTGCGTTTGTACACCGTGCCGCGGTCATTCACATAGCTGAAGTCAATTTCGTCATCGCCGCTGCCGTAGAGAATGGCCTGCTGGTGAATGGGCTTGAGGTCTTTGAAGGGCGTATCGATATCAAAGCCGTAGTGCTCCCCTAGGGATTCCAGCATGGTGAAGTAAAACAGATTGCGGCGGTCCCAGCCGCGAATGGCGCCTTCGGAAATGCTGGCCTCCGGGTGTTGTACAACCCGGTCTATATCAAAAAACTGGCGCACGCCCAGGCCATCGCAACTGGGGCAGGCACCTACTGGATTGTTGAATGAGAACAACCGGGGTTCCAGTTCGGTCAGGCTGTAGTCGCATACCGGACAGGCGAATTTGGCGGAGAACAGCTGGTCATCGGCACCACCATCCATGTAGGAGATCGCTGCCAACCCTTCTGCCAGGTTGAGGGCGGTTTCAAAAGATTCGGCAATACGTAATTGCAAATCGTCGCGCACTTTAAAGCGATCAACCACCACTTCAATATTGTGTTTTTTGTTCTTTTCCAGCTTGGGAGCGTCGTCCAGGTCCACCACCACGCCGTCGATACGGGCGCGAATAAACCCTTGCTGGCGCAGTTGTTCAAACAGGTGCACGTGCTCGCCTTTGCGGGCGCGAACCACCGGCGCCAGCAGCATCAGCTTGGTGCCTTCCGGTAGCGCCAGCACCTGATCCACCATCTGGCTGACGGTTTGCGCCTTCAATTCCAGGTTGTGATCCGGACAGCGGGGCTCGCCAGCGCGGGCGAACAGCAGGCGCAGGTAATCGTAAATTTCGGTAATGGTGCCCACAGTGGAGCGCGGGTTGTGGGAGGTGGATTTCTGCTCGATGGAAATGGCCGGCGATAACCCTTCCACATGATCCACATCGGGCTTTTCCATCATCGACAAGAACTGCCGGGCGTAGGTGGATAGCGATTCCACATAACGGCGTTGGCCCTCGGCGTATAAGGTGTCAAACGCCAGCGATGACTTGCCGGAGCCGGACAGGCCAGTGATGACGATCAGCTTGTCCCGAGGGATATCGACGTCGATGTTCTTGAGGTTATGGGTGCGTGCGCCCCGTACCTGAATGGTTTCCATGGGTGTGCAAACTCACTGGGCAAAACCGCCATTATAGGATTTTTGCCGGGAGTTTGTGAGCTTTTACACTATGTTGTGCAGAGCACTTTCGGTGGTTATTTACTCGCTTCTCAACGTTTATGCCGCCACCCTGGGGGCTTTATCAAATAAGCCAGTGCCACGCCCACTGAAGACGCCGAGCGCATTTTGGCGCCCAAATATACTAGGCCACTAAAGAAAATTTTGAGCGGATTGACGCTGTTAACCGGTGGTACCACGCCATATTTTACAGTGGCTCTCTCTTCGGCAAAGGTGCCGAATAATTTATCCCACACAATAAAGATTCCGCCGTAGTTTTTATCAATGTATTCCCGGTTGGAGCCGTGGTGTACCCGGTGGTGGGAGGGCGTGTTCATCACTGCTTCAAACCACCTTGGCAGCTTTTTAACCACTTCGGTATGCAGTGCGGTTTGGTAGAGCTGCACAAGCGCTTCTGCAAACAGCACCAGGATGGGGTTAAAGCCGAGCAGTATCATCGGCAGGTGGAAGACCAGTGGTATTACCCCGTCCAGCGGCCCAAAGCGGTAGGCCACGGAAATATTAAAGTGTGGCGAGCTGTGGTGCACCGTGTGCGTCGCCCAGCCGAAACCTACCCGGTGAGTAAAGCGGTGTTCCCAGTAGTAGGTCAGGTCGGCCAGTACGACTGCCGCAATGATCGACAGCGGCGTTATCTCTACTGTGAAAAAGCGCCATTCGTGTACGTAATAAAAAATATTGAGGTAAATAACGGCGATGGAAAACGTTACTGCAAGGAACAGAACCAAAGTAACAAAGTTGGCCAGCGTGTCTCCCAACAAGTTGCGCGTGAACTGTTTTTTTACCCCATAGAGTAAAAGTTCGATCAGCAAGAATCCGATAGACGCAGCAAAGAACCAATCGCCGATTACGGTTTCCCATTGGTAAAGCTGTGATTCGGTCAGTGTTTGTAATATCCAGTCCATTCAAGAGTGCCCTTTAACTTGTAAATTGTCATATTTGACAATTTACAAGTTAAAGGTTGGGTGGTAGATTGTCAATATTGACAATTAACTGAATCTGGAGTTATCAAATGCCAAGGCCCAGTGTTAAAACTGAGCGAACCGAAGAAATCCTGCAGGCCTTTGAGCGCTGTGTGGCGCAGTACGGGGTTGAAGGGTCTACTCTGGAAAGGCTGGCGGTTGAATCGGGTCTGAAACGCAGCCTGATTCGCCACTATGTGGGCAACCGAGATGACCTGATCAAGGCGCTGCTGAAACGCTTTTTGGCCGAGTCTAGTCGGCAAACGAAAGAGCTGTTGGACTATTTGCCAGAAGAGGGTACAGCGGCAACTCTGGTCGAGTACCTGTTCGATGTGCAGTCGTCCAATAACCGCTATGCGCTGGTGGCCAATGCTTTGTTCAGTGCCACTGTCAGCAATCCGTATCTGGCAAAACCACTGCAACAGTCTGTGAATGAATTTATCGACGCCATACAGGATGTACTGAGAGCGTTATATTTCAACAGCAGTAAAGAAGACAGCTATGCTGTGGCCACCGGTATTGTTGGCATTTACTTCAACATGGAGTCCCTGTCTGCGCTCGGCGATATCGACAAATGGTGCGCCGCTTCCAAACGCAGTGCCCATTTGCTGTTGAAATCCTTAAATTCTTAAATTAATCGATCTTTGTGGATTGATTGAATTTTCATATCAAAGCTATAGGGTTTTTAGCGGAGTTAGTTGCGGTATAGTGGCCACTCAAATTTACAGCTAACCTTCACGGAGCCAATAATGCCTGTTATCAAGCAAGTGCCTAACGTTACCTTTAAAACCCGCGTCCGCGATGAGTCTGTGGATGGTCCTAACCCATTCCGCTGGCAGGATAAAACCACTCAGGATATTTTTGGCGGCAAGAAAGTCGTGGTGTTTTCTCTTCCCGGTGCTTTTACCCCTACTTGTTCTTCTAACCACCTGCCGCGCTACGAAGAGCTGTACGAGGAGTTTCAGGCCCAGGGTGTTGACGAAATTATCTGTGTATCTGTGAACGACGCGTTTGTGATGTTCAAATGGGGCCGCGAGCAGGGCAACGAAAAGATCTTCCTGCTGCCTGACGGCAACGGTGAGTTCACTCGCAAAATGGGTATGTTGGTCGATAAGTCCAATATTGGCTTTGGTATGCGTTCCTGGCGTTACTCCATGCTGGTCAATGACGGCAATATCGAGAAGATGTTCCTGGAAGCGGGCTTTGAGGATAATTGCGAATCCGACCCCTTTGAAGTGTCTGACGCCGATACCATGTTGGCTTACCTGAAGGGCGAAGACGCCGGTTCAGTATCCACGCCCCGCAAGGCATTTGAAGGGTAGGCTTTCGTCATTCCCGCGACAAGCTATGCTTGGGCAGCCGAAGGCTGAGGCGTAAGCCGTACAACGCGGGAATCCATATAGATCAGTGCGCCGAATTAGATGGATCCCCGCCTTCGCGGGGATGACGATTTTCAGAAAGCGTCGTTCGGCCAATGCCCCATTGAATTAATTCTTCCACTGGCGCAGATGCGAGTCCTTCAGGGGGCTGCAACTTCAGATGACAGAGAGCCTGAGACAGGTTCTCTGCCGCTTCTTCTTTTTCGATCGCGGGAGACAGGTTTTGTTTGCTGAGCTTCTGCCCGTCGTTTCCCATGACCAGTTCTATATGGCCATAGCTGGGTACAGCTTTGCCTTCGGATAACTGATGCATCAGGTAAATTTGCTTGGGGGTGGAGTCCAGCAAGTCTCGGCCCCGCACTACATGGGTAATGCCCTGGTATAAATCGTCCACCGCACAGGCCAGTTGATAACTCACCAAGCCGTCGCGGCGCCAGACAATAAAGTCGTCGTTACCATTGGTTTTTACCGGCCAGTTTTGGTGGCCCTGAATGCTGTCATTAAAGGCAACTTCCATGGGCTTGGTGATTTTTACACGCAGTGCATAGTCGTTTGGCGGTGGTAGTTGACGCTGCCGGCAGTGGCCGTTGTACAAGCCACCCATCACCCTGATGGCCTGGCGGCTGCAATCGCAGGGGTAGGTGTTCAGCTGTTCTAATGCAGCTTGGTAGGCCTCGTTGCGGGTACTTTGGTAAAGCACTCCGCTGTCCCAATATAAGCCGTGAGCCTCCAATTGCCGGAGAATGGTATCGGCAGCACCGGGCACTTCACGGGGTGGGTCGATGTCGTCAATGCGTACCAGCCAGTGGCCGTTGTGGCGTTTGGCGTCCAGATAGCTGGCCAGCGCGGCCACCAGGGAGCCGAAATGCAATGGCCCGGAGGGAGTGGGGGCAAAGCGGCCTATATAGGCAGGCATGGGAATAAGAAAACGGGGTGAGGGTTCACCCCGTGTATCGAGTGGTAATCAACCACCAGTGATCTGACGCTCTTTGATCTCATCAAGCGTTTTGCAGTCAACACAGAGGTCGGCAGTGGGACGAGCTTCCAGCCGACGGATGCCAATCTCAATCCCACACTGGTCGCAAAAGCCATAGTCATCCTGGTCAATGCGATCAATGGTGCTGTCGATTTTCTTGATCAGCTTGCGCTCCCGATCGCGGGTACGCAATTCTAGGCTAAATTCTTCTTCCTGAGTGGCGCGGTCGGCAGGGTCAGGAAAGTTGGATGCCTCATCCTTCATATGGGATACGGTGCGATCCACCTCTTCCATTAACTCGCGTTTCCAAGCCAGCAGCAGACCTTTAAAGTGGTCGCGCTGCTTTTCATTCATGTATTCCTCACCCTTCTTCTCTTTGTAGGGCTCAAAGCCGTGCATTGAGATTGCCGTGCTTGCCGCGGCGGCTTTTTTGGTTTTGGTGGGCATTACCTCTCCCCAATTGTTGAAAAACAGCCGTTTATAGATTGATGGGGGTAAATTTTCAAGTGTTAATTACCCATCCCGGGTAAACTGCCGGATTTGGTAACCGGAGATGATGGCGGTGAAATTCGATCCACCCTTGGAACAAGGCACTTTGATCAAGCGTTATAAACGCTTTCTGGCGGATGTGCAGCTATCTAGTGGTGACCAGATCACTATACATTGTCCCAATACCGGTTCGATGAAGAACTGCCTGCTGGAAGGCAGCCCTTGCTGGTTTTCCCGTTCCGACAACCCCAAGCGTAAATACCCTTGCACTTGGGAGGTTGCCACTACCCCTTGCGGGCACAAGGCGGGAGTGAATACCGGGCGGCCAAATCATCTGGTTCATGAAGCTCTTGAAGAGGGTGTTGCCACTGAGCTGCAGGGTTACCGACAGCTGCGCAGCGAAGTGAAATACGGCGCCGAAAACAGTCGCATTGACCTGTTGCTGAGTGACCACCCGGATCATCCTGGGCAGTCATGTTACGTGGAAGTCAAAAATGTCACGTTACACATGGGTGATGGATTGGGTTTGTTTCCGGATTCAGTGAGTACCCGCGGCAGCAAGCATTTGCGTGAACTGGCTGCTATGGCCGAGCAGGGTGAGCGGGCGGTGCTGTTTTACTGCGTGCAACACACCGGTATTGATAAAGTAATGCCCGCAGACGACATCGACCCTGAATACGGCGCTACCCTACGCGAAGCCATCGCTGCCGGTGTTGAAGTGCTGGCTTACAGGGCCACCTTGAACGCAGATGAAATTCGTTTGTATGAACGGATTCCATTTAGCTGTTGACTTTGTATCGTTCAGTTTACGCCCTTGGTTAACGTGTATACGTGTTGTGCCATCGCCAGTTCCGGGTTGCTCTCAGTAGAATAACCGCCTTTGATTATTCCCTATTGTTTAGGAGGCACATTTGAACCAGCCCATCTCCCAACTCCAGCCCAACGAACTTTGGAACCACTTTCAGGAACTGTGCAATCGCCCTCGTCCTTCCAAGCAAGAACAGGCGGTCGTGGATTATGTGTTGGACGTTGCCGCTCGCAACAATCTGGAAAGCTTTTTGGATACAGTGGGTAACGTCATTGTTCGCAAGCCGGCGACCGCGGGCATGGAAGATCGCCGCGGGGTGATTCTTCAAAGCCACCTGGATATGGTGCCGCAAAAAAATGCCGCTTCTAGTCATAACTTTTCCACCGACCCGATCAGCGCCTATGTAGATGGCGACTGGGTGACAGCCGACGGCACTACCTTGGGGGCCGATAACGGTATTGGCTGTGCTGCCATGCTGGCGGTGCTGGAGTCCACCGAAATTACCCATGGCCCCATTGAAGCGTTGTTTACTATTGACGAAGAGGCAGGGATGACCGGTGCCCAGGGGCTACAGCCGAATGTTTTGCAAGGAGATATTCTGCTCAATCTGGACTCCGAAGACGAAGGCGAATTGTTTGTAGGTTGTGCCGGTGGTGTGGACGTAAATATCAAGCTGCCATTTAGCAGCGAGCCGGTACCAGCAGGCCGTGTGGCTTTTGAATTGAATGTGGGTGGCCTGGTTGGTGGCCATTCCGGCCTCAATATTAACGACGGTCGTGGTAACGCCAATAAGATTACCAATCGGTTATTGCACAGCGCTGTGGAAAAGTTTTCTGTTGGCGTTTACCAGTTCAATGGCGGCACTTTGCGCAACGCCATTCCCCGCGAGGCTTTTACCGGCGTCACAGTTGCGTCGGAACAGGCCGATGCATTCAAAATCTGGGTGAGCGAATTTGCTGCTATGGTCAGCGCTGAGTTGGCCGGAGTGGAAGACAGCTTTGCGATTACTCTGACACCGGCAGAGCTGCCGTCTACACAAATAGACGGCATGGTACTAGGGCGTTTTATTGAGGCTGTATACGCCTGCCCCAACGGTGCTGCCCGTATGATCAGCGCCTTGCCGGGGGTGGTGGAGACATCCAACAACCTGGCGGTGGTGTTCAATGATGATAACACTATCTATGTGCAGTGTTTGACCCGCAGCGCCTCTGACACAGCCAGGGATGATTTGGCCGAATCTGTGGCCAGCAGCTTTCGTTTGGCCGGTGCCGATGTGTGCACTGCAGGCGCCTATCCAGGTTGGGCGCCAAAGATGGATACCGAGCTGCTTACCCTGATGATCAATAAGCACTCTGAATTGTTTGATATTGAGCCTAAAGTGAGCGTGATTCACGCCGGTTTGGAGTGCGGGATATTAGGGGCGATTTACCCCAATTGGGACATGATTTCTTTCGGGCCTACTATTCGTGGCGCCCACTCGCCAGATGAGAAGGTCTCGATTCCCGCGGTGGCCAGTTTCTGGGAATACTTGAAAAGCGCACTGGAGGATATGCCTTCGGCAACAGGTTGAAAATGTGACTTGGTTAACAGCCTGAAAATCAGTGGCTGAAAATCGCTTTTTTTGTGGGAAAAGCTAACAATCTTTTACCCAACTTAACTGGGCAAGTGACCAAGTTTACTCACGCTTTGGGAATAATGCGCGCCACTTGAATTGACAGCACGGGAGTGCGCATTATGAAACATTTATTAGTGGCGTTTGCCATGATGGTATCGCTGATATCGCCAACTTTTGCAGACAGCAAACCTCTTTACGAAGACACTGCTATCGGTTTTGTTTTTGATCACGATGCGGATAAGCAATCGTTAAAAGCGGATGTTGATCAACAGGCTTCTGTCAGTGTGTCAGAGGATCTGGAATGGCAGCAATCACTGGGTCAAGAGCAGCAGCAATTGGAAAGCGAATTTGCGTTTGTTATTCACGAAGACATTAAAAACTCTATCCGTGAAGACTTGGAGATTTACGGTTGCGTTTAACCATTGATTCAATGGTTTTTAAATTCTTAAAATACGGCCAATAGCCTCTTGCTGCAGTTCTGCACAGAGGCTATTGGTGTATGTGTTCTTTCTCTCCTTCGCGTTTTCATTAATTGATTCTAGACGTTATGCTTGCGGCAACCGTCGGGAGCTGATTGTTGATTCGTGCACTTGTTTTTTTAACCGCTGTTTGGCCATTTTATTGTCTGGGGCAAACCATCGATGTCGCCGTTGCCAGTAACTTTTTAGCAGCGGCTAAAGCCCTCAAGGCGGATTTTGAACAGCGCACAGAATATCGCCTTAAATTGGTGCCGGGCTCTACCGGAAAGCATTATGCGCAGATTGTTAACGGCGCTCCTTTTGATGTTTTCCTGGCGGCAGACAGCGACCGCCCCATTGCCCTTGAACAGCAGCAGAAAGTTACTGGTAAGCGTTTTACCTACGCGGTTGGCCGGCTGGTGTTATGGAGTCAGGATCCGAAATTGGTTAGTGGTGGCGAAGTACTGTATGCAAAAAATTTAAGCCGATTGGCGATCGCCAACCCGAAGCTCGCGCCCTATGGCCGTGCAGCCCAACAAGTACTCAATGCCCTAAAGATCGACGCTCCCAACTGGACGTTGTTGCGCGGCGAAAATATCAATCAGGCTTTGCACTTTGTACACTCGGGCAATGCCGAGTTGGGGTTTGTTGCGTTGTCTCAATTAGTGGCGTTACACATGCGTCATGACGTTGATACCGAACTAGGCTCTTATTGGCTGGTGCCTGCAACTTTGTACGACCCTATTGAGCAACAGGCAGTACCGCTTTCCAGTAACCTGGCTACCGATGTCTTTATGACTTATTTAAACAGCCCAGCCGGGCGCGACATTATTCGTCGTTACGGTTACCAGCTACCCGAAGTCCATTCTGTAGGCGGCCAACCATGAGTGGGTTGTCGCCATCCGATATTGCTGTGATCTGGCTAACGCTCAAGTTGGCGGTAGTTACCACAACGGTTTTATTGATAGTTTGTGTGCCACTGGCTTGGTGGCTGACACGCACACGAATCCGCTGTAAGCCAATCCTCGAAGCGTTATTGGCCCTGCCACTGGTGTTGCCACCCACTGTACTGGGTTTTTATTTGTTGATGTTATTGGGGGCCAATGGCCCATTGGCTTCTGTGTTGGGTGAGGGTAACCATCTGGCGTTCAGCTTTTCCGGGCTGGTTGTTGGTTCGGCCATTTATTCACTGCCCTTCGTGGTACAGCCATTGCAAAATGCCTTTGCCGCCATTGGCCAGCGGCCGTTGGAAGTGGCGGCTACCCTGAGGGCTTCTCCGTGGGATTGTTTTTGGTCAGTAGTGCTGCCGTTGGCTAAGCCCGGCCTTTTGACCGCAGCGGTACTGGGTTTTGCCCATACCGTTGGTGAGTTTGGTGTGGTGCTGATGATCGGTGGCAATATCCCAGGGGAAACACAAGTTTTGTCCATTGCCATGTACGACCATGTGGAGGCCCTGGAGTACACACAAGCCCATTGGTTGGCGGGCGGCTTACTGCTGTTTTCGGTAGTTGTACTCACCGTGGTGTACACCATTAATCGCCGGTCGCCGCTGTCACTTGGTGTCGCACGATGATATTGGATGTGCAGCTGAGCTTACACAAAGGTGACTGGTCTCTGGATGCCGAGTTTTGTGCGCCAGGGCAGGGGATAACGGCTTTGTTTGGCCCATCCGGTTGTGGCAAGACGACCTTGTTGCGAGCGATTGCGGGGTTGGAAAAGGGCGCTCAGGGGCACTGCTGTGTGGGTGATCAGGTATGGCAGAGCGCTGATCTGTGCCTGCCAACACACGGCCGTTTGTTGGGCTACGTGTTTCAAGAAGCGAGTTTGCTACCGCATCTGGATGTGCGTGATAACTTGATGTTTGGCTTGAAGCGCACACCGCCCACTCAACGGCGTATTGGCTTTGATGATGCGGTGCAACTGTTGGGGGTGGAGCCGCTGCTGTCCAGGCGGGTCGAGCAGCTTTCCGGTGGCGAGCGTCAGCGGGTGGCTATTGCCAGAGCGCTGTTGGTCAGCCCGCAACTGCTGTTGATGGATGAGCCACTGGCGGCGCTGGATCGCACCAGCAAATCGGAAATTCTACCGTACCTGGCGCAGCTGCCTCGGGAGTTGAATATCCCCATTATTTACGTCAGTCACTCCACTGACGAAGTGGCGCAGCTGGCGGATCATTTGTTGCTGATGGACAGCGGGCGCATTGTCGCCAGCGGTGTGACATCGGAGCTTCTGGCACGCCTTGATTTGCCTTTGGCGCAATCCGCAGATGCAGAAGTGGTGATAGAAGCAAGGGTGATTGGTTGTGACGACCATTACCAGCTGACCCAACTGGCATTTGCTGGTGGCGAGCTATACGTTCCCGGGGTTTTGGTCGCAGAGCAGCCAGTGCGGCTGCGCATCCTTGCCAGAGATGTCAGCATTGCTCTACAAGTACCTGGCCAAAGCAGTGTACTCAACTGCTTGCCGGCCACCGTTTCAGCCATCGAACCATTGAGCCCATCTCAGGCGGTTGTTCGCTTGAATGCAAATGGCACGCCTCTGCTTGCTCATATTACCCGCAAGTCGGTAGATGGCCTTCGCCTTAGGGTAGGGATGGCTGTGTACGCACAGATCAAAAGTGTGGCAGTGTTGAGTTAAGCGCGTTAAAAAGTGCGGTAGAGTGTCGATAAAAAGTGCCGATAATATAGAGATAACCACATAGGCCAGCTCCATGATTGACCCCATTATTATTGTTGTTGCCCTGGGGGCCGGGTTGCTGATACGGCAGCTGGGCTACCCGCCCATGCTGGGCTATTTGGTGGCCGGCTTTGCCATCAGCCAAATGCCCCTCGACCCAGGCCCACTGATCGACCAAATTGCCAATGCTGGCGTTACCCTGCTGCTGTTCACCATCGGCCTGAAGTTAAACCTGCGGGACTTGGCGGCGGTTCAGGTGTGGGGGGTGGCCGGATTGGTCATGCTGATTTGCCTGCCGTTATTCGCCTTGGCCCTGATGGGGCTGCTGTTATGGATTCCTGCTCTGGGGGATGTGCAGGGCAGTGCGCTGTGGACGGTGGCTTTTGCGCTGTCGTTTTCCAGTACTGTATTTGCGGTCAAGGTGTTTGATGAACGCGGTGAGGGCGCGTCCCTGCACGCCAAATTCGCCATTGGTATTTTGATTGTGCAAGATCTGGTGGCGGTGGTGTTTATGGCTCTGAGTACTGGCAAGCTGCCCGGTTGGCCGGCTCTGAGCTTGCTGCTGTTGATCCCGTTAAGGCCTCTATTGCACCGTGTATTTGCGCTTTGTGGCCACGGTGAACTGCTAACCCTGTTTGGTATCGGTTTGGCTTTCGGGGGCTACGGGTTGTTCGAGTTTTTTAACATCAAGGGCGACCTTGGTGCATTGATTTTTGGTGTTTTGCTGAGTGGTTGCCACAAAGCCAGTGAGCTGCGCAAAACGCTGATTAACTTGAAAAGTCTGTTCCTGGTGGGGTTCTTTGTCAGTATTGGCCTTAAAGGCGTGCCGTCGCTGGATATGTGCTTGCTGGCGTTGGCTCTGGCACTGTTGGCGCTGGTAAAACCTGTGCTCTATTACTGGGGTTTTGTGGCCACCCGGCTGCGTGCCCGCACATCACTGCTGGCATCTCTTTCGCTGTACAACCACAGTGAATTTGGCCTTATTGTGGCAGCTTTGGCAGCGGCCAACGGTTTGATCAGTGACGATTGGGTGGTGGTGATCGCGTTGGCAATGGCGCTGTCGTTTTTTGTCGCCGTACCGTTTAATGCCCGCTCTCATCGTTTGTACCGGCGCTTTCATCAACACTTGTACGAGCGCCCTCAGCGCCTGCCGTTTGAGCAACCGGTGAAGTTGGATAACGCCAGCATTATGGTGATGGGGATGGGTCGTGTAGGGCGCGGTGCCTACACTCACCTGCGCGAGGTCTATGGCGACAACGTGATTGGTGTCGACTCTGCTCAGGAGCGCTTGCCAAAGCTTAAGGAAGACGGTTTTCGAGTGGTCTGTGGTGACGCTACCGACAGGGAGTTTTGGGAGAACGTCAACCTCAGTGAAATCAAAGTAATTACCATTTGCTTGCCGGATCATTCAGAAAACCTGGATGCCAGTCAGGTACTTAAGAGCATGGGTTATCAAGGAGAGCTAGCCGCTGTAGCTCGCTTCCCGGATGATATGGCAGAGCTGTCAGAGTTGGGGTGCATCTCCTTCAACCTCTACGCGGAGGCCGGATATGGTTTTGCGGAGCATGTGGTGGATCATCTGGAGGGGAAAAGCCGGACGGTGTGATTTACCTATCTTTACTCCCTTGGCACCCAAGTTAACTTTGCTCTGCCCCATACTGGCAACCATCAAACAGCGAGCACCTGCGAACTGTCTGACTATCCCCCTCGATAGCCTATTGTTGAAGACCATATCGCCCCGTTCCCCCAACGGGGCTTTTTTTTGGCCACGTTGTTTTAGGGAACCTTTGATTAATTCCAGCATGCCTCTGTAAGCCCCGAAGGGCGCGGCCTGTAAGCCACTCCTGCTGTGTTCCTGCTCTTGCCAAGGGAATGACCATTACCTGCGAGCAGCGCCTTGCATGAGTAGCTTACAGATTGCGCAGAGACTTGCTGGAATTAATCAAAGGTTCCCTAGCTGAGACTGTTTTAGGCGAGGCTACTTGTGTTCAGGGTGTCTGCGAAGCAGTAGCGCAGTTATAGCCACGGTTATGTTGAGAGTGGCGGTGCCCAGAAACGTCACAATGGCTGCGACTTCGGTGTATTTTCCGGTATAGATATACAAACAAATATTGGCGATGGCGAACAGCCACCAAGTGGTCGCACTGACCCCGTTGGCGCTGCGCTGCTTTATGAGTGCCCACAGCTGAATCAGAGCGGCACCGGGAAACACAATGGCCGGGATAATCTTTACCACATCCAGCAACAGCTCATTCATAGGCTTGCCCGCTTATTTTGGTCGTGGTACATCCAGCACCTTGCCGAGGGTGCCGTACTCAGAACTGCCCAAGCGTGCCAAGGGGTCGATGGCGGTTGCGTCCAGCTTTAGTCGCCCGGTATCGGTGGTGTGCGCAACAGCGTCGTCGGCGTAGAGTGCTTTTACTTCTCCCAGTACCAAGAACTGTGGGCCGTTGCCGATTTCCTGTATCTGGTAGCGCTGGCAGGCAAACGCCAGGCGGCACTGTGCCAGTCGTGGCAGGGTGAACCCGGCAAACTCTGTCAGGTTGATATCCAGATCGTCCAGTTCAGATTGCCCGTGATCCAGGGTTCGAGCAGTTTCTGTCACCTCTGCCGCCTGCTGGCTGTGGGGGATATGCACCACAAAGTGGTTGCGCTCGTGAATGTTCACCAGAGTATCTTTGCATTCTCCACTGGACTTGTGGCCAATGGAAATCATAATCAGCGCCGGGTCGGAACAGACCGCATTGAAGTAGGAAAAAGGCGCCAGGTTGTGGCCGCCATCGCCGTTATCGGACAACACCCAGGCAATAGGCCGGGGCACAACGCTCTGGGTCATTGTGAAGTAACGTTGGCTGGGGGCAAGCTGGTCGAAATCCAGATACATAAGAGGGGCTCATCGTAGGTGATATCGCAGTGTATCTGTTGGTGTCGGTAGTGAACAGTGGGCAAAAAAAAGCCCCGTTGGGGGAACGGGGCAAAATGTTCTATCAAGGGGGGTAGTCAAGACAGTTTGCAGGTGCTCGCTGTTTGATGGTTGCCAGTATGGGGGAGTGCAACGTAAAGGTGGGTGGCAGTGCTGTAAAGATGGGTAAAAGGCACTGGGAAGCAGGCAAAAAAAAGCCCCGCTGGGGGAGCGGGGCAAAATGTTCTATCAAGGGGGGTAGTCAAGACAGTTCGCAAGTGCTTGCTGTTTGATAGTTGCCAGTATGGGGGAGTGCAACGTAAAGGTGGGTGGCAGTGCTGTAAAGATGGGTAAAAGGCACCGGCATGTGGGCAAAAAAAAGCCCCGCTGGGGGAGCGGGGCAATAGTGTTCTATCAAGGGGGGTAGTCAAGACAGTTTGCAGGTGCTCGCTGTTTGATGGTTCCCAGTATGGGGGAGTGCAACGTAAAGTTGGGTGCAAGCGCTGTAAAGATGGGTAAAACCGTCAAAGCTGCGGCAGCAAGCTGTCTGACAAACGGTATTGGCGTGCTTCGCCAGATAGGGGACAAATGAATTCAAGCTGAGCGGCGGTGAGCTGCAAGTCTTCTTCTTGATCCCCATTGCCGTAAAGGCGATCACCCACTACCGGACAGCCGATACCTGCCAAATGGCGGCGAATCTGATGTTTGCGGCCGGTTTCGATCCGTACTTCCAGCAGCGACTGGTTAGAAGCAGGGTTGTATTTCAGGCAGTAGACATGGCTGGTGGCGTGGCGGCCATCGACAGGCTCACTCAGAGTCTGTTCATCTTTTGTAGGCTGACCCTGGACAACCACCCGGTAGCGTTTGTCCAGCTGGCGTTGCTCAAACAACTTTGCCAGTGCGGCGGTAGCTGTGCGGCTGTGGCCAATTAACATCAAGCCGCTGGCGGCGCGATCCAGGCGATGAATGATTTGCGCCGGGCGTTGGTGTTGCAGTTGCTGTTCCACCAAACGGTTGATGGTGCAGTGGTCACTCCACTTGGAGCCCTGGCTGAGTACGCCACGGGGTTTGTGCCAAACGCTGTATTCCCCTTCATCGGTAATCAGCAGGGGTGTTGGCGGTTGCTGACCGAGAACATGGGCATCGTAGTAAAGGTGTAGCTGCTGGCCCGGTTGCAGCGCTTTGCTGTGACGGCGCAGGCGCTTGGTACGCTTGCCGTTAGTCAACCATACGGCGCCCTTTTGCATCACCTGTTTAATGCGCTGTTTGGAGAGGTCGCAAGCCTCTGCCAGCAGCGATACCGGGTCGGTGGTGTTGGTAATATCCAGATGCAATTCAAAACGGTCACTCATGTCGAGGGATTATACCCACGGACGTGGTCGGGCGGTGTTAAAATGCCTGCCCACATTTGTCCGTTTGTACCTGGAAGTTTTGGTGACCCAACTCAATCCCCAACAACACAAAGCCGTGCACTATATCGATGGCCCGCTGCTGGTATTGGCCGGGGCGGGCTCCGGCAAAACCAGTGTGATTACCCGCAAGATTGCCTATCTGATTGAGCAATGCGGCTACAACGCCCGCCATATCGCCGCGGTTACCTTTACCAACAAGGCGGCGCGGGAGATGAAAGAGCGAGTAGGCAAGCTGGTGCAGGGCAAAGCCAGTCATGGTCTGACGGTGTCTACCTTCCATAATTTAGGGCTCAATATTATCCGCCGGGAAATACGCACGCTCGGCTTTAAAAGCGGCTTTTCCATTCTCGACCAGGAGGATACCAAAGCGCTGCTCAAGGATTTGATGCTGCGAGAATCCCAGCTGGATGGCGATCATGTGGATTTGGTGCAGCATCAAATCTCTGACTGGAAGAACAGTCTGCTGTGCCCGCAGATGGCGATGTCAAAAGCCCAGAGCCCCGGAGAACAAACCCTGGCGATGCTTTATCAGCGCTACACCCAGGCGCTGCGGGCCTACAACTCGGTGGATTTTGATGACCTGATTTTGATCCCCGCGCAGTTGTTTCGCGACCACCCGGATATATTGCAAAAGTGGCAGCGACAAATTCGCTATCTGCTGGTGGATGAATATCAGGACACCAACATGGCCCAGTACCAATTGGTGCAACAATTGGTGGGCGATCGCGGTGGCCTCACTGTGGTAGGGGACGACGACCAGTCCATTTATGCCTGGCGTGGCGCCCGCCCGGAAAATCTGGTGAAGCTGGGGGAGGATTACCCGACTCTGAAGTTGATTAAGCTGGAACAAAACTATCGCTCCACCGCGCGCATTCTGAAAGCCGCCAACTGCCTGATCGCCAACAACCCCCACGTATACGAGAAAACCCTGTGGAGCGAGCTGGGCTTTGGTGAGCCCATGCGCCTGATTCGCTGTGGCAACGAAGAGACCGAATGCGAGCGGGTGGCCAATGAAATCATCGCGCAGCGGCTGTCTCGTCAGTGCCACTTTAAAGACTTTGCGGTGTTGTATCGGGGTAATTTCCAGTCGCGGATTTTGGAACTTAAACTGCAAGCGGCGGGGATTCCCTATCACCTTAGTGGTGGCACTTCGTTTTTTGCGCGCACCGAAATTAAAGACATCATGGCCTACTTGCGGTTGTTGGTGAATCCGGACGACGACAACGCTTTCTTGCGCATTATCAATACTCCGCGCCGTCAGATCGGTGCCTCCACGTTGGAAAAGTTGGGGGAGTATGCCAATGAACGTCATATTTCCATGCACGATGCCATTGACGAGTTGGGCTTGAAAGAGCGCTTGCCCGCTCAAAGCCTGGAGCGGTTGCAGCGCTTTAAACACTGGCTGGACAGTGTGCAGCGCAATGCGGAATCCAGCGATCCGGTGGCAGCTGTAAAGGAGATGATCGACGATATTGATTACGAAGGTTGGCTACATCACAACACCAGTAACGCCAAGGTGGCAGAAAACCGCTACAAAAATGTACTGTTTTTGGTGGAGCAACTGGCCAATGCTGTAGAGCGGGAAGAAGAATCTACCAACCCTCTGGAGAGTGCCATCAGCAAACTGATTCTTCGGGATATGCTCGACCGCCAGGAAGAGGAAGACGCTGACGACAAAGTGCAACTGATGACTATGCATGCTTCCAAGGGATTGGAATTTCCCCATGTGTTTGTAATTGGCATGGAAGAAGATCTACTGCCCCATCGCACCAGTATTGACGAAGACAACATCGAAGAAGAGCGTCGCCTGGCCTATGTGGCCATCACCCGCGCCCGACAGACCCTAACCATGACTCTAGCAGGCAAGCGCAAACAGTATGGTGAAATTATTGAAACCACCCCAAGCCGCTTTCTTGACGAACTACCCCAGGCAGATATCGAACGCGAAGGGTTCGGGGATAATGACCCGGAGAAAAGTAAAGAAAAGGGCAAAAAATCTCTGGATGATTTGAAGGCATTGTTTGGATAAATATCATCTGCCATTGTTTATCTCTCGCAATGGGGTTTTTATGGCGGTTTCAAGCCGGCACATGGCATCGGTCATAAAAGCAATCATGCTGTCCCATTGGTCGCGATCAAATACATTGCCGTCAGATTTTTTCTTAATGCGACAGCCGCGCTTTTCATCCAATCGTTCCCATTCCAGAGTGTCGCCGAACTGAGCTTCAATGGTATTTTTGGATTCATAAAGGCGATCAAAAATGAACTCATTTTCCTTTTTGTCACCGCGGTCAATGTACAGCTCTGCCTGGCAATAGGTTTTTGTCACAACAAAATTAAAGCTAATGCGGCTGACACCAGAGCCAGCCCCAATCCAGTGATAAATGCCGGGGTTAATGTTCTGATACAGGCTGGAACTGGTTGCGTTCATGGCTGGAATTAGCTTCGCCCAAAACTCTTTTCTTATGATATGTCGAGTTTTCTGTTTGGCCTGGCTGTCAATATCGTCCTGAGCTTTTTCCGCCATACCGATCATGTAATCTTCGGCATCCTGAGTGGGAATAATTTGTTCAATACTCAGAAACAGGTCGTCACCCATGGCAAAAGGGGTTGCTCGGAAGCACTGAAGATGCACTTTAAAGTTCAGTAGCCACATCGCTGTGCTGGTGACTTCTTTTCTGAATTTGGCGGCGATTAAGATGATTCGCTGTGTGACACCCTTGTTTAAAGTCAGTTCTTCAAAGTCCTGGCCGTCCATAAAGTCTGAGATTCGCTCTTCGGCATTACTGTCTGGCTCAGTCGCGTCCAGATACTGCTGGTAGATTTTGGTGATGCTTGTTTTTGACAGGCCAGAGCAGTAAGAAGCGTACTTCAACGCCTGCCAGGTGACATCGCGGCCGGAATCATCCAGCTTGTTTTCGATAATAGCCAGTGACCCTTGTTTGTCTAAGGCTAGTAAATCCAAGCGTTCCTGGGTTTCATCAAAGCCAGCGAATTCTTTTTGAATGATCAGTAATTCTTCGCCCAATACATCAGGCTGTTTGGCAATCCATTCTTGTAAGTGTTCTCGCTCTCTGAACCCTAACGACGAAAAAGACTTTTGCTCAAGTTTTTGAATACTGTTAGAGGATTGGTTGATTTTGTACATCTATGAATTCTCCTTACTGTGTGGGTTTGCCTATCGTGTTTGTAGCAATCCCATCCAGGGTTTTTGCTTTTTTCAGTGTCTGTTTAAATCCAGGCGATAAACCACTGCTTCCGCTAAATGGGCATCACTGAGTCGGTCGGTAGCTTCCAGATCCGCAATCGTTCGTGCCACTTTCAAAATGCGATAGTAAGCGCGAGCAGAGAGTTGCAGGCGTTCGATGGCGCTATCCAGCCAGTCTCTCTGTTCTTGATTCAGGGAGCAGCAGTTATTTAATTCTTTGTTTGTGAGTAGTGCGTTGGCTTTGCCACTGCGTTGCAACTGACGTTTTCTAGCGGCGATAATTCGCTGTCGAACCGTAGCGCTATTCTCCCCACTAGCTTTGTTTTCGGTCAGCTGCCCTTGGGAGAGAGTGTTCACTTGTACCTGCAGGTCGATACGATCCAGTAACGGGCCGGAAATTTTGCCTGTATAGCGGCGAATCTGATCCGGTGTGCATTGACAGCGTTGGTCCCCAAGATAGCCGCAGGGGCAGGGGTTCATGGCGGCCACCAGTTGAAATTGGCATGGGTAGGTGACTTGGCTATTGGCTCGAGAAATAATAATTTCGCCTCGTTCCAGTGGTTCGCGCATTACCTCCAATGCTTTTCGTGGGAACTCCGGTAGCTCGTCCAGAAACAATACGCCATTGTGTGCCAAGGATATTTCTCCCGGACGCGGCTGGCTGCCACCGCCCACCAAAGCCACTGCTGAAGCGGTGTGATGTGGGCAACGAAACGGCCGGCGAAAGAAGTGATTGTTGCTGTCCTTACCAGCCACTGAATAAACCGCGGCAGTTTGCAGTGCTTCCTGTTCACTCAGGGGTGGCAGGATGCCGGGTAGGCGACTGGCGAGCATGGTTTTGCCGGTACCTGGTGGCCCGGTAAAAAGCAGATTGTGTGATCCCGCGGCGGCAATTTCCAGAGCGCGTTTGGCCTGGTGTTGACCGATAACGTCTGCCAGGTCGGCGTCGCTGCTATCGGATATTGTGGCTGTGCTGGCAGGTACTTCTTGCAAGGGTTGGTTGCTGTGCAAATGGGCGCATACGGCCAGCAAATGGTCTGCTGGTAGTACGGTTGTGGTGGAGCTAAGCGCGGCTTCAGCAGCGTTTTCTGCAGGCAGTATCATGGATCGTTTCATGCAGCCGCAGGCCAAGCTAGCTGGCAACACCCCATGAACAGGGCGCAATTCACCGGACAAGGACAGCTCTCCCAGAAATTCACAGCCTCGCAGAGCTTCAGTGGGTACTTGCCCAGAAGCGGCGAGAATGCCTAGGGCGATGGCCAGGTCAAAGCGCCCCCCTTCTTTGGGCAAGTCAGCGGGGGCCAGATTAATGGTGATGCGCCGGGCGGGGAATTCGAAGTGGGCGTTGAGGAGAGCGCTGCGCACCCGATCTTTGCTTTCCCGCACGGCGGTTTCTGGCAAGCCAACAATGTTCAGGCTGGGTAAGCCATTAGAAAGATGAACTTCTACAGTAACTTGCGGCGCATCGATGCCCGAACGGGCGCGGGTGAGTACGGTGGCCAGTGACATGCTTCCTCCTTGAAGACTTTAGGGATAATTAATTAACGTTTAAGCTGCGCTTCCAATTCAGCGACTTGTTGTTCCAATAATTCCAGCCGCTGCCGGGTGCGCTGTAATACGGCCTGTTGGGCATCAAACTCTTCTCTGGATACCAAATCCAGCTTGGCAATCGCCGCCTGCATGGCTGTGCGTATGTGTTGCTGCATCTCTTCACCCATAGCGCGGGCGCCGGGGCCAAGGTTGTTGTTTAGCTGGCGGGTAAATTGCTCAAAGAGTTCACTGGGTTGCATGACGCTAAATCCAAAAAAGTTATTGCTTGGCATTGTAACACTGCTTGGGCAGGGGTATGGTTGTCGGCTCCAAAATACCACCGGGGCACGACCGTGAAGCTAATTACCGCGATTATCAAACCCTTTAAATTGGACGATGTGCGCGAGTCTTTGGGTGACATCGGTGTTCAGGGCATTACTGTTACTGAAGTCAAAGGTTTTGGCCGCCAGAAGGGCCATACCGAGCTGTATCGCGGCGCTGAGTATGTGGTGGATTTTCTGCCAAAGGTAAAACTGGAAATTGCTGTGGATGTGGACT
Organism: bacterium SCSIO 12696; assembly: GCA_024397955.1. Classification (NCBI taxonomy): domain Bacteria; species bacterium SCSIO 12696. The sequence continues at coordinate 2,689,009 of CP073744.1, forward strand.
TGGTAGATCAAGTAGTTGAAGCCATTACTAAGGCGGCTGCCACAGGAAAGATAGGTGACGGTAAGATTTTTATTTCTTCCCTGGATGAAGTGATTCGCATCCGCACCGGTGAAACCGGCAAAGACGCGCTTTAATTCGCCGTCATCGACGCCACAAAATCCCTGGCTTCTCCCTGAGTCAGGGTCAGTAGATTCGCAAACATTTCCCGCGCCCCATCGGCATTCATGTTGGTGTGCTTAAGCAAACTTGCTTCGGTGCCATCAGACAGAGACTGCGCCAGCTGGCAGCAAGCCACAAACAATCGGCAGCGCCACCCGCAATTCAGCCATTCTTCCTCAACAACCGGTATACCCGGAAACTGTGTCAGTAAGTGAGCGGTAAACAAGCCGTTACCTTTGGTAATCGGGTTGCCCAGATTGTCGTGCACAGGTGTTGAACCCGCGCCGCAACTGGGCGAACGACTTTTCAGAATAAACCCGTGCAGTGCTTGCTGTTGCTTGAGATACGTTTGACTGCTTTGGTTTAGCGCCTGGGTTACATTCAATTGGCGGCTTTTTACCCCTAGGGCAAGGGTATGGTTTTCCACTTGCACCAATTGCACTGGGGGGCGTGGTACACCCAGATTGGCGGCCATTTCCGGGCAGAAGGGCTTTAGGTTGAGGTGGGCTTTGAGGTGCTGGTCAATCAAGGGTTGGTATTTGTTGCCGCCGTCATAACGCACATCATCTCCTGCCAGGCAAGCACTCAAGCCCACCTGGGGTTTGTTGATAATCGCATCGCGGGCGGTGTGCTCCATCACTCACCACTTGGGTTAGTTGTTGATGATTAAATCAAATGTTACCTGAATCTGATCGGAAAAGGTGATTTGGTCTGGCAGGTAAGTGCCCGGTGATGAGGCAGACGAGGCATATAATGCCGACCGCGCCTTATGACGGTAGTCGCCCTGCTCCAAAAGTGCGTAGTTGGCCTGCTGGCTGTGATACTGAATACTGACAATATTGCCCACTTCTGCTCCGTAAGCTTTGGCCAGGGATTTGGCCTTTAACTTGGAGTTTTCAATGGCGTTCTTGCGCGCTTGGTTAATGTGCTTGTCGGGGTCAGAGGATTCATAGCTGATATGACCGATGCTTTGGATATCGTGCTTGAGGGCGAGGTCCATCACATCGGTCAGTTTGTTGAGCTTGCGCACAGTAACGTTGAGTGATCGGGTAGCACTGTAACCCACAAAACTGCGCTTTGAACTCAGTTTGCTGTATTCGTACTGGGGGTTGGTACGCAAACTGGAAGCGATCACATCTTTTTGCGGTATGCCGGCTTTTTTAAGCGCTGCCAAAAGGTTGTTGACCCGCTTGTCGACCTCTGCTTTCGCATCCAAAGCCACTTTTCGGGTGGCCTCCACGCTCAGTGATAACTTGGCGATGTCCGGTTTGACTTTGACTTCCCCGTAGCCATTAGTGTGGATCAGGCGGTGGTCGTACTGGTCTGCCAAAGTGACCATGGGAAGAGTCAAAAGCAAGGCGAAGAATAAGGGTTTCATAAACGAGCTCCGTGTTTGTTGTTCGCTGTTAAACGATTCGGTGAGCCAAAAGGGTTACTTTTTGGGGCGCTTTTGCGCTCTTGGGTGAGCCTTGTCGTAGACTTTGGCTAAGTGTTGAAAATCCAGGTGTGTGTAAACCTGTGTGGTGGATATGTTGGCGTGCCCAAGCAGCTCTTGCACCGCTCGTAAGTCGCCACTGGATTCCAGCAAGTGGCTGGCAAAAGAGTGGCGCAGCATGTGTGGGTGCACTCGGCCATCCATGCCCTGTTGTGCGCTCAATTGTTTGAGGCGCTGTTGCACGGTGCGGGGTGAAATGCGTGTGCCCCGCTGGCTGATAAACAGCGCTTGGTGATCCTGAATTGCCACTTCACGGCGTCGTTTTAGCCACGTTTTCAGGGCATCCAGGGCGTAACGACCGATAGGTACGATGCGTTCCTTGCGACCTTTGCCCAATACCCGGGCACTGCCATTGCCTATGTCGATATGGGTAATATCCAGCCCCACCAGTTCGGCCAGGCGCAGCCCGGATGAATAAAACAATTCCACCATGGCCAGATCCCGACAGTTGATCCATTCGTCGCTGTTAATATTTAGATACTGCTGGGTCTGATCCGCATCCATGGTCTTAGGCAGTTTTTTTGGGGATTTTGGCGCGCGAATACCACTGGCGGGATTAAGGGTAAGGCCGTATTTGCGGCTGGCAAAGTTAAAGAAACTGCGGCTGGAAGACAGCCAGCGTTGCAGGCTGGCCCCACTGAGCCCTTGGCGATGGAGCAAGCCGAGGCAAAGGCGAATATCTGATGGGGTGATCGCAGCCAGCTGCTTGATGTGGTTTTGCTGGCAATAATCCTGGAGCTTTTTCAGGTCGCGGCGATAATTGGCAATCGTATGTGGTGACGCGTTGCGCTCGGAGCGCAAATAGCGCTCGAACTGATCCAGCTGTTGCGCGAATGGTTTGCTTTCAGCCAACTTCCACTCCCGTCGGGTCATGGCCCGACAAGCGTCTGTTTTTAGACGTCTGACGTCAGGCCATTTATTTGATGAATTTGGGCAGTATCCGATTCAGTACTTCGGCAATATAGCTTAAAAACAGGGTGCCCATACTGCTGCGGTAGTAGTTGGGGTCGGAATTGCCAATGGCCAGTATGCCGTAGCTTTGACCGCGGGTAAGAGGCACGGCGGCTACCGAGCCGATTTCGCCAGCCTTGTTGCCAAACAGAAAATGCAATTCTTCCTGGCGCAGTACGCCGCAGATAGCGCGATTGCTGCGCAGCAGGGTGCCCACTTGATTTTCCGCCTCTTCCAGCCCGACCACTTTGGCAGGGTTGTCCGGCAGGCGAGTGGTATCGGTAAGCAGTACCAAGCTGAAATATTGCAGTTGGTAGTCGTTGCCCAGGCTTTCGTAAAGGGTGTCCACCAGGCTGTTGATGTCACGGGAATCCAACAGGTTGAGCACCAGGCGCTTGGTTTTTTCAAACAACTTATCGTTGGTGCGCGCTGCTTCCAACAGATTATTGAGGCGCTGACGCATCTCCATATTGCGCTCTCGCAGCACGGCGACTTGGCGCTCTACCAGGGAGACCGCGCGACCACTTTCGTGGGGCAGCTGGATCAGTTCCAGCAAGTCCGGGTGGTTTTCAAAAAAGCCGGGGTTATTTTGCAGATACGCCTTGATAGTGGCGTCATCGATGTTGGCAGGGGAGGAGTTGTCGGCTGTCATATTCTTATACGCCCTTGATACACCGTGGATGCTGGCCCGGTCATTGTGACACTTTGGCCTTCACCTGGCCACTGGATTTGTAAGTTGCCGCCGGGCAGGTTCACCGTAACCTGTTCGTCCAGCAGACCCTGTATACGACCCGCAACAACCGCTGCACAGGCGCCACTACCACAGGCCAGAGTTTCTCCGGCACCGCGCTCGTACACCCGCAGGTTAATCTGGCTGCGGTTCACCACCTCCATAAAGCCCGCGTTAACCCGCCGGGGAAACTGGGGGTGGCTTTCGATGAGAGGCCCCAGTTCTTCAACCGGTGCTGTTGATACATCGTCTACTACGCAAACCGCATGGGGGTTGCCCATGGAAACCGCGCCGATAGTCAGTTGTCGACCGGCTACCGATAAACTGTAGTTACTGGCTTGGGCTTCTGACTGAAAAGGAATTTTTTCTGGTGCCAGTTCAGGGACGCCCATGTCCACACGATATTGGTTGTTGGCCTCGCAGTGTAATTCGATGGCGCCATTGCAGGTTTCTACTTGCAATACGCGCTTGCCAGTGAGTTTACGATCGCGAACAAACTTGGCAAAGCAGCGGGCACCGTTGCCACACTGTTCCACTTCACTGCCGTCGGCATTAAAAATACGGTAGCGAAAGTCCATATCCGGCTGGCTGGGTGGTTCTACCAGCAGAATTTGGTCGCAGCCGACGCCGAAATTGCGGTCTGCCAGTTTGCGTGCTTTGTTGCTGCACATGGCAAAGGGTTGAGTGACTGCGTCAATCACCACAAAATCGTTGCCCAGGCCGTGCATTTTGCTGAAGTGAACAAGGCTCTTGCGGGCATTGGTTCGGCTGTTGGTGCGCGAGTTAGCCACTGTGGTTGCCGTCCTCGCTAATCAAACATTCTCCGCGAATCAGGTCTTCAAATGTTTCCCGACGGCGCACCAAATGCATTTGGTCGCCATCCACCATCACCTCGGCAGCGCGGCAGCGGCTGTTGTAGTTTGAGCTCATGGTAAAACCGTAGGCACCAGCGCCCCGCAGGCACAACAGACTGCCCGGCTCGATGGCCAGCTCCCGATCTTTGGCGAGAAAATCCCCGGTTTCACACACTGGGCCAACCACATCGTAACTGCGGTTGGGGAGTTCGGCGTTTGGCGTCACCGGCTCTACGTTCATCCATGCCTGATACAGAGCTGGGCGCAGCATATCGTTCATGGCGGCGTCCACAACGGCAAAGTTTTTATGCTCGGCCAGCTTTAACACATCCACTCGTGTCAGTAGCACGCCGGCGTTTGCAGCGATGGAGCGGCCCGGTTCTACAATCAACTTCAGGTTGCGACCTTCCAGGTAGGGCAGCAAATCGGCCATGTACTGATCGGGATGCGGTGGTTTCTCGTCGCGGTAAGTGACTCCCAAGCCGCCGCCAATGTCTAGGTGTTGCAACACAATGCCTTCTGCAGCTAATTCATCGATCAACAGCAGAACTCGTTGCAGAGCATCCACAAACGGAGTGGACTCCGTCAGTTGCGAGCCGATGTGGCAATCCACCCCAATCACCTGCAGATGAGGCAGGGCATGGGCGAGGCGGTAGACGGCTTTGGCGGAACGGATGTCAATGCCGAACTTGTTTTCTTTGAGGCCGGTAGAAATATACGGATGAGTACCAGCGTCCACATCCGGATTTACCCGCAGTGAAACTGGTGCTACACAGCCCAGTTCGCCAGCTACCTGATTGAGTGTTTCCAGTTCTGCCTGAGATTCCACATTAAAGCAGTGGATACCCAGTTGCAGGGCGCGAGCCATTTCGTGAGCTTGTTTGCCAACACCGGAAAACACGACTTTGGCTGGGTCGCCTCCGGCGTGAATCACTCGCTCCAGCTCGCCGCCGGAAACAATATCAAAACCCGCGCCCAGACGCGCCAGCACGTTGAGTACAGCGAGATTGGAGTTGGCTTTTACGGCGTAGCAAATCAGGTGATCTCGATCCGCCAGGTTCTTTTGGTAAGCCTGAAAGTGGCGTGTCAGGGTCGCCCTGCTGTAAACGTAGGTGGGCGTACCGTATTGTTCAGCAATGTCTGCCAACGGCACTTGCTCGCCATGCAGCTGGCCATTGTGGGAATTAAAGTGGTCCATGGGTCGGCTCTGTTGATTACGGGATAGAAACGGCGTTGGTTGACGGTGGTGGCTTTAATGGCCCCTTATTCCCACAACCCACGCTTCCCAGGCTGATAAGCAGCAATGCCGCAATCAGCAGCCGACATGGTGTAAAACGGTTCATGTTGTTTGTATCGTGCAAAAATTGATAATGAATGGAGTATACCGGCCATAGGCCGGCACGTATACTTCGTCCTTTAAAACAAGACCTTATCGAGATTCACTACGCCATGAACGAAAGCGAATTCACCCAGATTGCCGACCAGCTGATGATTGATATTGAGGAGGCGGTGGACGCCAGTGGTGTAGATATCGATTACGAGGGTAACAATGGGGTACTGACGCTCACCATGGAGGCCAATGGCTCGGTGGTGATTGTGTCCCGGCAAACCGCAGTGGCGCAAATATGGGTGGCCGCGCGTTCTGGGGGATATCACTTTACTTATGAGTCGAAACAGTGGATTTGCACAACCACTCGGGAGACTCTGCAGGAATTGATGGCCCGAGTATGCACGGAGCAGGCAGGGGAAAACGTGGCCCTGGATTTTTAGGCGTTATCCCACAGATGCTGTGGTTGCTGCTGGTGCCTGCTGCTGCCATTTTTGCAGGTAGGGCAACACCTGCTCTGCACCGATAGGTTTGGAAAAATAGTACCCCTGAGCATAGTTGCAACCCAAGTCGATAAGCTTATCCAGTTGGGCCTGCTCTTCGACTCCCTCCGCCACCACTTTGATGTTAAGACTTTTTGCCATAGCGATAATGGTGGATACCAACGTAAAGTCGTCTTCCTGAGTGGTGAATTCCGAGATAAAAGAACGGTCGATTTTCAAAATATCGATGGGGAATTTGCGCAGATAACTGAGAGATGAATAGCCGGTGCCAAAGTCGTCGATGGCTATCTGGGTACCGGCGTTTTTCAACTTGTTGAAGTAACGCTTTTGATCCAGGTTATCTGGTGCCAGGATACTTTCGGTGACTTCAAAACAGATAGCTCGCGGGGGCAACTGGTGGTGCTGCAGAACATCCAGCCAGTTGGGCTCTGCCTCCCCTGCGCGTGGAAACTCTTTGGCAGAGCGGTTAATGGCGAACTGTAAGTGATCAAACCCCGCGAGGTGCAATTGCTTTAGCAGCTGGCAGCTTTTCTCCAGTATTTGTTCGCCGATCTTGGGAATCATGCCGAATTCTTCCGCCACCGGAATAAACTCCACCGGTGACACAAAGCGCCCCTGATGCTCCCACCGGGCCAGCGCTTCAAATTTCTCTACCTGACCATTTTCGATGTTGATGATCGGTTGATAGGCGACACTAATGGCTTGTTCTGCCAGGGCTTCTTCCAATTGGTGTTTGAGCACCAGCCGACGTTCCGCTTGTTGCTGCATCGTGGGTGTGAAAAAACTGTAGCAGTTTTTGCCAAGCCCTTTGGCGCTGTACATGGCTTGGTCGGCGTAGCTAAGCAGCTTTTCGGGATTGTCACCGTCCTGGGGGTAAACCGCGATGCCGACGCTGCCCGTAATACTGACCGGGTGCTGGTTTAATTCCAGCGGTTGCGCCAGCTGCTCAAGCAACTTTTCCGCGATGACTTCAGCGTGTTCCGGATTTTCCAAATTGTTGACGATAACCGTGAATTCATCGCCTCCCAAGCGGGCGACGGTGTCGGTTTCGCGCAATTGTTTGGTGAGTCGTTTGGCCACCAGTCGCAATAGCTGATCACCTGCCTGGTGCCCCAGAGAGTCGTTGACGGTTTTGAACATATCCAGGTCGAGGAACAGCACCGCGCAGTGTTTGTCGTTGCGTTTACTCAACTGGATGGCGTCGTTTAAACGACTGAGAAATAGGTGGCGGTTGGGGAGTTGGGTGACTGGGTCGTAGTTGGCTTGGAAGCGGATTTTCTGTTCTGCCGCTTTGCGGTCGCTGATGTCAGAGGCCAGGATAACGTAGTACTCAACGTCTCCCTGCAGGTTCTTTAAGAACGTATTGGTTTGCCAAGTGGGAACCAGCTCACCGCGTTTGTTTTTGCCCCAGACCTCTCCGGTCCAGACGCCTTTCTCGTGGATGGCTTTGTAAATGCTTTCGTAGTATTCGATGCTGTGGTAGTCGCTGCGCAACAGACTGGTTGGCTGGCCTTTTAGCTCTTCTGCGCTGTACCCGGTGAGGCGACTGAACGCCGGATTGGTGTGAATAATGTGGCGGTTGTAATCACACACTGCAATGCCTTCACCAATGGTATCGAGAATCGTATCAGTGAGCAGCATATGCTGCTGGTTGCGAATATGTTCCAAGTGGCTGGTAATTAATTCTGCGGCCATCTGGAATAGTGCTTTTATGTTGGCTTCTGCGCCCAATGGCAATTCGTTGTCGAACAATGCGCTGAGTATGCCGATTACCTTGCCTTCGCTGCACACCAACGGAACGCCGATATAAGAGTGAACCCCCAAGTCCACCAAAATTCTGTCTTCCGGGTATTGCTGCTGGACGTTACCGTTAATCAGGCAAACATCACCGCAATACACGTCCGCACAAGGAGTGTCTGACAGGTCGTATTGAATGTTGTCGACCACTTCCCCATTCACCACATAAGCCAGGGTATGACAGGTATTTTCAGCACCAAGCTCGCCAATTAACACATGGTTGGCGTTGAGGCTCTGGCCCAGGCGCAATGCCGTGGTGGCCAAAAAGTTATGGTCCTCGGTGAGGTTCCAGTTAATACCGCTGAGTCGAGTGTGATCCACAGTTCTTTACTTATTATTGGGTTCGACGGTTGTGAACCAGTATATCGGCACCAACAACGAAAAAATGAAGGCTATTTCGCACTGTGTGACCTTGGAGATGATGGGTAAAAATGTGAAAAGGTCGAGGTTTTTCCCCGGTGGGAGCTCTACACTGACTATCAATAACTTTTTTTAGGTGCTCTATGGAGATCAATTCTGCGTTTAATGCCGGTTTGCAAGGCATTCAAAACAGCCAACAAAGGTTGGAGCAAAACGCTGAAAATATTGCCAGTGTAGCGGTGACTGAGAATCGTCGTACTGACAACAACGAAGCCCCGCAGCCGCAATCGTCGGTAAATGTGGCTGAGGAGCTGGTGGATTTGCGCCAGAATGAACTGGCCTATAAAGCCTCGATTGAGGTGGTGCGCAACGCCGATCAATTGCTCAGTAAGTTTGTGGATGAGTTGGTATAACCACTTTCGACCTTAACAAATCTCTATTCTCCTGCACGTTCACCACAATTCGTGCTTATTTCCCTAAAATTCATACTCTATTACCATTGTCCGGCGCCCAAATTCCGTTGATACTCAGCAATCGGTGAGATACTGCGCATTGCATCCCCGAAAACAGCAATAAAAATACTTTCTGACTGGATGTTATGGATCTGGACGAATTCGAGGGCCACTTGCCCCCACCGACACCGGATGCCCTGCTGCCCAATTTGTGCAGAGGCGGCGAAGGTCTGTTGTCAGTTATTGTTATTACCGAGTTATTGGCAATCTTGATTGTTATTGCTGGCAGTGGTGTTGCTGGCTTTGATTGGATTGAACTTGGCAAAGTATCCATGCTAGCGCTGTGGATATCTCTTCTCAGCGCGGTTGTTCTTTGTAAAACCCGTACCCTGTTCGCTCGCTGGGGCTTGCGTATGGCCGCCATCGCCAGCTTGGTGGCTATTGTACTGGTGGCTCTGGTATGCAGTGTGCTTCTGATGTGGTTGACCGGACTTTTGGGTATCGGTAACGGCATCGACGGTTTGCAGTTGGTGGATATTGCGGTTGTTACCATTATTCCGGCAGGTATCCTGCTGCGTTACCTTTACTTGCAGCAGCAGCTGCGCCTGCAGCAGAAAGCCGAGTTGGAATCTCGTATTCAGGCACTGCAGTCTCGTATTCGTCCGCATTTTTTGTTTAACAGTATGAACATGATCGCCTCGTTGATTGGCTCTGACCCGGATAAGGCAGAGCGGGTGGTGGAAGATCTGTCGGACCTGTTTCGTTGCGCGCTCAGTGAATTCCATACCTTGGTGCCACTGCGAGATGAGTTGAGTTTGTGCCGCCGCTACCTTTCCCTTGAGGGTTTGCGGTTGGGAGACCGGCTCAACGTGGAATGGCAGATCGGTGACTATGGTGAGGGGGTCCGAATCCCTTCGCTGGCGCTACAACCGGTGCTGGAGAATGCTATCTATCATGGCATCCAGTTATTGCCGGGGGGCGGCACCATTAAAATATCTCTGCAGCGAGAGGGAGATCGATTGACTTTCGAAGTCAATAATCCCCGCTCGCCAATTATGGAAAGCCATCGTGGCAGTCGAATAGCGTTGACCAATATTCGCCGTCGTCTGGAGGCACACTTTGGCAACAGTGCTACAGTTACTGCGCAGGAAGGCGATAATTGCTACATTACAACCATCAGCTATCCAATTATTGATTCCATGGCAGAAGTATAAAAAACAACAAGCTGGTTTGGGGGAATAACCATGAAAGTCCTGATAGTCGATGATGAGCCTCTGGCGCGGGAGCGCCTGGCCAGAATGACATCAATGATTGAATGCTGCGAAGTGGTTGGCCAGGCAGGCTCCGGCAGTGATGCCATTGAGCTGGCGCGTATGGTGTCACCGGATGTGATTTTACTGGATGTGCGTATGCCCGGTATGGATGGCCTGGCGGCGGCACAACATATGGCTGAATTTGATCCCCCGCCAGCGGTTATCTTTTGTACCGCTTACGACGATTACGCGGTGCAGGCGTTCTCATCACAGGCGGTGGGATATTTACTGAAACCGGTAAAACAGCCTGATCTGGAGCAAGCAATTTCCCGTGCCAGGCGGCTTAATAAAGCCCAATTGGATGAACTGGAGCAGGTGCCAGGTTTGTCTGGCCGTCGGGCCCATGTGAGCTCTAAAAATCGCCGCGGGGTGGAGTTGGTGCCGGTGTCCAATATTCGCCTGTTCCAGGCGGACAATAAATACGTGACTGCGTATCACACCGAAGGTGAAGCCCTGCTGGACGAAACCCTGAAAGACCTGGAAGCTGAATTTGAAGGCTTGTTTGAACGTATCCACCGCAATGCGCTGGTTTCCATTCCCCATATCGAAGGCTTGGAGCGCAATCAGGATGGCCAATATTTTGTGCGCCTCGCTGGGCTGGATATAAAGCCCCAGGTCAGTCGCCGTCACGTGTCTCAGTTAAGGAAGCTGCTCGATAAATTGTAAAACCCATCAAGCAGCTTACTACGAGCTGTTAGCAATGGGTGCTAAATAAAAAAACCGAGCTCTGTAGTGGAGCTCGGTTTTTTGTTCAGCGCATACTGCTCGCCGCTTTATTCGTGATATTCAAATACTTTCACCACCCGTTTTACGCCACCGGTACGGCTGGCAATATTAGCCGCTTTGCGACCTTGCTCCTGGCTGACGATGCCCATCAGGTAGACCACATTGCCCTCAGTAATGATTTTGACATCAGAACCTTTAAAGTTTTTTTCCAGAATAAATTTGCTGCGTACTTTGGTGGTTAACCAGGTGTCAGTAGTGCGTGCCAGCAACGAAGACTTGCCAGAAATTTGCAGTTCATTGTGAACCTGACGAACACCACGAAATTTGCGCGCAGTGTCCCCCGCCAGAGTGCGTAAGTCAGCGCTGGGCACCTCACCGGTGAGCAGTACAATGCCGTTGTGAGCGTGTACGTTAACGTGGGCTCTATCCAGCTCTTTGTGGGCTTTCTTAATGTTTACACCCACGGACACTTCGATTTGCAGATCGTTGAGGTCGGTCCCAATGGCGGTTTCATTGGGGTCCGGTTCAATCGGTTTTGTGGTGACGGCATCGACGATGGTGGTACAGCCAGTGGTCACTGCCAGGCAGGCAGCGAATAGTGTTGCTGTTAATGCTCGCAACATCAATTAATCCCTCCAAACAATTGTTCATCAATCAAATCGCACAGGGCGAATAAACTCAAAAGTTGTATTTCCTGAATACGGTGCACATCACTTTGGTCGATGCTGATATTCAGGTCTTCGGCCCCCAGCAGTGAGCGCAAATTTGTGTCCCCTGACCCGGTAAACGCAATCAAATTGATATTGCGGTCGTGGGCGGCGTGAATGGCCTGGGTCAGGTTGGCCGGGTCTTCACCGCTGCTGAACAAAATCAATAGATCGTTCGGCTCCGCAAGAGTTCGCACTTGCAGGCTGAATATTTCACTAAAGTTGTGCTGGTCGCCAATGCCACTGAGCAGGCCGCTGTCTGCTGTCAGGCAGATAGCGGAAAATCCAGGTCGTTCCAGACGACAGGGGTGCATCAGGTTTTGACACAGTGTACTGGCCAGTGAAGCACCGGTGCCATTGCCTGCACACAACAGCTTGCCACCGGCCAATAGTTGGGCAACACAACGCTCACTGGCAGCGACCAGCTTGGGCGCCAGTGCTTCGCCAACACTCATTTTTGCTTCGATGCTGCGATGAAACAGCTCAATGACCCGTTGTTCCATGGATGACTATTCTAAATGTGCTACATCAGCTTGTGGCATTAAAGGCGTTGCGCAGCCACTGGATCTGGTAGCCGGGCGGCCACCGAGTCCACAGCTTGCTGGTGCCACTTTTGGGTGAAATGCATATGGTATCAAATCGACAGCTCGCTGTTTCTGCTAACTGCCGTTTTTGCAGGTAGTGGAGTGCAGTTTTTGTGAGGCGCTTTTGCTTATGGTAGTTAATGGATTCCGCAGCGCTGCCGAAGTGATCTTGTTGGCGATAGCGCACCTCCACAAACACCAGTTGCTCACCATCATTGGCAATGAGATCAATCTCACCACCGCGACAACGATAGTTGCGTTCGATGATGGTTAACCCCGCCCGAGCAAGGTATTGAGCTGCCAATTGTTCTGCTCGCTTACCGTCCATGGTGAGTGTCTTTTTACAATGGTTGGTCGGGCAATCGCGCTCGCCGCACTTTCCCAGCGCGAAACTCTGCCCAGGGTTGGCGCCGTTCAACCTGTTGTGTGGCTACATTCAGGCTGAGGTTGCCAGTGCTGCCAAACAGTTGGGTTTCCGGTAGCAGTTGCATTTGCAGTATGGCCTGGTGGATGCGGTAAGCGTCTTGCCCCAGGGCAAAAAAGTTGGCGACAAAATTGGCTTTAGGGATGCGGCTTTCCGCAATAGTGCCGGGTAGGGCCCAAGGCATGATGGAAAAGCGCACGTCGTCGAGGTCGCGGTTCTTACTGGCCTGAGGCTTGCCGTCGTATATTTGCGAAGTGGCATACACCGGCAGGTTATCTGCGTGGAAGAAATCCAGCATGGGCTTGATCTGACGGCCTTCTTCTGGAAATGAAAACAGGAACACCATGTCCAAATCGTCGCGGCGGTGTAGGGGTTCTGATTTGAGGCGCTTGCCGAGCACATTGGCCAATCGGTTGGTGCGCTGCTGGCTCTGGTTAATCAACAGAGCGTTTTTAACCGCCTCTTTAAAGTCCACCTGTCCGCGGCGGTAATTGAGAATCTCCACCAGTTCGCCGCCGTGGCTCTGCCATTGCTCCTGAAAAGCAGCCAGAGTGCGTTCACCCAGTGGTGTATTCGGCACAATGGCCAGTGCCCGGCGGTGGCCTTCAAGCCAGGCACGGTCGGCAGCCTGGCGGGCTTCACTGCTGGCAGAAAGACCAAACTGCACCAAACCACCGGCGCCAACCGCCAGCGGGTCTTGCAGGTAGGTGAGTGAGAGTGTGGGCACGGGCAGCTCGCCCATTTGGTTGAGCTGGGCGACGTTGTTTTTAGTGAGCGGGCCAATCACCATCTCGGCGCCATCGTCGATGGCCTGGCGGTACAGGGCTTGTATATCCGGGTCAGCGGATGTGTCGTACACATGAATCGCTGGGGGAGTGTTGCCTTTTGCCAGAACTTCGTAATAGGCGGCCATAAAACCATCACGTATGGTATTGCCCGCGTCGGCAAGTTCCTTGCTGCCGCTCATGGGTAGCAACAAGGCCAGTTTTTGCGGCAAACGGTTAGCAATAGTGCGAATGTCATTCAGGCTTGCTGGGGGGTAGAGTGCACCAGGGTGCCAGGCCCAATTTCGCTGCCAGTTATCAATGGCCCGTTGCAGCCCTTCAATATCTCCCTGGTTGCTGCGACTGATTTGCGCCAGTTGGTACCAGCCTTTTAGCACCTGTTGTTTTTCCCCAACGGCCAATTTTTGCAAATCCAGTTGCGGAATCAGGGTCAGTAATTGCCACAGTTGTTGGTGGATTTTGCTGATTTCTGCAGGGTCTGCAATGCTGTTGCTGAGTGCCACATACTCTTCCACACTGCGTTGTTCTTCCCCAAGAATGGCAAACACCGTTGCTCGGTGGCGATGCCAGCGCTGTTGAAACTCTACCGGCAAGTCGCGCCACATACGTTCCAGGGCCGGGTGAGTGAGGTGATGGCGAGCGCTGAAAAAATTATCTTCGTTCAGAGCCAGCTCTGCACTCAGCAGGCTGTATCGAGCCAGTGGCTGCAGCGTTAATACGCCGGGTTCTACTTCAGACAGTACCCTCTGGGCATCACTGAATTGACCCCCGTTGGCCAGCAGTTCGGCTGCGTCCAAAAACAAAGACTGGCGCTGTGTTGAGTTAGCACTGGCAGCCCGTTGTAATAACTCATTAGCGCGCTGTACTTGTGCTTCCCCGGTTCGGTATTCTTGCCCACCTGGCTTGTTGGGTTGCGAAAAGCAGCCACTCATAATCAGGCTTACTGTCATGACTGCGATCATTGCCCTACGTCTCGAGGGCTTGTGCTTTTTGCCTGGTGAGTCGTGAACAATCTGGGAGAACATAAACCTCATGGGAACCTTCAATGGCAGGTGAACTGTATATAGTGGCGACGCCTATCGGCAATCTGGGCGATATGGTACCTCGGGGTGTGGAGGTGCTTCAATCAGCGGATTTGGTGGCAGCGGAAGATACTCGCCACAGTCGCCGTTTGCTGGATCACTTTAACATCGACAAACCGCTGGTGACCTACCATGACCACAGCGGTGGTGCCAAAGTGGATAGCTTATTGCAGGCCTTACAAAACGGCCAAACGGTGGCTTTAGTGTCTGATGCTGGCACGCCACTGATATCCGATCCGGGCTACCGTATTGTGCATCAGGCACGACAGCAGGGTATTGCGGTACATCCCATTCCAGGGCCTTGTGCCGCTGTGGCCGCGTTATCCGCTGCGGGGTTGCCCACCAATCGATTTACCTTTGAAGGGTTTCTACCCGCAAAGCAGGCTGGCCGGGTTAAATCATTAGAGCTATTGGTTAAAGAATCGCGCACCATGGTTTTTTACGAAGCCCCTCACCGGGTGTTGGATACATTGCAGGATATGAAGGCGGTATTCGGTGCCGACCGTGAAGTGGTACTGGCTCGTGAATTGACCAAAGCCTTTGAAACCATCCTGTCGGCACCGCTTGAAGAATTGGTAGAGGTGGTTGCTGCGGACAGCAATCAGCAGCGCGGAGAGATTGTGTTGTTGGTGTCCGGTGTCGATGAGCAACAGGAAGAGGCTGGTCATTCAGAGCAAGAGCGTGTGCTCAGGCTGTTACTTGATGAGCTATCGGTAAAGCAGGCGTCGACGTTGGCGGCAAAAATTACCGGTGGCCATAAAAAAACACTGTATAAGCTGGCGGTGGAAATAAAGGATGCGGCGAGTGACTAGCGTTGGACAACAGGTTGCCATGCATATTGTGTCGCAGCGTTAAAACTCAGCGACTCGGTACAAAATAGCATCGTGATAGCCAGTATGCACTGGAATTAAACCGGCAAGCATGCGATTAATCGCTTCGTCGCCACTATCAACAATTAACGGGCGGCCCTCTAACTCCTTGATCTTGGTTTTGGTGGCTACCACGTAGAGGTTATCGCGGCCCAGGTGCTTTAACAGTCGTGGGCCAAGCTGCTGATTACCCCGGCCAATAATATGGCCTTGGCCGCCGATGATGGTAATCACTAATTGGCTGGGGTGGCTTTCCGTTAATTCCAGCAATTGTTGCTCTGTACAGTCGCTGGCCACCAGTTCGCCGTTTTCAATCACATCCACGCCCAGCAGTGTATTGGCGAGCTTTAAGTGTTCCATAATGGCTGCGACGGTAGTGCCGGAGCCCATGATGTAGCGCACATCATTTTCCATTTGCTCCACAAAGTCAGCGGCGATGTCGTCCAATACCAGTTCTTCCGATTCGCGTCCGCCATTTTTAACGCTCTGTATGTACTGGTGTTCTTGTGGCGCTGTTAAGTCACCGTAGTAGCGGGCGCGTACCACGCCGTCGCGAAAGGCGTCTTCGTCGATGTCCCTGACCTCTTGTTCACCGAGGCCTACTAAATCACCGCGTACCAACTCGGCCACCAGCTGTCCGGCTGCTTTTGGCGTGAGCGCGTAGACACCAGAGTGAATTTTGACGCCGGCGGGAATGCCCAGCACGGGTATCTGGTTGTCCAGGACATTACAAAGGTTTCGGGCGGTGCCGTCACCGCCTGCAAACAGCAACAAATCTATGCCCAGATTCGCTAACTCCACTGCGGCTCGCTCAGTATCGGCAGCGGTGGTAGCGCCCGTTTCAATAGTGCCAATAACTTTGGGTTCAAAACCGGCCTGGCGTGCGATATCTGCCCCCATTTCAGCGGGGTAAGTAATAACTTCTAACTCCAGATCTTTGAGTGGCTCCAGTGCCTGCAAGGCACGCAGCCCAGCTTTGGGCTCGGCGCCACGGGCCAGTGCTTCACGTACTGTATCGGCACCGTCACTGCCTTTCAGACCGACACTGCCGCCGATGCCAGCTAGGGGGTTAATAATCAGACCGAGTTTGAACATAGATGCCTCGCAATTTCTGTGGGCGCGAGTGTAGAGGAATAATTGGCGATGGGCTATCTGCTCGCCACCCGTAGCTCGGTGCTCGCAGCTGTAGTACCATCCGCGCCGGGAGTCGGCCAGGCAATCGCTGCCCGTCATTAGATGGGGGGAGGAAAGTCCGGGCTCCATAGGGTAGAACGCCAGGTAACGCCTGGGGGGCGCGAGCCTACGGAAAGTGCAGCAGAGAGTAGACCGCCTAAGTTTTCTTCGGAAAACCGGTAAGGGTGAAAGGGTGCGGTAAGAGCGCACCGCGCAACGGGTAACCGTTTGCGGCATGGTAAACCCCGTTCGGAGCAAGACCAAATAGGCCCACTACAGGTGTGACCCGCACTGTGGGCGGGTAGGTTGCTGGAGGTGTGTGGTGACGCACGCCCTAGAGGAATGATTGCCCACGACAGAACCCGGCTTATCGGCCGGCTCCCCAGTACATTTATGGTAAACCTTCAGAGAAGTATTTTGGGAAGCTCAAAAAATGGAGATATAAAAATGAAAAAATATTTTGTGTTTACTATTTTCTTGATGTTTGGAATAACCCCATCTTTTGCTGATGGTCCGGGCTGGACTGTGGCATCAAAGGTAACCAGAATAGTTGTTGTAGCAAATGGTGGCATAAATGTTCGGCTTTCCCCGTCGTTAAATAATTGTGTCTCACAGAGTGGTTATGGTGGAACTTATGCCTCGATATACCCTGACCACCCTGGGCTGAATGCAATGCACGCAACGTTGCTGACAGCCTATGCAAGTGGTAAAAATGTGGCGCTTTATTTAAGTGACGATACTTGTAGGGTGACAGAAGCGGTGTTAGGTGGAACTCATTTCAGCCCTTAAGATTAACTGCGTTTAAAAAACTATTATTAATGTCTAGTATGAAAGTGCGATGCGCTCTAATTTTTCTAATGTTTAGGCATTGTGAGCTTAGAGCGTTTTGAGTAATTGTGAAGAGGTTTGGTTAGTCTGCTGAGACAGTCTTGAATAAAAAGAGCGCCACTAGGGCGCTCTTTTTTGTTTGAGAGGAGTTGTTATTTACAGCTGTGGCCCCGCCGCAACAACCTCATCAGAAACATCAAACTTGGTAAAGTTTTCCACAAACAACCCAGCCAGTTTGCGTGCTTGTTCGTCGTAGGCGGCTTTGTCTTCCCAAGCTTCGCGTGGGTTGAGGTATTTGCTGTCGATACCCACGATCGCGGTTGGGATGGTGAGGTTGAACAGGTCTAGTGTTTCCGTAGGCGCATTTTCCAAGGCGCCGTTTTGGATGGCGGCAACAATACCGCGAGTCACTGGAATCGGGAAGCGTGAGCCGGTGCCATTGGCACCACCAGCACCACCGGTCCAGCCGGTGTTCACCAGATACACTTTGGAGTCAAACTCTTCAACGCGCTTCATCAGCAGCTCTGCATAAACGCCGGCAGGGCGGGGCATAAACGGAGCACCAAAGCAGGTGGAGAACGCTGGGTGAATGCCCGCTTCAGCGCCCAGCTCGGTAGAGCCAACGCGAGCGGTGTAACCGCTGAGGAAGTGGTAGGCGGCTGCTTCCTTGGAGAGGATGGATACCGGTGGTAATACCCCGGAAACATCACAGGTCAGGAAGATGATGTTCTTGGGCTCGCCAGCGCGGTTGGCTTCGCAACGCATATCTACGTGGTGCAGCGGGTAGCTGCAGCGGCCATTCTCAGTCAGAGAGGTGTCGTCGTAGTCTGCGGTGTGGGTGTCCGCAGACAGCACCACGTTTTCGATGATGGCACCAAAGCGAATCGCGTCCCAGATAACGGGCTCGTTCTTCTTGCTGAGGTTAATGGTCTTGGCGTAGCAGCCACCTTCGAAGTTGAATACAGAGCCTTTGCCCCAGCCGTGTTCGTCATCGCCGATCAAGTAGCGATCTGGGTCGGCAGACAGAGTGGTTTTACCGGTGCCGGAGAGGCCGAAGAACAGGCATACGTCGCCAGTTTCGCCCACGTTGGCAGCACAGTGCATTGGCATAACGTCTTTCTCTGGCAGCAGGAAGTTCTGCACAGAGAACATGGCCTTTTTCATTTCGCCCGCGTAACGCATGCCGGCCAGTAGTACTTTGCGCTGGGCAAAGTTGATAATCACGCAGCCTTCGGAGTTTGTGCCGTCGCGCTCTGGGTCACAGACGAAGTTGGCGGCATGTTGGATGTGCCACTTTTCTTTGCCCGCCGGGTTGAACTTGGTGGGGTTGATAAACATGTTCTTGGCGAACAGACCATGCCAAGCGGTTTCGGTGGACACTTTAACGGGCAGGTAGTGTTCTGGATCTTCGCCTACGTGCAGGTGCTGCACAACGCGGTCGCATTCTGCCAGGTAGGTGGATACACGATCCCAGAGGGCGTCGAATTTGTCTTGCGGGAACGGGCGGTTAACGCTGCCCCAGTCGATGGCTTCTGCGGTGCTGGGCTCTTCTACCACAAAGCGGTCGCCAGGGGAGCGGCCGGTACGTTTGCCGGTGATGGCTGAAAAAGCACCAGTGTCAGAGAGGGTGCCTTCCCCCCGTGCAATGGCTTGCTCGATAAGCTGAGCTGCGCTTGGGTCTGTCAGCACCATGGTTGCAGAGTCTTCTGTTTGGGTCATTGGTATTGATCCTTCCGGGTCTTCAGTTTGCTGTAACAGTATTTAATTCGTGCTCTTAAAAGCCGGTGCGGCAGGGTACCCCAACCGTCGCCCCCAGTGGATTCCCTTCGTGGGGTAAAAAAAGACGCCAAGTATCGCAGATTGAGCGGGACTTGACGACGCCTTTTATTGATCTCAGTGGAGAGTAGGTGACTCCCCTGAAAGCAGGTGGTCAATATCCGCAGCACCAAAGCGGTAAAGCTGGTTGCAAAAATGGCAATTGACCTCGATTCGGCCCTGCTCTTCCAAAATCGACAGCAGTTCGGCTTTCTCCAGATTAACCAGCATATTCAAAGTGCGCTGCTCAGAGCAGCTGCAAGCAAATTGCAAGTCTGAACTATCTAACAGGCGCACATTGTCTTGGTGGAACAGGCGAAACAACTGTTGCTGGTGATCCAGATGCAGCTGCTCGTCAGTGGTAATGGTTTCCGCCAATTGGGTCAGATGTTGCCACTGCTCGGTGTTGTGTTCTTCGCTGGCGTTTTGTTGCGGCAAGGCTTGCAGAAACAGGCCGCCAGAACGCTGCTTGTCGGCGCTCAGCCATATTCGGGTTGGCAGTTGTTCGGATTGTTTGAAATAGTCTTCCAAACAGCTGGCCAAATAGGGTTGCTCCAGTGGAACAATGCCCTGGTAGCGTTCCCCTTTACTGGGGTCGATGGTAATCGCCAGTTGACCGTTGCCAATTAGCTCGCTCAGTGCCTGGCCACTGCTAAAACTGAATTCTGGGTCGAACTCTGCCAGGGCGCGTAA
Source organism: bacterium SCSIO 12696 (assembly GCA_024397955.1). Classification (NCBI taxonomy): domain Bacteria; species bacterium SCSIO 12696. Next base: position 2,708,636 of record CP073744.1, read on the forward strand.
GTTGTGGTGGCGCGTGCAGTCAGCCACGATCAGGCTCAGTGGACCGTCGCCTCGCGCCTGCAGTGTGATGACGCCATCGAATTTCAGTGTCGCGCTGAGCAGGCTTACCGCGGCCAGGAACTGCCCAAGCAGCTGTTGAACAGGTTCTGGGTAATTGGCGGTTTGCAGAACTTGCTGGTAGCTGTGTTCCAGAGTGGTAATCTCACCGCGGATATCACAGTGGTCGAAAATAAAACGGTGCAGTTTGTCGCTGTCGCTCATACGGCCGGTGGCATGCTTTTTCGGGACGCGCACTGTAGGGAAGTTTGCCGCAGTTGTCTACATTTTGATCAGTAAATAGGGCTATCTATCCTGATTTTCCCAAAAGCCGTGTATTTGTCGCCGCTGTTTCTTGGTGGGGCGCTTGAGTGGGGCGGCATCCCCGCCTTTTAACGCTTTCCGCTGTGCCGCATTGGCTTCTCGCTGAGTGATGCTGGCGTCGGTTTCCCGATACAGCAGGCTTGCTTCCGGTGCGCCTCGGCGCTGGTCGGATAGTGCAATCACTTCTACGGTTTTTTCATCCCAACCCTGTCTGATTTGAAGTGTTGTGCCAGTGGTTATTTCTTTGCTGGGTTTGGTGCGTTGGCCATCAATGTGAACTTTGCCGCCTTCTATGGCGGCTTTTGCCAAGGCTCGGGTTTTAAAGAAGCGCGCGGCCCATAGCCATTTGTCGATACGTACTTTATCCATGATGGTGATAGTTGCTGGGGGTCAGTTCGTCAAAGTGGTTGATGGCGGGAAAGCGTTCGATATTGCGGTGTACCCCTTTGCTGTCCGGCTGGTGAATGCACAGCAGGTGTTTGATGCCAAACTGTTGCGCGGCTTCCAGGATGCGCTCGGTATCGTCCACAAACAGGGTGCGTTGTGGATCAAACCCCAGTTGTTGGTGCAGTTGTTGCCAAAAGGTCTGCTCTTCTTTGGGGGCTCCAAATTGGTGGGAACTGATAATACGGTCTAGCCTGTCGCCAATGCCGGTGATCTGTAGTTTCAGGCTCAGGCTATCCGGGTGGGCGTTGGTTACCAGTACGCGTTGTTTTCCTTCGTCGCCCAGATAATCGAGAAAACCTTGGGTAAAAGGGCGCTCCTGAATCAGGTGGTCTATTTCTTCCTTGAGTTCGCGGATATTCACCGCCAGCTGTTCAGACCAATGTTCCAGGCAATACCACTCCAAGGTGCCGCGCTTGGCTTCAAAGCGGGCGTGAAGTTCATTAGTGGCTTGGTTGGGGCAGAGGCCGTGGTGCTCAGCGTAGCGTTGTGGCAGGTATTCGAGCCAGAAGTGGTTGTCGAAATGCAAATCCAGCAAGGTGCCGTCCATGTCCAGCAGCACGGTGTCGATGGCGTTCCAGTTGAAGGTGTTGTTCAATGTTGGGCTTTCGATGATAAAAGGCCCACAGTATGCACCCTGGCTCCAGGTTGTAAAGGGGGTAAGCGATGGGAACAAGTGACATTATGTACCGACAGTATTTGGAACAGTTGGAACCGTTGATGCAGCAGGCGTCGGCGGCGGCGCTAGCGGTTTATGAGCAGAGAGACCGCTGGCAGGTGACCGCAAAAAGTGATGATTCTCCGGTAACCGCAGCAGACTTGGCTGCACATAAAGTGCTTGTTGAAGGTTTGCCCAAAATCGCGGATATTCCGGTGCTTTCTGAGGAGAGTGACATTACTCCGTTTCTTGAGCGGTGTCGTTGGCAGCGTTATTGGCTGGTTGATCCACTGGATGGCACCAAAGAGTTTATCAACGGCAATGGCGAATTCACGGTAAATGTGGCGTTGATAGAGGTGGGTCGACCAGTATTGGGGGTGGTGTCTGTGCCGGTATCCGGCGATGTATATATGGGCGCTGATGGAATAGGGGCGACTAAAAACCAGAAGCCTATTCATTGCCGCCAGCTTGAAGCCGGTCAGATCCCGAAGGTGGTTGCCAGTCGGCGTCACGGTTCTGAGGAAGGTAGGCAGGCATTGGCGAATATAGAAGCCTACTTTGGTGAGGTGGAGTTGGTTCAGGTAGGCAGCTCGTTAAAGTTTTGCCTGATTGCTGAAGGTAACGCGGATTGTTACCCGCGCTTTGCCCCCACCTGTGAATGGGATACCGCCGCTGCTCAAGCAGTATTAGAGGCGGCAGGCGGCAAGGTGCTTGGCCTGGATGGCAAGGCGCTTGGCTGCAACCAAAAGGATTCGCTGCTCAACCCGTTTTTTGTTGGGGTAGGGGCAGGTGCTACCCCGTGGTTGACCATTCTTGCAGGTAGCTAAAGCAATTCTTCGTTCAGCAATTCTCGCTCAATATTGCCGCCAACACTGCTCTCTGGCTCAGGGGGCAGGTGTTCCCGGCGAAATATTTCGAAAACAGCGCCGGGATGGCTGCTGTTGACGCGCTTTCCAGTTTTGGGGTCGATGCGAACCTGAACCAGGCCGTCGGGCTGTAGTCGTGGCTCGTCCGGCTGGTTCCGCAACGCGGTGCGCATAAACTCGATCCAAATAGGCAGCGCTGCCGAGCCGCCGTATTCGCGGCTGCCCAGCGGACTGTTGTCATCAAAGCCCACCCAGGCGGTGGCGACAATGTGGGGGCTGTAGCCGGAGAACCAGGCATCTTTGGCGTCGTTAGTGGTGCCGGTTTTGCCCGCGATGTCGTTGCGCTTGAGTTGTTTGGCTTTAACCCCCGTGCCTTTGCGAATAACGTCCTTTAATATCGAATCCATAATATAGGCGATGCGGGGCTCGATGACTCGCGGAGCGACTTTTGATTCGGGCTTGGCTTCGGCTTCAGACTCTGTGCTGGAATCGGCCTCTGCTTCTTGTTGCGGCTGTTCGTCGAGCTGACCCGAATCGCTATTGTTCTGTTGTGCCCAAATGTCGATACCCAGTTGTTCCAGCTCCTGTTCGGCCTGCTCCAGATCCAGTTGGTCAACGGCAGACTCTGGTGGTTGAGTCTCTTCTTCAGCTATTTCTTGAGGTACCCGAGCAGGGTTAGCTTGGAACAAGATATTGCCGTAAACGTCTTCCACCCGCTCAATCAGGTAGGGATCTATCAGGTAACCGCCATTGGCAAATACCGCGTAGCCTCTGGCTACCTCCAGTGGTGGTACCGCGTGACTGCCCAGCGCCAAGGTAAAGTTATCTGGTAAGGCATTGGGGTCAAAGCCAAACCGAGAGGCCCCATTGATAGCCGCATTGAGGCCAATGGTGCGCAACAAGCGTATGGAGACGGTATTCAGGGATTTGTACAGGCCTTTGCGAATACGGGTTTCCCCATACACCTCGCCTCCGTCGTTCTCCGGCTGCCAATAACCTTCCAGCAAACTGTCTGCCATGGAAATACTGGCCCCACTGATGGTAGAAGCGGCGGTCATACCACTGTTCAGGGCGGCAGTGTATATAAAAGGTTTGAAGTTGGAGCCGGGTTGGCGCTTGGCCTGGGTGATGCGATTGTATTGGCTTTGGTCAAAATCAAACCCGCCTACCAGAGATCTGATGGCGCCGTCTTCGGGGGATAGGGCCACCAGTGCTGATTGTGCTCGGGGTATCTGTGAAAGCGCCCAGCCACCTCTGGTCTTTTGTTTGAGCCTCACCAAATCGCCAACCGTAAACTCTTCAGCCACGCTTTTGAATTTGCGGTAGCGATTAGTGGTAATAAAACCACGCACCTGTTTGAGGTCGTCTTCCCAGTTGAGAGTAACCAGTTCGCCAGAGCGGATTAGCAATGTGAGCTGCTGTTCTTGGATATTACTGACAATAGCTGGGATCAGATCGCCCACCACGGGCGTGTCTTTCAGCACTTGCGGCCATTGCTCTGAATCACTGTAGTTGCGCTCCGGGCCGCGATAGCCGTGGCGTTGGTCGTAAGTGACCAGCCCATCACGCAGTGAGCGGCGTGCGCTCTTTTGCAAGGTGCTGTCCAGTGTGGTGTAGATACGCAGGCCATCGTTCATCATGTCGATGGGGGTGTCCTGGTAAGCGTCACTGCGGTTCAGGTTGGCAACAATCTGTTTGGCTTCCAGGCGCACCATTTCAGATACGTAAGGCGCATTGAGTTCAGTGCGGGGGCCGTGATAAGTGGCGGTTACAGGCTCAGCGACGGCTGTTTGGTAGTCCTCTTCACTGATTCGACCCAGGGTGTGCATGCGGCCGAGGATCCAGTTGCGCCTTTCCAGCGAGGAGTCTGGGTCGTTGATGGGGTTTTGGGTGGAAGGCAGCTGAAACAGGACGGCGATCATGGCGGTTTGTGCCAGGCTCAGCTCGTCGATTGTTTTGCCATAGTACACGTTGGCGGCAGCTTGCACGCCATAGGCGCGTTTACCCAAAAACATCTTGTTGGCGTAAAGAGAAAATATCTCTTCTTTGGTCAGCTCATCTTCAATGCGAAACGACAACAGGATTTCATTGAACTTGCGGGTGAACTCTTTCTTTTTGCTGAGGAAGAAATTGCGCGCTACCTGCATGGTCAATGTGCTGCCGCCGCCCTGGCGCTGGCCGCTCACTACCATTTGCTTGACGGCTCGTGCCAGCCCTCTGGGGTCTATGCCTTTATGCTCAAAAAAGCGGCTGTCTTCCGCTGCCAGAATGGCGTACACCAGATTTTGAGGAATATCCTCGTAGGCAATGGGGTTGCGCCGCTGCTGACCAAATTCACCAATAAGTTTCGAATCTTGTGAATAAATTCTCAAAGGCGTTTGCAGTTTTACCGCTTTCAGGGTTTCAACGGTGGGTAATTTAGGGCTAAGGTATAGGTAAAGGCTTGCCGCTATTAGCAATAGCCCGCCGATTCCAGCGATGGTCAGGCGTATCAGGGAGCCGATTAGCGGTTTTGAGGGTAACTTCATCTGTTTCTGATGTGATTGGACGCAAAGGGCGCTCATTATAGAGGCAGCATCGGTGATAAACAAAAGTGCTTGCAAAGTTGTGCCAAGTAACTAAAGTTGTTTATCGCAATGTCATATAACCCACGGATAAGAAAATAAAAATGGGATTATTACAGTTCTTGGATAAACGCCCAAAAAGCTTGTTGGGGTTGGATATTACTTCCTCAGCCGTGAAGCTTTTGGAGCTCAGTGGCACCCGCGACCGGCTCCGGGTTGAAAGTTATCTGGTGAGACCTCTTCCCGCCAATACCGTGGTGGAGAAAAACATCAATGATGTCAGTGTCTTGGCGGAGAATATTCGCAAGCTACTGAATCAGTCTCACAGTAAGCTTAAAGACGTTGCTGTGTCTGTTTCTGGTTCCTCTGTAATTACCAAGGTGATTGAAGCCCCTTCTGGTCTCAGTGATCAGGGAATGGAGGCCCATATCGCTCTGGAAGCGGATCAATACATTCCTTACCAGCTGGACGAAGTCGCCATCGACTTTGAGGTGCTTGGGCCTTCCGAGAGCAATCCCGATCAAGTAGATGTACTACTTGCCGCTTGCCGCAAAGAGAACATTGATCAGCGTTCTGAAGCGTTGGTTGAAGCAGGGTTGGCGCCAAGGGTTGTGGACGTTGAAGTTTATGCGGTTGAGCGAGCCTTTAGCTTACTCGCTCAGGGCGATCAGGATATGCAAAGCCAAGTAGTGGCGATTGCGGACATCGGTGCCACTATGCTGACGCTCAGCGTGTTGGTGGATGGCAAAACTGTTTATACCCGGGAACAGCTGTTTGGTGGCAAACAGGTTACCGAAGAGATACAGCGGCGCTACGGCCTTTCTGTTGAGGAAGCGGGCCAAGCCAAAAAACAGGGTGGGTTACCAGAGGACTATCAGTCTGAAATCCTCGACCCGTTCAAAGAAGCCCTTATTCAACAGATTTCCCGCTCTCTGCAATTTTTCTTCTCTTCCAGTCAATACAACTACGTGGATCAGCTGATGCTCGCTGGGGGTGTGGCTGCCATGGAGGGGTTGAGAGATGAGGTGGAAGAAAAGCTGGGGCTGCCTACTATGGTAGCCAACCCTTTTGCCGGTATGTCTGTGTCCAAAAATGTGAATGCGGTGGCTTTGGCAAACGATGCCCCAGCCATGTTGGTGGCAGCGGGGCTTGCGCTGAGGAGTTTTGAATAATGGCACTGATTAACTTACTCCCCTGGCGGGAAGAGCAGCGCCAGGAGAAGAAAAAAGAATTTCTTGGCATTTTGATGCTGGTACTGATTGTTTCTTTGCTGGCTGCTTTTGTCTGGCATTCCGTGGTCGAAGGTCGCATCGATAACCAGCGAGAGCGCAACCAAATGCTGCAGGACAACATTAAGCTTCTGGAAAACGATCTGAGAGAGATCAATACACTGGAAGAGAAGAAAAAACTGTGGTTGGCTCGTATGGACGTGATTCAGGGGCTACAAAGTAACCGCGCTGAAGTAGTGAAGGTGTTTGATCAGTTTGCCCGGGCGATTCCAGATGGGGCATTTTTATCCGAAATGGAATTGACCAACGAATCTAGCTTGTCCTTGGTGGGCTTTGCAGAATCCAATGCACGTGTTTCATCTTTTATGCGTCGCCTGGATGAATCGGAAAAGTTTGACAAAGCGGGATCGCTGACCATGGGTAAAGATGAAACCTTGGGAGAGGATGGAACCCAGTTTGAGTTTAAAGCTTCTATAGTCAAACCTAACTCACTGGCAGATGATGCCAGTGGCGAGAATAACAATAATAATGGAGGAGAAGGCTAATGGCATTGTCTGACTCCTTGCAGGAGATGAAGAACTTCGATACCTCGGAGTTGACACTCGATAACCTCGGTGTCTGGCCCGCGGCCTATAAAGCAGTTGCACTGCTGTTTGTTGTCTTACTGGTTTTGGGGGGTACTTACTACCTCTATATTAGTGACATGAACACTAAATTGGCTTCTGACGTCAGAAAAGAGCGCCAATTGAAACAGGACTACAAAAAGAAAGCTTTTGATGCGGCCAACTTGGAAGCATTGAAAACTCAAATGGCCGAGCTGGAAGAATCGTTTAATAACCTTAAAAGCCAGTTGCCCAAGGATACCGATATCCCCAACTTAGTAGATGAAATCTACGACGCGGGCCGAGGCAGTAGCGGTGTCGTCGCCAACGTCGCCATGAACCCTGAACGGGACGCTGAACTCTTTATCGAGCAGCCTATGGATGTGGTGGTTGAAGGTGGCTACCACGATTTCGGTTCATTTGTGAGCACCATTTCTGCGTTGTCGCGTATCGTAACCCTGCATGATTTCAAAATTGCCAGGGTGGACGAAAACAGTGGTTTGCTGAGAATGGAAATTAAGGCCAAAACCTATCGTTACAAAGCCGAAGAGGGGGAGGAATAAGCATGAAGCGTAAAGTTCACAAGTGCTCTCTTCTTCTGGCAGCTTTGTCTTTAGCTGCCTGTAGCAGTGACAGCAGCCATCAGGATTTGCGTCAGTATATGGCAGAGCAAAAGCAACAAACTGGTGGCCAGATTGATCCGCTGCCTACCGCCCAGCCCTACAAAACCGCCAAGTACGATGCGTTTTTGTTACGCAGCCCATTCGAAGAGCCAGAAGTCATCATTCCTGGTTTCGTGCGCAATACCAGTGGCAAGAAAACTGTTAAGCCCGATGAAAATCGCGTGCGCGAGTATTTGGAAGACTTCAGTTTCTCGGCGCTTTCGATGATGGGTTCTATGACGCAGCAAGGCCAGATTTGGTCTTTGTTGGATGATGGTACTGGCACTATTCATCGGGTAACAGTGGGCAACTATATTGGCAAGAACCACGGGCGCATTACGTCTATCAGCAAAGGCAAATTGCAAGTGATTGAAATCGTATCCGATGGCAAAGGTGGCTGGTTGGAAAAACCGCGCACTTTGTCATTAGAGGTCAAGGAATAATCAGGTTGGGGAAGTAAGTATGAATAGGTATAAAAACAAAACAATGAACACACTATTTGCTGCTTTCGCCTGTTGGGCAATATCCGCACTGGCAGTTGCAGCTCCGGTTACCTTGGATAATGTGGACTTTGCATCCCTTCCCGGTGATCGCTTTCAGGTGGTAATGACATTCTCAGAAGCGCCTCCAGAGCCCAGTGATCTGGCGATGGCTGACCCCGCCCGTTTGGTGTTGGACTTTCCTGGTGTCCAGAGCAACTTGGAACAAAAGCGCTACTCCTTGTCCTTTGAAAATGCGCGCAGCTTTACCGCATTGAGTGCCGGTGAACGCACCCGAGTGGTGCTCAGCTTACAACAAATGACTCCTTACACTTCGCGCGTTGAAGGCAATGTACTGACGTTGGAGGTGGGTGCCACCGCAAGTCAGGTGGCTGAAGTATCTCAGGCCACCAAAGTACATACAGCAGGTTACAACGGTGATGTTCCCGGATCGTCCTCTGTGGCCAATGTGGATTTTGAGCGTGGCGAGGGTGGTGAAGGCCGCGTCATTATTGATTTGTCCAACCCCAATGTGAATATTGATATCAATCAGGTAGGCAATGAAATTCATGTGAATTTCTATCAGACTGGTTTACCGGAGAACCTGGATCGCCGTTTGGATGTGGTGGATTTCGCAACACCGGTTAAATCCATTGACAGTTCCCGTCGTGGCTCCACGACTCACGTTGCCATTGGTGCTTTAGGCGAGTATGAATACTCGGCTTACCAGGTGGACAGTCAGTATGTTATCGAGGTAAAGCCCCTGACTCCCCAAGAGTTGGAAGAGCAGCGCTCTAAATTCGCTTACACTGGCGAAAAAATGACTCTGAACTTCCAGGACGTATCTGTACGTGCTGTGTTATCGGTGATTGCCGATCAGGTGGGCATCAACATCGTTGTGTCTGACGCAGTGGATGGAAATATCACCCTGAATTTGAATGATGTGCCTTGGGATCATGCTCTCGACGTAATTCTCAAGACCAAGGGGCTCGACAAGCGTCAGGAAGGCAATGTGATCCACGTGGGTTTGGCCGAGGATATTGCTGAGCAGGAACGCTTACAGGTTGAAGTCAACAAACAGCTTCAAGAGCTAGCACCACTGCGCACGGAGTATATTCGTATCAGCTATGCTAATGCGGAAGAGCTTTTTGAGTTGTATCGCACAGAGGCTGCGGAAAATGGTAGCTCTTTGAATCGCGGCGAGCTGAAAGTCGATTCTCGTACCAACACCATTATTATCACAGATACCGACGATAATATTGCCAACTTCCGCCGCTTGGTCAAAGAACTGGATATTCCCATCCGCCAAGTGAGAATTGAGGCGCGTATTGTCACTGCCAATAGTGACTTCCGTGAGGAATTGGGTGCTCAGTGGCGCTTTGGTGGAGCAGCTAGCCTCAATGGTAATACTGTTGGTCTGGCTGGTGAGGACAGTGGTTTTGCTTCCAGTGATGCTGATGACGGCGGTGGCGGTGGCGTACTGAACTTTTTCGAAAATGGTCTGGGCGGTGGTGATTTAACCCTGACAGAGCTGGTTGGTGTTGATCTCGGTGTTAATGAGCCTACCGGCAGCTTTGCCTTGGCTTTCCTTTCCGAAAATGCTTTCCTGGATCTGGAATTAAGTGCACTTGAGGAAGGTGGGCATGGTGAAGTCGTAGCTCAGCCCAGTGTTACCACCGGGGACAAGCAAGAAGCAACAATCCGTACCGGTCAGGAGGTACCATTCCTTGAGGCTACATCAAGTGGTGCCGCCAGCCTCCAGTTCAGGGAAGCACTGTTGCAGTTGCAGGTAACGCCGCAAATTACTCCGGATAACCGCATTAATATGGATTTATTGATTACTCAGGATGCGGTCAGTGGACAGGCTATTGGTTTGGCGAACAGTACCGTGCCGATTATTGATGTTACCAGTATTGAAACCACGGCCCTTGTCGGTGATGGCCAGACAATCGTACTGGGTGGTATCTTTCAGCTGGATGAACGCAGAGATACTCGCAAAGTACCACTGTTGGGTGATATCCCTTATGTGGGTAGATTGTTCCGCAATGAGAGTGAGCGCTACGAAAAGACGGAAATCCTGATTTTTATCACGCCGAAAATTATCGATGATGCGCTAAATCAGTAATTGCTGTAGTTGAAAAAAACCGGAGGCTTGCCTCCGGTTTTTTTGTTTGCAGTTCCTTGGATCCGCTGATAGCGTTGCATTATGTAAACACAAGCTTGCAACCTATCTTAGTTATGAAATATACAAATAATATTTTTCTGGTGGGCCCAATGGGAACCGGTAAAACTACCATTGGACGGCAACTGGCCAGTGCTTTGAGAATGGGTTTTGTAGATCTGGACCAGGCTATTGAGGAAAGCTGTGGTGCCGATATTACCTGGATCTTCGATGTGGAAGGTGAACAGGGGTTTCGCCGTCGGGAATCCCAGGTGTTGCAACAGTTATCAGAGCAATCCGGAGTCGTATTGGCCACAGGTGGAGGTGCAGTATTGGCTGCGGAGAACCGTCAAATACTCAAACAAAAGGGTGTAGTGGTATATCTGTGCTCTACTATTGAGCAGCTATTGGAGCGTACTCGCAAGGACCGCAAGCGTCCCCTTCTGCAAGTAGACAATCCTCGTGACGTGTTAGAAAAATTGATGGAGCAGCGAGAACCACTGTACCAAGAGGTAGCTGATGTGGTTAGTACATCCCGCGATCAACGTCCTCACTTGGCGGCTGAAGAACTTGCAGAGCAACTGCGCCCTTATTTGGCCCTTTAAACCGCCTCTCTGTGATAGAGTGGCGCCCTGATTATCTGAGCCTGTGAACGCCCTTTTAAAACCTATGCGTACATTAACCGTTGATCTTGCCGATCGCAGTTATCCGATCTACATCGGAGACAATTTACTGTCGAACCCCGAGTATTACGAGCCCCATATCAAAGGGCAGAGAGTTTGTGTTGTTACCAATAACTCAGTGGCACCTCTTTATCTGGAGCAGGTCAAACAAGCACTTGGCAACTATCGGGTAGACGAGGTGATATTGCCGGATGGGGAACAGTACAAAAACCTGGATACTCTGAATCAGATTTTTACCCACCTGCTTGAGCAGCGTCACAATCGCCAAACTACTTTAATCGCACTAGGCGGTGGAGTGGTGGGCGATATGACCGGTTTTGCTGCCGCCTGTTATCAGCGGGGCGTAAATTTTATTCAAGTGCCCACCACCTTGCTTGCCCAAGTTGACTCCTCGGTCGGCGGCAAAACCGCAGTCAATCATCCCATTGGCAAAAATATGATTGGGGCTTTCTATCAGCCACAAGCGGTTATTGCTGATACCCATGTACTGACTACTCTTCCGGAAAGAGAACTGCAGGCTGGCATGGCGGAAGTGATCAAGTACGGTGCCATTAATGACGAACTATTTTTTCGGTGGCTTGAAGACAATCGCGAATTGCTGAGAAGTGGTGACGGCGATGCCATGGCTTATGCCATCGAGTGCTCCTGCCGCAATAAAGCGGAAATTGTCAGCCAGGATGAGCGGGAAGGGGGTATACGCGCCCTATTGAATTTCGGTCATACCTTTGGCCATGCTATTGAAGCGGCGGGCAATTATCGCCAATGGCTGCACGGCGAGGCGGTTGCTGCCGGTATGATAATGGCGGCGGATTTGTCGGTGCGTTTAGGCTGGCTTCAGCCCCGGGGCTTAGAGCGTTTAAGGCAGCTGACCGAGGGATTTAATCTGCCTCTAGAAGCCCCAAGCCAATTTTCTGCGCAACAGCTACTTGATTTGATGGCAGTGGATAAAAAAGCCCAGGATAGTGGCCTTAGGCTAGTGCTGTTAAAAGCCATTGGTCAAGCGGTAGTTACCAGTGATTACAGCGATACTCTGCTGCAAGAAACCCTTCAAACTGTACGTGCCTAAAAGATTTTCCAATGACTGAACTGAAAAATGATCGCTTTTTACGTGCCCTGCTGCGCCAACCTGTGGACGTAACGCCAGTATGGATGATGCGTCAAGCTGGGCGCTACCTGCCTGAATATCGAGCTACCCGCGCCAAAGCTGGGGATTTTATGTCACTGTGCCAATCGCCAGAATTGGCTTGTGAAGTGACGTTGCAACCTTTGGAACGCTACCCTCTTGATGCGGCTATCCTGTTCTCGGATATTTTGACTATCCCAGATGCGATGGGTTTGGGGCTTTATTTTGAAACCGGTGAAGGGCCGAAATTTCACAAGCCGGTACAAGATGCTGCAGCAGTTGAGGCCCTGCAAGTCACCAATACCGAGCGCGATCTTGGCTATGTGACCGATGCGGTAAAGACCATTCGCCGTGAGCTGAATGGCCGTGTGCCCTTGATTGGCTTTTCCGGCAGCCCCTGGACATTGGCCACTTACATGGTTGAGGGTGGCAGCAGTCGCGATTGGGCGCGAACCAAGCAAATGCTTTATCAGCAGCCGGAAGTACTGCATCTGTTGCTCACCAAATTGGCGGATTCGGTCACTGAATATTTAAACGCGCAAATTGCCGCTGGTGCCCAGGCGGTACAAATTTTTGACAGCTGGGGTGGTGCGCTGTCACACCATGCTTATCAAGAGTTTTCTCTCGCGTATATGAAACGCATTGTGACAGGGCTCAGCAAAGAGTCGGAAGGTCGCCAGGTGCCAGTTATTCTGTTTACCAAAGGTGGCGGTCAATGGCTTGAAATGATGGCTGATACGGGCTGCGATGCCTTGGGACTGGATTGGACAACAGATATTGGTCAGGCTCGACAACGTGTAGGAAAGCAGGTGGCCTTGCAGGGCAATATGGATCCGGCTGTATTGTATTCTTCGCCGCAACGAATTCACGAAGAAGTGGGGCAAATTTTGGCCAGTTTTGGCCAACATAATGGCCATATTTTTAATTTGGGTCATGGAATTACCCCGTCTGTAGATCCTGAGTGCGCTGGAGCATTTGTTGACGCAGTTCACGAATTGTCTGCGAAATACCACAAAAACTGATGTTCGAGCCTCCCACTTACGCCTGAAAAGTGACCGGTTGACTCTAGTACCTTGTGTTGAATGGTATTGGGACTAATCTTAGTGATGTAAAGAATTACTTTTCCTGCCGAATTGGTGATGTAGCCAATTTATGTGGGTAAAGAATTTGAACAGTCACTACAGATCAGTTGCTATGAGTATTAAGCCAGTTCAGGTTAACGTGAACGAGCTTGCGTTGGGTATGTTTGTATCCGGGCTCGATCGACCGTGGACCCAAACCCCGTTTCCTATCCAGGGCTTTTTGGTTCGTTCTTCCCTGGATATTGAAAATTTGCGCGCCTATTGTGACTACGTCTATATCGATGTCACCAAAGGCCGCTCCGCCAATGCGGCCAAGCCGAATCCAATACCCCGCATTCACAAAGGTGAGGCCCCTGAAAAAGGTGCTAAAAAGGCCCATGCCCGACCTGCACCCGTGCAGAAAGCGGCAGCCAGTGCCCAGCGGATTGGCCAGGTTCCGCTCAAGATCAAGTACGGAGTCTACGCCACTGTTACGCCTATGCGCAAAGAGCTGGTTCAGGCCAACCGCGCTTTTACTACTCTCAAGGGCAATCTTGGGTTGTTCGCCAAGCAGCTGTCCAAGGGTAAACAAATCGATTACGACACGGTACGTCGCTCGGTAAATTCCATGGTAGATAGTGTATTGCGCTGCCCGGATGCATTCACCTGGTTGATGCGGCTGCGTCGTAAAGACCAGGAAAGCTACGACCACAGTTTGCGGTCGGCGCTTTGGGCGGTGCAGTTTGCCCGTTTTATCGGCACCCCAAAAGACGATATCCAAGTTCTATGCACGGCCACTCTGTTAAAAGATATTGGCAAAATGCGCTTGCCTAAAGAGTTGCTGAAAAAGAGCAACCGCAGCCCTGAGGAAGAGCACCAGTATCGCCGCTTTGTGGAATACGGCGTAGAAATGCTGCGCAACACCCACCAGGTGGAAGCAAAAGTCATTTCTGTGGTGCGTCACCACTGCGAGCGTTTTGATGGCAGTGGTTATCCGGAGGGATTGATTGGCAGCAAAATTCCTCTGTTGGCTCAAATGTGCGGTATCGCCACGGTATATGATGCCATATCGAACCCTAGGGAATCGGCGAAGCCGGTAGCGGCTTCTCGCGCGGTTAGCCTGATTTATAACATGCGCGACCGTCAGTTCCGTGAAGATTTAGTATTGCAGTTTATTCAATCCATCGGCCTTTACCCCACTGGCACTATGGTGGAATTAACCACTGGTGACATTGGTGTTGTGGTAGAGCAAGACCCGGATTCACGCCTGACGCCAAAAATTGCGTTACTCGCTAATCGCCAAGGTGATGGTGAAAAAATTGTGGTTGACCTCAAAGACCAGAAAGCGGTTAACGCAGTATTGGAAGAGCGCCAGCCACTGATGCGCACTGCCGAAAAAGTGGCTATCGCTAGAGACCTCGAGCCTTCCCGTTTCGACTTTGATGTGTCGGATTTGACGCCGGAATCACTGCAATTAAAAGCCACCTCATCCAACGGCATTATTGGCAGTCTGAAAGAGCGCTTTTTAGGGCGCTAGCAATCATCAGGCAGGGGCATTCACGGATGCGGCCTCAGCCAGCTTTTCTCCCATTTTTACTGTTGTCCCACTGGTCAGAGATACTTGCCAGTCGATAGAGTCTTTTTCAAACAACATAATCACCGTTGAGCCAAAGTCAAAGTGACCCAGTTGGTCGCCTTTTTTGAGCACAGTGTTGGCTTCACCGTCAAAGGGTTGCTCGATAATGCCTCTGGGGTTGGGTGAATAACGGGGTTGCCAAACCGTACCAATGCCAGCCACCAGCATTGCTCCAACCAGAATAACCGCTACATTGCCCACTGGGGTTTCGAATAAGCACACCAAGCGTTCATTGCGGGCAAACAGGTTGGGAATATGGGTTGTAGTTGCACGGTTCACCGAGAATAACTGGCCAGGAACATAGCGGCAGTGCTTCAGTTTTCCATCCACTGGAATATGCACACGATGGTAATCTCGTGGTGACAGGTAGATAGTGGTAAATGCCCCCTGTTCAAACAGCCGGGCGTCGCTGCTGCTGGCAAGCAGGGTAGAGGCGCTGAATGTCTTGCCTTTGGCTTGAATCAGCTTTTCTCCGTCCAGGTAACCCACTTGGCTAACAGTGCCGTCGGCAGGGCTGGTAATGGTGTTTGGGGTCTCATTCAGTGGCCGCGCATTTGGCTTGAGCTGGCGCGTAAAAAAGGCATTAAAGCTGGAGTAGGCCTCAGTGTCCGACTCCAATGCCTCTTCCAAATTAATGTCGTAAGCTGCCACAAAGCGCTCGATCAGCATGCGCTTCAGCCACGGGGTTTGGCTTTCTGCCAGCTTTGCCAGCAGTCGAGATAATGTGTGTTGCGGCACCAAGCGTTGAAGTGCGGTAAATAGCTCGCCGGGTAATTGCTGCAGTGGGCTGGCCATCAATCAAATCTCCACTGGTGTATCGGGGCGATTGCCCCATTCAGACCAGGAACCGTCATAGGCGCGAATACGAGGGTAGCCGAGTGCCTTTGCCACCAGATAGGTAAAACCAGAGCGGTGGTGGGTTTGGCAGTGAGTGACAATATCCTTATCGGCGCTCAATCCCAATTGTTGCAGCAGTTCGGCGGCGTCTTCTCGGATGCGCAAGCTGCGATTGGGGTCCATCAATTCGGTCCATTCGCAGTTTATGGCGCCGGGAATACGGCCACCTCGTTGCGCTAATACTTTGTTGCCGCTGTGCTCACCGGGAGTACGTGCATCCCATATCCTGAAATCCGAATTGCCCAGACTGTCGATAATCTGTTCCGCTGATATCAGTTGTGATTGGTCTATAGTCACCGATACGGGTTTGGATGCCGGGCGATGTTCTTGAGTATCGGTTTCCAATCCGGCACTGCGCCAAGCGTGTATTCCACCGTTTAAATACGAATAATTTTTATAGCCGATAATATCCAATGTCCAGATAAAGCGGCCAGCCCAGCCGCCGCCTTCGTCGTCATAACAAACCACATGGGTATCTTTGCTCAGTCCCAGCCGGGAAAACAGTGTATCTAAGCTTTCCTGTGTCGGTAGGCGCCCTGGGGCTGGAGGTGCCCCCAGAACCAGCTCTTGAGGCAATACATGAACGGCGTTTGGAAGGTGTCCCAGTCGGTACTGTTCCGTTGAGCACAGATCCACAATCAAAATACAGTCGTCGTTTAAATGAGCTTGCAACTCTTCGGGTTCAAGCAATAACGGTAAAGCCATGAGGCATCTCTGATCCACTATTAAGGAGCTGGATTATAGCCTTCAGCTTTGCAGACTCACCAGTATGCGGCGATAACTTTCCAGCCGGTCTGGAGATATATCGCCCCGTTGCTCTGCGGCCAATAGCGCACAACCGGGTTCCCGTTGATGTTTGCAGTCGCGAAATTGGCAGTGGCCCAAAAAGGCCCGCATTTCAACAAAGCCTTGGGCAATTTGTTCTGGTTCCAAATGCCAGAGGCCAAACTCACGAATGCCCGGGGAGTCGATCAAGCGCCCAACATCGCCACCGGCACCGAGCTCAAGATGGTAGAGGCGAGCAGTGGTTGTAGTGTGTGTGCCCTTGGCCCTGGCTTCAGACAGCTCGCCAACCGCGCTGTTGGCCTGTGGCAGCAGCGCGTTAATCAGGGAGGATTTACCGACGCCGGATTGGCCGACAAAAACGCTGGTGTGGTCGCGCAGCATGGCCTGTAATTCCTGCAGGCTGGAATCGCCGCTTTTGGTGGACAGGATAATCAGCCGGTAGCCCAGTTGTTGGTAAGGGCTGACCAGTTTACGAACCGCTTCACCCTTATCGCCATTGAGCAAGTCAGATTTATTCAATACCAAGACAGCTTCAACCCCCTGATTCTCCGCTGCTACCAGGTAACGGTCAATCAAGTTGGCAAAGGGCTCGGGCTCTGCTGCTACCACAATAAAAATGCGATCAATGTTGGCGGCTACCGGGCGCAGGTTGCCGCGGCTATCTGGGCGATACAGTGCGGATTTGCGAGGTTCTGCAGCAACGATCACACCATTACTGTCCTGCGCATCTCGCCAGATAACCTCATCACCAGTGACAACACTGCCAATATTGGCTCGCAAAAAACAGCGTTTGGTTGTGCCTTTTTGCCCTTGCGGCTCTACATCCACTTGAGTGCCATAGTGGGTAATCACCACTCCTGTCTGTTCTGCCCCCAGCTGGCTGTCGTCTGGTAACTGTTGCGGTTTTGCAGAGGTCGCCCGGCGAGCGTGTTGCTTTTGCTGTTGTTGAATGCGGCGCTGCTGGTTTTTAGTGAGCTTTCGGGCCATGCCGTTGCAACTGAAATTACGGTGGGTTGTGGGTCAAGGATATAGCATAATCTGGGTTAGTGATATGGAGGCGCTGGTTTGCTGACAACCGTATTGGATCAACTCAAAGACCTGTTATTACCCCTGGCTTTGGTGGCCGCTGTGCTATTGGGCTTGTGGCTGTGCCACTGGCTACTGTTAAAGCGTGCGGGGGCGAATGCCGCCAACCACATGGTGCGGCAGCTGGTATTCCTGGTGTTAGTGGCCGTGGGTATTGTGCTGATTATCCTGGTGTTGCCAGTTCCTCACGAAATGCGCAGCCAGTTACTCAGCCTGTTGGGCTTGGTGCTGACTGGTGTTATTGCGTTTTCTTCCACCACCTTCGTGGCCAATATTATGGCCGGCTTGATGCTGCGTTCAGTGCGCAGTTTTCGCACCGGGGATTTTATCCGGGTTGAAGATCACTTCGGCCGGGTGACCGAGCGGGGGCTGTTTCATATTGAGATTCAATCGGAAGAGCGCGACCTGATTACCTTACCCAACCTGTATGTGGCTTCCAATCCTGCCAAAGTGGTTCACAGCAGTGGCACTATCGTATCTTGCGACCTGTCACTGGGTTACGACGTGCCTCATTACAGGGTGACGCCATTGCTGAAAAAAGCGGCGACCAATGTGGGGTTGCAAGAGCCTTTTGTACACGTGCGCGAACTGGGTGATTTTGCCATCAGCTATAAGGTGTGTGGTTTCTACGAGGAAGTAAAACAGCTGTTGAGCAAGCGCTCAGAGCTGCGAATCCAGGTGTTGGATCAACTCCACGGTGCGGATATAGAGATCGTCTCTCCCGGCTTTATGAACCAGCGTCAGGTGGGTGAGCAGCTGTTTTTGGCCAAACCCAGACCTGCCAAATCAGTGGATATGGCGGCGTCTAACGCGGAGACATTGATGTTCGATAAGGCGGAGCGGGCTGAAAAGCTGGAGGCCTTAGAGAAAGAGTTGGCACAATTGTACGACGATGTAAAAAAGGCAGAAACCGAGCTTGACTCCCTCAACGATTTAGATATTAAGCAACAACGCATTGCGTTGTTGGAGCGCATCATTGCCGTGGCGAAAGAAAAGGAAAGTGGAAAGCAGCATGACTGAAGATAATAAAAAAGATGACCTCAATTTAATCTGGATTGACCTGGAAATGACCGGGCTGGATCCAGAGCAAGATGTCATTATCGAAATTGCCACCATCGTGACCGATAAAAATCTCAATGTATTGGCGGAAGGCCCGGTCTTCGCCATTCACCAGCCCGATGAAATAATGAATGGGATGGACGACTGGAATACACGCCAACACGGACAATCTGGTTTGACCGAACGAGTGCGTACCAGCACGGTTTCCACCGCTGATGCGGAGCGACAGACCATTGCGTTTCTGGAGCCATATGTGGATGCAGGTAAATCACCGATCTGCGGTAACACCATCGGTCAAGATCGCCGCTTTTTGGTGAAATACATGCCGCAATTGGAAGGCTATTTTCACTATCGCAATCTGGATGTCAGTACCATCAAAGAAATTGCCCGCCGTTGGCAGCCGCAGCTACTGGATGGTTTTACCAAAAAAGGTGCTCACCTGGCACTGGATGATATTCGCGATTCTATTGAAGAGTTGAAGCATTACCGGGAGGTTTTTTTCAAAACAGAGTGAGCTGATCGCTGTTTTTCCAGTGCCCACTCAATATGCTCCCAAACCATTTCTGACACTTTCTCTCGCCTGGCTTCAAGGGTGCTAATGATGTCATCGGAATAGGGCGCATTGCCAAGCCCTACTGCCAAATTGCGTAGCCAGCGTTGGTAACCAATGCGGCGAATGGGTGAACCGGCGGTGCGCTCCAGAAATTCGGTTTCTGTCCAGTTAAACAAATCCACCAGCCGCGTGCTGTCCAGCTTGTGACGTGGCAGAAAATCCAGCTCCTGGCTGGCTTTGGCAAAACGGTTCCAGGGGCACATGGCCTGGCAATCGTCACAGCCAAATACCCGGTTACCCATCGGTTCGCGAAACTCTTCAGGGATGGAGCCCTTAAGTTCGATGGTGAGATAAGAAATGCAACGCCGTGCATCCAGTACGTAAGGTTTGGGGAAGGCATTGGTGGGGCACACGGTCATGCAGGCTTTGCATTTACCACAGCGATCTTGTTCTGTGGATTGATCTGTGGGCAAAGGCAGGCTGGTAAATATTTCTCCGAGAAAAAACCAGGAGCCTGCTTCACTGTTGAGTACCAGAGTGTTTTTACCCACCCAGCCCAAACCGGCTTTTTCCGCCAGGGCCTTTTCCATGACCGGTGCGCTGTCTACAAAGGGGCGTTGCTCTATGGAACCCGGTACCGCATCGGAAATTTTTTGCGCCAGCTGCGCCAGGCGTTTGCGAATCAATTTGTGATAATCGCGACCCAGAGCGTAACGGGAAATATAAGCGGTATCCGGTTGCTTAAGCGTGCTGATCATATTGCTGTTCGCAGGTAGATAGTTCATCCGCGCGGAGATAACACGTAGAGTCCCCGGGTGAAGCTTTTCAGGGCGGTAGCGTTTGTCGCCGTGCTCCTCCATCCAGTTCATGTCGCCTTGATAGCCCTTATTGAGCCATTCTTTCAGACGTTGCTCTGCCTGCTGCAGGTCGATATCGGTAATGGCGATTTGTTGAAAGCCCAGTTCTCTGCCCCAAATTTTTATTTGGTCAGCCAGGGCCGTGAGATCAACAGTGAGAATAGATGTCATTGGATTTGAGCTGTGGATTGCTGCGAGGATATTACCATGCCAGACCACTGTGGTCTGTTGACGTATAATGGCAGCCGATCTGTCATAAAAAAGTGCAACGGTTTCTATGGAAAACCTCGGTTTTGCGCAATCGCTTTATACCCCTGCCCAAGTACGCGAGCTGGATCGCTTGGCCATTGAAGAATACGGTATTCCAGGTTTTGATCTGATGTACCGCGCCGGTACGGCGGCATTTGAGTTGTTACTGGAGTGTTGGCCGAACCCACCGCACCTGCACATATTCTGTGGCTCCGGTAACAATGCTGGCGATGGCTACATTATTGCTTCCTTGGCTGCTGAGCAAGGATTGAGTGTTCAGGTTGTTTACCTCAGTGATCCTCAACAACTGACTGGCGATGCCCAATTGGCCTACGGCCACGCTGTGTCTGCTGGTGTGATTTGTAATCCTTTTTGCCCGGATTCGGAATATCAATCCGGAGTGATTGTTGATGCGCTGCTAGGTTCCGGTTTGAAGGGGACGGTACGGGAATCCTATGCAGAGGCGATCGACCGCATTAATGCCAGTCAGCTTCCAGTGCTGGCTGTGGATATCCCCTCTGGCCTCTGCGGAGAAACTGGGGCTGAGTTGGGCGTGGCGGTGCAAGCGGATGCCACCATCAGTTTTATTGGCAACAAGCAGGGTCTGTTTACCGGGCGTGGCCCGGCCCTGTGCGGTGATGTGTTTTTTGAATCTTTGGATGTGCCTGCAAAAGTGTATTCCCGGCAAACCTCCCCCAGTCATTTGCTGAACAGCCGCCACTTGCTCAAACATTTGCCACCTCGGCGTCGGGATGCTCACAAGGGCAGCTTTGGCCATGTTTTGGTGGTGGGTGGTGATCACAATATGGGTGGTGCTGCGCTATTGGCCGGGGAAGCGGCATTGCGCTGTGGTGCAGGTCTGGTCAGTGTGGCAACCCGGCCAGAACATATTCCTGCACTGTTGGCGAGGCGGCCAGAGCTGATGGCTGTTGGGGTTCAATCGGGCCAGGAGCTGACACAACTGTTGCAAAAGCCATCGGTATTGGTGATCGGCCCTGGCCTTGGTCGTTCTCCCTGGTCGCAGCAACTGCTGCAGGTCGCTCTGGCCAGTAGTTTGCCACTGGTGTTGGATGCAGATGCGCTGAATCTGCTATCAGAAGGTCCTTTGTCTTTGACGCAGCACCAGAGTCACCGAGTGATTACCCCACACCCGGGAGAGGCAGCGCGTTTGTTAAACACAACTATTAACGGTATCGAGCAAAATCGTTTTTCCGCGGTGCAAAAACTTGTGAACCAAACCGGGTCTATTACCGTTCTTAAAGGGGCGGGTACGTTGGTGTGCGACGGTGATGACACAGGTATCTGCACCGCCGGTAACCCCGGCATGGCCACCGGTGGAATGGGAGATGTGTTGTCTGGGGTGATCGGTGCGCTGGTGGCTCAGGGATTGGCACCAATAACCGCTGCCCAGCTTGGTGTCTGCCTGCACGGTACAGCCGCCGACAAGGTAGCGGAACAGAAGGGCGAGCGAGGAATGGTAGCCAGCGACTTGTTTGACTCATTGAGGGAGTTGGTTAATTGTTGACACAATCTGTCGATAAATACTTTGAGATAGTCGGTGAAGAGGCGATGGTGTGCTTTGGGTCAAACCTTGGCAACCAATTGCAAACCGGTGGTGTGGTATTCCTGGAAGGGGATTTGGGCGCTGGCAAAACCACTCTGAGTCGGGGGGTGCTCTCTGCTTTTGGTCACGTTGGTGCGGTGAAAAGCCCAACTTACACACTCGTGGAACCCTATCAGTTCAACGACAAAACGGTGTGCCATTTCGATCTCTATCGCCTCGGTGACCCCGAAGAATTGGAATATATGGGCATTCGCGACTACTTTACGGAAGGCAATCTGTGCCTGGTGGAGTGGCCTGTGCGTGGCGAAGGCTTTTTGCCGGAACCGGATTTGCGAGTGCGCATCAGTGTCGGTAAAGTGGGTGCTGGCCGCCGGGTTTGTGTGCAGGCGCGCACTGCCCGAGGTCAACAAATAATAAACGGGTTGTCCCCTTGCTAAAAAAACGCATTACAGTTCAATTTATTTTTCTTGTGCTATTGCTGTGTTCGGTAGCCTCTGTCGCCTCCACTTTGGACGGCGTGCGGGTGTGGCGCTCGCCGGACAACACTCGCCTGGTATTTGATCTCAGTGCCGCGGTAGAACACCGCATCTTTACCCTGGAAAACCCCAGTCGTCTGGTTATCGACATCGAGAACGCCACTTCAAAGGCACGCTTTGATAAATTGCCATTGGCCAATACCCCTGTATCTGCCATTCGCAGTGCTGCTAAAAAAGGGGGGGATTTACGGGTGGTGCTGGATTTGGGCAGTGTGGTATCGCCGCGCAGCTTTACCCTCAAACCCAATAAGCAGTATGGCCACCGCTTGGTGATTGACCTGTACGACAAAGCCAAAGCGGCAAAAACGGTTAAAACGGTTTCTGATGCGGTTAAAAACAAAGAGCGGGATATCGTCATTGCCATCGATGCCGGGCATGGCGGAGAAGATCCAGGTGCACTGGGTAAACGGGGTATTCATGAAAAACATGTGGCCCTGGCGATCTCCAAACAATTGGAACGTATTGTCGACCGCACTCCCGGTTTTCGCGGCGAGTTGGTGCGCACCGGGGATTACTACATCCCCCTGAAAAAGCGCCGTGATATTGCTCACCGCATGCGCGCCGATCTGCTCGTCTCTGTTCACGCCAACTCGTTTACCTCGCCGAAACCAAGAGGAGCGTCGGTGTATGTGTTATCCACCAAAGGCGCCACCAGTGAGATGGCCCGCTATCTGGCCCGCAAGGAAAACAGCTCCGACCTTATCGGTGGTGTGGAAAACGTCAGTCTGAAAGACAAGGATGATGATCTGGCACGGGTGTTGTTGGATCTTTCGATGGATGCCACCTTAAACAGCAGCTTGGATGTGGCTTCGGAAGTACTAAAAGGCATGGGACGTATTTCCAAACTGCATCAGAAAAATACCGAACAGGCTAACTTTGTGGTGTTGCGCTCCCCGGATATGCCTTCCATTTTGGTAGAGACCGGTTTTATCTCCAACCCCAGTGACCGCAAGCTACTGGTACAGAGCAGCTATCAGAAGAAAATGGCGGGTGCGATTTTTACCGGTATTGAAAGTTACTTCCACAAGCGCCCATTGGAAGGCACCTGGCTGGCGGCCAACCGCAACAAAGTGGAGCGCACTTACGTCATTGGTCGCGGAGATACCCTGTCGGAAATCGCTCAACGCCATAAAGTCAGTGTCAAGCGGCTTATGAGTTACAACGGCTTGAAAAACAGTCGCATTCGCATGGGCCAGCGCCTTAAAATACCCGCATCTTGACGTTCAGAAATCGTCGCCGTGCCTCCATCTCGCAATGACGACAGCGAGTTTTTATATGTCCCAGATTCACAAACTTAGTCCCCGCCTTGCCAACCAAATTGCAGCCGGTGAGGTGGTGGAGCGCCCTGCGTCTGTTATTAAAGAGTTACTGGAAAACAGCATCGACGCCGGTGCCAGCCGGGTCGATGTGGAAGTCGAGGCTGGTGGTGTCAAGTTGATGCGTATCCGCGATAACGGCGGTGGTGTGGATAAAGAGGATCTGCCCCTGGCCCTGTCCCGTCACGCCACCAGCAAAATTGTCGAGTTGGAAGATCTGGAGGCGGTGCAAACCCTGGGCTTTCGTGGCGAGGCATTGGCCAGTATCTGCTCTGTGTCGCGGCTCGCCATGACGTCCAACAACAATGAGGGCCAGTCTGGCTGGAAAGCAGTCTCTGAAGGTCGGGAAATGGAAGTCAACCTGGAGCCTGCTCCGCACCCCCAGGGTACGACTGTTGAAGTGCGCGACCTGTTTTTCAACACCCCGGCGCGGCGCAAATTTTTGCGCACTGAAAAGACCGAATTCAATCGCATTGACGATGTGATGAAAAAACTCGCTCTGAGTCACTTTGATGTAGCCTTTTCCCTGCGCCACAACAACAAAACCCTGTTTACCATGCGGCCAGCAGAAAACCAGCTGGAGCAGGAGCGGCGAGTGGCACAGATCTGCGGCCCTGCGTTTATGGAGCAGGCGGTCTACCTTGATATTAATCGCGGCGGTTTACGCGTGTGGGGGTGGATGGGCTTGCCTACCTTTTCTCGCAGCCAGGCGGACATGCAGTACTTCTTTGTCAATGGCCGTGCCATTCGCGACAAGGTAGTGACCCATGCGGTGCGTCAGGCCTATCAGGATGTGCTTTATCACGGTCGCCACCCGGCCTATGTGCTGTTTCTGGAATTGGAAGCCGCGGATGTGGACGTCAATGTTCACCCTACCAAGCACGAAGTCCGCTTTCGCGATAGCCGTTCGGTACACGGCTTTATTTACAGCACGTTGAACCAGACGGTGGCGGAAGTACGCCCTGGTGAACCCCTGACTGCCAGTCAGGAACAGCCCACTCCCACCTCTGCCAATCCGGTATCAATTGCCGATAGCAACGACGGCTTGCGCAGTACCATAGGGTTGGGTTTGGGTTATCGGTCGCCTGCACCCTCGACCCAGCAAATACAGGAGCAAGTGAGTCATTACGGAGCGCTGCACCAGCCTGCACCAGTCATGGATCAGCCAGCCAGTGCCGATGCTAGTCAGGCTGAGGAAATCCCACCTCTTGGTTACGCCATTGCCCAGCTCAAGGGTATTTATATTGTTGCGGAGAACGCCGAGGGCATGGTGCTGGTGGATATGCACGCCGCCCACGAACGTATTACCTATGAGCGCATGAAAGTTGCCTATGAGCAGCAGGGTATGGCGTCTCAACCGCTATTGGTGCCCGAAACCTTGGCAGTGAGCCAGAGGGAAGCAGACAGTGCTGAACAGCATCACAGCGTATTCGAAGCCTTGGGTTTTCAGTTACAGCGAGCGGGCCCGGAAAGCCTGTTGGTGCGGGAAATTCCTGCTCTGACCCGCGGCGCCGATGTAGAGCCACTGGTGCGGGATGTGCTATCTGACCTGTTAGAGCATGGCAGCAGTGATCGTATTGCTGCCCACATTAACGAAATTCTCGGCACTATGGCTTGTCACGGCTCAGTGCGCGCCAACCGCCGCCTGACTATTCTTGAAATGAACGCCTTGCTGCGAGATATGGAACACACTGAACGCAGCGGCCAGTGCAACCACGGCCGCCCCACCTGGACGCAGATGAGTTTAGCTGAGCTGGATAAGTTGTTTTTGCGTGGAAGGTGATGTTTTGCTGCTGCAAAACAGCTACGAGCCACGTGCTTCGGGCTACGAGCAGATTACACGCAGCTCGAAGCCCGCTGCTCGTAGCGATACCGCAATTGTTGTTTCAAAGTAATGGTTACCAAGGCCAAATAAAACGTGACTGAACCCTCCCAGGCTATCTTCCTAATGGGCCCCACTGCCTCGGGCAAAACCGATTTGGCCGTGGCACTGTGCGATCATTTGCCGGTAGAGTTGATCAGTGTTGATTCTGCGCTGGTGTACAGGCAAATGGATGTGGTCAGTGCTAAACCCGATGCAGAGACTTTGGCGAAAGCTCCACACCGTTTAATTGATATACGGGATCCGGCTGACAGCTACTCAGTGGGTGATTTCGCCCGCGATGCCCGTCGGGAAATGGATGCCATCAGCGCTGTTGGCAGAATTCCATTGCTGGTGGGGGGCACCATGCTTTACTTTCGCGCATTGTTGGAGGGTTTGGCTGAGTTGCCGCCATCGGATCCAGCAGTGCGTGCGGATATTGACGCCCAGGCCGCAGAACTGGGCTGGCCTGCCATGCACGAGCGCCTGGCGCAGCTCGACCCACAGTCCGCCGAGCGCATTCACCCCAATCACTCTCAACGTATCCACCGTGCCCTGGAAGTGTGCTTAACCACCGGTAAACCCTTTTCGCAACTGTTGTCTCAACAGGGCAGCAGTTCCGTGCAGCCGGTTACCGATAGCTATCAGGTTACCCAGATGGCCATTGCTCCAAGGGATCGAGCGGTGTTGCATCAGCGTATAGAAAACCGCTTTGCCACCATGATGGCCGATGGTGGCCTGGATGAAGTCAGGCAATTGTTTGCAAGGGGTGATTTGCATCCGGATCTGCCGGCGATGCGTGCGGTGGGCTACCGCCAGGCCTGGCAGCACTTGTGCGGGGAATTAAACTACGACCAGATGGTCACAAAGGCAGTGGTGGCCACCCGTCAACTGGCAAAACGCCAGCTCACTTGGCTTCGCGGTTGGCAGGATGTGAACTGGGTGTATACGGATACCCCACAGGGAGTGTCGCTAAGTTCTGAGGAAATCCTGCAAAATGCCTTGAAAATTCTGCGAAATAGCCCCATATACAACAGCAGTGGCTAGCGGTATGATGGATTTCCGCAAATTTTGTGGCTTTTTCCTGTGCAGCCGGTGTTTTTGGGTGCCACAATTAGGTTACACCCTGCACAGACAGTTTTGGTATCGGAATGGCAGGTAGTATGCAGTTTGGTTTGATCTGTGGCCATTCAATAATAACAGCCGATTTCTAAAAATAAGGAGAATCCCATGTCAAAGGGGCACAACTTACAAGACCCTTTCCTGAATGTCTTACGGAAAGAGCGCATCCCGGTTTCAATATTTCTGGTCAACGGCATCAAATTGCAGGGGCAGATTGAGTCCTTTGACCAATTTGTGGTTCTACTGAAAAACACCGTCAGCCAAATGGTGTACAAGCACGCTATTTCCACCGTGGTGCCGGCGCGCCCGGTTCGTCTGCCTCTGGGTGCTCCCACCCAAGGCCAGCAGGGTGGCGAATACAGCCAGGGTCAACCTGGTACTGACTTTAACGACTGATTTTATAAACACTTATGGAGGCACTGGTTGTTCTTTGATCGTCCGGAATCTGGTGAATTGGCCATACTGGTTCACCTGGATTTACACAGTGAAAATGAGCCGGAAGATCCCCGCGAATTTGAAGAACTGGTGTTATCTGCAGGTGGTGACCCTGTCGATTTTGTGATGGGGCAACGCCAGAGCCCGCATCCCAAATACTTTGTTGGCACCGGCAAACTCGATGAGTTGGCCGGTTTGGTACGTCACCACGACGCCCAACTATTGATTTTTAATCACAACCTTTCTCCCAGCCAAGAACGCAACCTGGAGCATCATCTTAAGTGCAGAGTGCTGGATCGCACGGGCCTGATTCTGGACATTTTTGCTCAGCGAGCCCGCACTCATGAGGGCAAGCTACAGGTGGAGTTGGCCCAGTTACAGCATATGTCCACTCGCTTGGTGCGAGGTTGGACTCACCTCGAACGCCAGAAGGGTGGCATTGGCTTGCGTGGCCCAGGTGAAACCCAGTTGGAGACAGACCGCCGCTTGCTACGAGAGCGCATCAAATCCATTCAAAAGCGCCTTTATAAAGTGCGCAAACAGCGGGATCAGGGGCGTCGCTCCCGGCGCCGGGCGGAAATTCCTACGGTTTCTCTGGTGGGCTACACCAACGCGGGTAAGTCCACCTTGTTCAATACCTTGACCACTTCCGAGGTGTACGCCGCCGATCAATTGTTTGCGACTCTGGACCCCACCATGCGGCGTTTGGAGTTGCCGGAAACCGGCCCAGTGATTCTTACCGACACCGTGGGTTTTATCAGCCATCTTCCCCACAAGCTGGTGGAGGCGTTTCGTGCCACCTTGGAAGAAGCGGCCAATGCGTCGTTGTTGCTCCATGTGGTGGATGCCGCTGATGAAGAGCGCCATCGCAATATTCAGCGGGTCGGTGAGGTGCTGGAAGATATTGATGCCCACGAGCTGCCCAGTTTGTTGGTGTACAACAAGATCGACCTGCTGGAAGAGGGCAGGCCGCGCATTGACCGCGATTCCCGTGGTATGCCAGTGGCGGTTTGGCTGTCGGCACAAAATGGCCTCGGCCTGGATTTACTGCAGGATGCCATTCGCGAACGAGTGGGCGCCCGCATGACTCATGGGGTTTATTTACTGGAGCCGCAACAAAGCCGCCTGCGAGCACGCTTTTATCAAAACAATGCCGTGGTTCAGGAGCAAACTCTGGACAATGGCGATGTCAAGCTGGAAGTGCGTATGCCGGAGTCGGATCTTCTGCGTTTGCTGAAAAGTGAGCACCTGAAACTCGGGGATCTGGTGGAGTTGCCGGGGCTTGATGATTTGGCTCAAAGTGCTTGATAGATAGCTGCGGGCGGCGAGCTACGGGCTGACCGAGTGTAATTGTTATCCTGAGCGCAGCGAAAGGTCTCTTGCTGGCTGCACGTTATGAAACCCTTCTTGGCGCTCAGTGTGACAAGTTGGCACGATCAGCTCGCCGCCCGTGGCCCGCTGCTCGAAGCAAATTTTCTCACTTGCCTTGAATTTCCAGATAGAATCCCCACCATCTTTCTTAATAACCATTTATTACATTGACGGAGCTGAATATGGCCTGGAATGAACCCGGTGGCGGCCGTGACCGCGATCCTTGGGGTGGCAAAAACGGTGGCGATGGGCCGCCGGATCTGGATGAGGCACTGCAAAAACTGAAAGAGCGCTTTGGCGGGCTGTTTGGTGGTTCTGGTGGCAACAGTAACGGCAAAGGTGTCAGCGGTGGTTTGATCGGCTTGGCTCTCGTTGTTGTTGTGGCGATTATGGCCCTGTCTGGGATCTATCAGGTGGATGAAAAAGAGCGTGGTGTGGTGCTGAGGTTTGGCAAATACCACGACACAGTTGGCCCGGGTTTGCATTGGCGGCCGGTGTTTATTGACACTGTTAATAAGGTGAATGTAACCAAAGTACAAGAGCACGTTGCTACTGGCCTTATGCTGACCAAAGACGAAAATATCGTCAGCTTGCCTGTAACCGTTCAATTCACCGTTCCCGATGCAAAGGCGTACATTATTAATGTGCGCGATCCGATCGCAAGCCTCAAGCACGCAACTGACAGTGCAATTCGTCATGTGGTGGGCAGTACCCTGGCCAGTGATGTATTGTCTGAAGGCCGTGAAAAGCTGTCTGGTGAAATCAAGAATCGCCTACAGAACTACCTGGATATTTACCAAACCGGTGTCCAGATTTCCAAAGTGAATATTGGTAAAGGTGAACCACCGGTTCCGGTGAAGCCGGCATTTGACGATGTGAACGCATCTCGCAAAGACAGAGATCGTTACATTGAAGAAGCGGAATCTTACAGAAACGGTGTTGTGCCTGTGGCCCGTGGTGAAGCTCAGAGAATGATACAAGCAGCTACGGCCTACCGTGACCGAGTGATTGCCGAAGCAGAAGGTGAATCCCAGCGTTTTGAGAAACTCTTGGTGGAGTACCAAAAAGCACCTGAAGTGACCCGACAGCGTTTGTACCTGGACACAGTGCAAGATGTTATGCAAAACGTTTCTAAAGTGATGGTGGATGTCGAAGGCGGCAACAACATGTTGTATCTGCCGCTGGATCAGATTGCCAAGAGCCAGCCAAAAACCTCTACCAAGCAATCGATAAATAACGTGTTGGATGAAACCCAGATACGCAACATCGTTGAAGATCAACTTCGTGACATGCTGCGCGATAGCAATACAAGCAGAGGTAACAGACGATGAGACCAATAACGATTATCGCCATATTCGCCGTCGTGCTTGTTGGCTCAATGAGCGTTTACAAGGTGCAGGAGCAAGAGCAGGCACTCAAGCTGAGATTTGGACGCATTGTCGAGCCGAACATTGGCCCTGGGCTGCACTTTAAATTGCCTTGGGAAGATGTGCGCAAGTTTGAATCCCGTGTGCTGACACTGGATGCCAATGTGGAAAGTTTTCTGACCAGAGACGAGGAGCGCTTGCAGGTTGATAGCTACGTAAAGTGGCAAATCGTCAATGCAGAAAACTATTACAAAGCGACCGGTGGTGATGAGCAGGTGGCTGCGTCTCGGTTGGAAGCCCGAGTCAATGATGGCCTGCGAAATGAGCTGAGTAGCCGCACCTTGAATGAAGCGATCTCCGGGGAGCGCGATCAGTTAATGGAAAAATTGACTGATGATCTGGATGTTCTCTCAAGGGAGAGCCTGGGTATTAAGGTTGTTGACGTTCGTGTTAAACGTATCGATTTCCCAGATACTGTCAGCGAGAACGTGTATCGGCAAATGCGCGCTGAACGTGAGAAGGAAGCCAAGCAATATCGCTCTGAAGGTAAAGAGCAAGCAGCCGCTATTCGCGCCGACGCCGATCGCCAAAAAGTGGTGATTGAGGCTGAGGCCTACCGAGAGGCAGAGCAATTGCGTGGTGACGGTGACGCCAAAGCCGCCGGTATCTACGCCGATGCCTACAATAAAGACCCTGAGTTTTATGCGTTTATACGCAGCCTTGAGGCCTATCGGCAGTCTTTCGCCAACAAAGGCGATATGATGCTGGTAGACCCCGAGAGTGAGTTCTTTCGCTACTTAAAAGACTCCCAAGGCAAATAAGCCGGGGGTCTATAGAGGAAGAGGTGGTTTTGGCCGCCTCTTTTCTTTTGGCCCACTATCCAGCCTATGCTAGAATCGCGCAACCGGGTAACCCCGGTTTTTTTGTGGGTAAAGTAAACCCGGGCGATCATCATAGGGGCAAGGCGGTTCAATGACGTTTTGGCAAAGTCTGTTGCAAGCGATCTGCTTGATGTTGGTGCTGGAGGGTATTATCCCTTTCCTGGCGCCGGATCGCTGGCGCAATATGGCGAAGATGTTGGCCCAGGTAGATGATCGATCAATGCGCATTATGGGCTTGGTGAGCATGCTAATCGGTGCTGGCCTGCTGTTTCTTATTCGATAGTTCAGTTATTACAGATTCAATTTCTTTGGAGCATTTGTACACGATGGGCAAAAATGTAGTCGTGCTGGGCACCCAATGGGGTGATGAAGGCAAGGGTAAAATTGTTGACTTGCTGACCGATCAGGCCTCTCTGGTGGCCCGTTTTCAAGGGGGCCACAACGCCGGCCATACTCTGGTTATTGAGGGCGTGAAAACCGCACTTCACCTGATACCTTCAGGCATTCTCCGCGATGATGTTTCCTGTGTTATCGGCAATGGTGTGGTATTGGCCCCCGATGCGCTACTGAAAGAAATAGCCATGCTGGAAGAGCGGGACGTTCCTGTGCGACAGCGACTCAAAATTTCCCCTGCTTGCCCGCTGATCCTTCCCTACCACGTTGCACTGGATCAGGCCCGTGAGTTGGCCCGTGGCAAGCGCAAGATCGGCACTACTGGCCGCGGTATTGGCCCTGCTTATGAAGACAAAGTCGCCCGTCGTGGCCTGCGCTTTGGCGACCTGATGCACCCACAGCGTTTTGCTGACAAACTGAAAGTAGTTATGGAATACCACAACTTTGCGTTGACCAACTACTTTCAGGTGGATGCTGTGGATTACCAGGCCACTTTGGATCAGGCGTTGGCCTGGGGAGAAGAGCTTAAGCCTCTGTTGGCGGATGTGACTGACATTTTGCACGGTGCTCGTGAAGCCGGTGAAAATATTCTCTTTGAGGGCGCGCAAGGCTCTCTGCTGGATATTGACCACGGTACTTATCCGTTTGTAACTTCCTCCAATACCACCGCTGGCGGCACCGCCACTGGCTCCGGCTTCGGCCCTTTGTACCTGGACTATGTGCTGGGTATCACCAAGGCCTACACCACCCGTGTTGGTTCAGGGCCATTCCCTACCGAACTGGGTTGTGACATCGGTAAGCACTTGGGTGAGAAAGGCCATGAGTTTGGTACCACTACGGGCCGCGAGCGCCGTTGTGGTTGGTTTGATGCGGTGGCGGTAAAACACGCTATTCGTATCAACAGCATTTCCGGCCTTTGCCTGACCAAACTGGATGTACTCGATGGCCTGGAGACCATTAATATTTGTGTGGGCTACAAAGATGCCGCTGGTAACCCATTGACTATGCCCAATGACTCTGACGATTGGGCTCAGGTGGTTCCGGTGTATGAAGAAATGCCCGGTTGGAGCGAAAACACCTTTGGGGCGAAATCTCTGGATGCACTGCCTCAGGCGGCCCGAGATTACATCAAACGCCTGGAAGAGCTAGTGGGTGCGCCCATTGATATTGTGTCTACCGGGCCGGATCGTGTGGAAACCATTTTGCTTCGCCACCCTTTTGAATAACGAGCAAACATAAAACAAAAAGGCCGCTGCAATTGTCATTGCAGCGGCCTTTTTGTTTTTCAGCAGTACTCTACTTGGTCATTAACCCAGCAATTGTCTCTCGACAATTAGTCCTTACTGCATTGTTGAATGACCGAATCAATCATTGCGGTATCAATACGATCATTGGGCAGTTCAGTTAATGAGCAGCACTGCAATGCTGTTTTAATGGTTTCCAGATCTCTGCTGTTGCTGACCACGACCACAATCAAACCGGCTTCCAGCAATGGTTTCAAAGCGGCTGGAGAGTCGTAGTTGAGATCCAGCAAGTAGGTGTGGAAGCCTTGCCTGTGCAATGCCACCTCCATGCGATGGCCATCGGTGAGGTTGCTGGTCCACACACAGCGGCTGTTGTGTGGTTTGATGGATGCACGCATTTGCGGAGTCACTTCGCTGGCGAACTGATCCACATTGTCGGCAGTATCATCGGTCTTTTTGTCCAGCACTTTGGAAATCATACCTGCGCCAACGGTAGCGTTGGTCAAGCGATCAATTACCACAAAGCTACCGGTGGTGCGGTTGCTTTGGTAAGTGTCGTACACCACTGCTTCGGTCAAGCTGATGTGTGCCTCGCCGATGCCGTTCAGTGGCAGCTCACTGGCATTTTGCTTTTCCAGAGAGTTGATATCCAACTGCCAGTCCAGTGCAGAGACAGTGCCACTGATATAGCGAGTACCCATTTTGAAATCGTAGCGTTTGCCAGGAACCAGCTCGTCTTCATTCATCCACACTATGTGCGCCTTGAATTCGTCGCTGATGGTGGCCTGGTGTTGCTCACCGACAATTTGGTCACCACGGGAAATATCAATTTCGTCGTTCAGGGTAACGGTCAGAGCTTGTCCGGGAATAGCTTTGGCAACGGCCTGGTTGCCCACCAAAATTTCTTTTACGGTGCTTGTTTGGCCGGAAGGCAGTGCGGTGACTACCTGGCCGGTGTGCAGTTCGCCTGACGCCAGTGTGCCGCAGTAACCGCGGAAATTGAGGTGAGGGCGGTTAACGTATTGCACAGGCAGTCGCAACTCTTCTGCCTGAGATTCAACGCTGACGTCAATGTGGTTGAGCAAGCCGAGCAGGGTGTCACCTTGATACCAAGGCATATGGTTGCTCGCCTGAACAACGTTGTCTCCTGCCAGAGCAGACAGTGGCACAAAATAGTTTTCCACTTGCGGAAAGCGTTCTGCCAAAGCCTGGAATTCATTTTTGATGTTTTCAAAAACGGTTTCGCTGTAGTCCACCAGGTCCATTTTGTTGATCGCAACCACAAAATGGCGAATACCCAGCAGTGAACAAATGTAACTGTGGCGGCGGGTCTGTGCCTGCACCCCGTAACGGGCGTCGATCAACAGTACCGCAAGGTCGGCAGACGATGCGCCCGTAGCCATATTGCGGGTGTATTGTTCGTGTCCCGGAGTGTCGGCAATAATAAATTTGCGCAATTCAGAAGAAAAGTAACGGTAGGCAACATCGATGGTAATGCCTTGTTCGCGCTCTGATTGCAGGCCGTCTACCAGCAGTGCCAAATCGGCGGCTTCACCGGTGGTGCCCACGGTTTTGCTGTCTTTCTCAATCGCCGCCAGTTGATCCTGGTAAACGGTTTTGGAGTCGTGCAACATGCGCCCGATCAGGGTCGATTTACCATCGTCAACGCTGCCGCAAGTAATAAAGCGGAGTATGTCTTTCTGCTCGTGTTGTTGCAGATAGGCTTCAACGTTGGTTTGAATCAGTGCCGTATGCGCGTTCATTTTTGTTACCTTTTTAAAGGTGATGTCTAATCAGTTAAACGATAGTTTGTGAACTGTCGATAAACTGTGAAATTTAAAAGTAGCCTTCGCGTTTTTTCTTTTCCATGGACGCCGACTGGTCGTGATCAATAACCCGGCCGGAACGTTCCGATGTGTTGGCAACCAACAATTCCTGAATAATTTCCTGAAGTGTGGTGGCTCGCGACGGAACCGCAGCAGTCAGTGGGTAGCAACCCAAAGTTCTAAAGCGTACCCATTCTTCCTTCAGCACTTCTTGAGGGCGGGGCTGCAGGCGCTCATCGTCAACCATAATTAACGAGCCATCGCGCTCAATAACCGGGCGCGGCGCAGCAAAATACAGTGGCACCAGTTCGATGTGCTCTTTATAGATGTACTGCCAAATATCCAGCTCGGTCCAGTTTGAAAGTGGGAATACCCGAATCGATTCACCTTTGTTGTGGCGGCCGTTATACAGCTTCCAAAGCTCCGGGCGCTGGTTCTTTGGATCCCAGCGATGGTGCTTGTCACGGAATGAATAAACCCGCTCTTTAGCGCGAGACTTTTCCTCGTCGCGGCGTGCGCCACCGAAGGCGGCATCAAACTGGTGCATGCTCAATGCTTGTTTGAGTGCATCGGTTTTCATGATGTCGGTGTACTTGCTGCCGTGCTCAAACGGATTGATACCCGCTGCCAGGCCTTCCTGGTTGGTGTGGGTAATCAGCTCCATACCCGCTTCTTTGGCTGCACGATCACGAAACTCAATCATTTCGCGGAATTTCCAAGTGGTGTCGATGTGCATCAACGGAAACGGTGGCTTGCCGGGGAAAAACGCCTTTTTCGCCAAGTGCAGCATCACGGCGGAATCTTTGCCGATGGAATAGAGCATCACCGGGTTTTCAAAGTCCGCAACCACTTCGCGAATAATGTGTATGGACTCAGCCTCCAATTGTTGTAGGTGAGTCAGCTTCTGCGAATCAATATTGGCGGCAGAAAGCGAGTCATTCGTTGTCATCTGTTTTCCTGAAATCATTCGGGCTTATCGACAGGGTGCACTTTATAGCAACTTTTTAAAAAATCCGGGAATGACTTGCAGTTCTAAAGTTAGATCAAAAGGCTATGCAACCTTTTTGCTGTGGCAGGATCAGTTTGTGCCTACTGTTTATATAGCCAATGTGATGCTTGAGTTTGTGGCAAGTTAATAGTCAACGGTTCTTGGGATATAACTGTAAATAATTCCGCATTGTAAAAAACCGCTGATATAAAGACCTACCATTTGGTTAGCCAAAGAAATAAAAATCCAACTTGCCGGTTGAGGTTTATTGAAAAAGCGCGTTGGTTTTTTGTGTTAAGGCCCTTGTTTTTATAGGGTTTTGTCGTGTGTTTTATACGGCTTGAAAGGCTTTTCGACCAGTTCGTGTGCAGGTAATACCATGTTGAAAACTATTCGTGACGATATTCAGAGTGTGTTCGCCCGAGACCCAGCGGCGCGCAGCGCCTTGGAAATTTTATTGTTGTACCCCGGTTTGCAAGCGGTTTGGTGGCATCGGCTGAATCACTGGCTTTGGAATAAAAAGTTGCGCTGGCCCGCCAGAATTCTGGCTAATATTGTGCGCTTGTTTACCGGTGTGGAAATTCACCCCGGCGCAGTAATCGGCCGCCGCTTTTTTATCGATCATGCCAGCGGTGTAGTAATTGGCGAAACCGCAGAGGTGGGAGATGACTGCACTCTTTACCATGGGGTTACTTTGGGAGGCACCAGTTGGGGCAGTGGTAAACGCCACCCAACTCTGGGCAATAACGTTGTGATTGGTGCTGGTGCCAAAATACTGGGCCCAATAACCATTGGTGATGGTGCCCGTGTGGGTTGTAATTCGGTGGTTGTTAAGCCGGTGGGTGACGGCGAAACCGTTGTCGGTATTCCCGGGCACGTGGTCAAAAGCAAGCCGCTCGAAAGCCAGAAAGACGATTCCAAAGCCCGTGTTGAGGAGTTGATTGGTTTTCGCGCCTATGGTGAAGCGGATGCTGCAGGCGATCCGGTCGCTCAAGTGGTCAGCAGTATGCTGCGACATTCCCGGGCCCTGGAATTACAAGTGCGCTGCCTCCAGCAGGCATTGGATGATGCTGGTATGCAAGCGCGGCGTACTACAATCCCTGGTATCGATGCCGCTGACTTTTTGCGCGAGGAAGAATCGTCACCAGGCTACGTAATATAGGAAAGTTTTTTCCCGAGAATGTTTTTCAGTGTGTTCATTTGGTTATTCTCGCCGAGTTTTTTGTGATCGTTATGTGCGTCAGGCAGGGCGGCTTGATGGATAACCCATTAGGTCAAAAGTTCACTGTTGCCATATAACAGCTTGTTATTTCTGTATCGCTATTACTTCGTTCTGTTGTCAGGGGCAGGTGTCTAAGGTTACGCCTCCCTAATATTAGCCGTAGGTTTCGCTGATGCCTTCAAACATTTTGCAGCAACTGTCAGGGCCGTTGAGCAATGACCAAGTTGAACTTATCCGCTCAGCGGTGGGCGATCTGTCCGTCGAACAAACCCTTTGGTTGAGCGGCTACCTGGCCGGTTTGGCCAGTGCTGGTAAAGAGTCTGGTGTTGCCCAGGACCAAGCATTTGATGCCCATGAAGAAGCTGCAGAGCAGCCTCAAATTACCGTTTTATTCGGTTCTCAAACCGGTAACGCCAGCGGCGTTGCCAGTGCGCTTTTCGGCGAGCTGGAAAGCAAGGGTTATCGAGTTGTGCTGCAGGACATGGCAGATTACAACCCCAGAAATTTGAAAAAAGAGCAATATATTGCACTGGTAGTGAGCACTCAGGGTGAGGGTGACCCACCGGACGATGCACTGGCATTCCACGAGTTTTTGTTCTCCAAAAAAGCCCCCAAACTGGATGGCCTTAAGTTCAGCGTTCTGGGCTTGGGCGATTCCACTTACGAACAATTTTGCCAAACCGGTAAAGAGTTTGATGAGCGTCTGGCTGAGCTGGGTGGTGAACGTACTCACGCCAGAATTGACGCCGACGTCGATTACAGTGGCGAACAGACCCAATGGATCAGCCAGTGGCAGGAAGTGGCTGAGCAACTGAAAAAGCCCGTAAGCCGTCCCAAACTGAGTGTGGTTGGCGGTGCCGATGTGGCAGCGCCCACGTGGAGCAAGTTTGAGCCGTTTACCGCTGAGGTAATTACCAGCATTGGCATTACTGGTCGCGGTTCTGACAAAACCATCCAGCACGTAGAAATTTCCCTGGAAGAGTCTGGCCTGCAATACCAGCCCGGTGACGCCCTTGGGGTTTGGCCCGTCAACACAGATGAGCTGGTGGATGAAATTCTGCAAGTAACTGAACTGGATGGCGATGCAACGGTTAGCATCGATGATGCAGAACTCAGCCTGCGTGACGCCCTGAAAAATCGCCGTGAACTGACACAGGTTTCCAAAAGTGTTCTCGAGCAGTTGTCTGCAGACAGTGAACAGTTGCAACAATTACTGAACGGCGAGCGCAAAGAATTGATTGCGTTTATGCGCAGTACCCAAATTGTGGAATTGTTACGCCTCGCGCCTCGTCAGTGGCAGCCCCAGCAATTGGTGGATCAATTGCCTGCGCTTACCCCGCGCTTGTATTCCATCGCTTCCAGTAGCACCGAAGTGGACGAAGAAGTTCACCTGACTGTTGGTTTGGTTGCTGATGAACGTGAAGGCCAGGTTCGTTACGGTGCGGCTTCCAACTACCTTGCCAATATCGAAGAGAGCGATCAGGTGCGTGTATACGTGGAGCACAATCGCCACTTCAAACTGCCTGAGAATGGCGACACCCCGATTATTATGGTTGGCCCCGGTACCGGTGTGGCTCCGTTCCGCAGCTTTATGCAGGAGCGTGATGCCAATGGTGACAGCGGTGACAACTGGCTGTTTTTTGGCAACCCGTACTTTGTCAGTGACTTCCTCTACCAGACTGACTGGCAGGGCTGGGACAAATCTGGCCTGCTGACTCGCATCGATCTGGCGTTTTCTCGCGACCAGAAAGAAAAAGTGTACGTGCAGCATCGCATGAGCGAAAACGCCGCCGACCTGTACGAGTGGTTACAGCGTGGCGCGCACTTTTACGTGTGTGGCGACCAGCAGAATATGGCCAAAGCGGTGGATGAAACCCTGCACCAGATTATTGCCGAGCAAAGCGGTGAGGGTGCGGATTTCGCCAGCGATTACGTGAAACAGTTGAAGCGCGACGGTCGTTACCAGCGTGACGTTTATTGATCTTTGCGATCGTAAACAAGGCAAGCAACGACATTACAGCCAGCTAATTTTGAGAACAGAAGTATGAGTGAAAAAGTGCAATTGGCACCCACCGAAGGGCTGAAAGAAAACAGCCGCCACCTGCGCGGTACTTTGGTAGAAAGCCTGGACGACGCCATTACCGGTGCCATTCGTGAAGAAGACCTGCATATCCTCAAGCACCACGGTACCTATCAGCAGGACGACCGTGACTTGCGCAATGAGCGCCGTAAGCAGTTTCTGGAGCCTTACTACAGCTTTATGATCCGCGCCCGTATGCCCGGTGGTGTGTGCACCCCGAAGCAGTGGCTGGCGATGGACGATATTTCCCAGGCGTTTGGCAACAACACCTTGCGCTTGACTACCCGTCAGACATTCCAGTTTCACGGTGTGGTGAAAGACCACCTGAAGCCCACGTTCCAGCACATGCATTCCGTATTGGTGGACGCCATCGCCGCCTGTGGCGACGTAAACCGCAACGTAATGTGTAACCCCAACCCGGTGGAAAGTCAGGTTCACGAAGAGGTGTACCAGTGGGCAGTCAAAATCTCTGAGCACCTGCTGCCCAACACCAATGCTTACGCGGAAGTGTGGTTGGACGGTGAAAAAGTGGATGTGGAGAAAGAAAAAGAGCCCATCTACGGTGAGACTTATCTGCCGCGCAAATACAAAACTGTGGTGGCCATTCCTCCCTACAACGATGTGGATATCTACGCCCACGATATGGGCTTTATTGCCATTATCGAAGAAGGTGAACTCAAAGGTTTCAACGTGACTGTTGGTGGTGGCCTGGGTATGACTCACGGCGATCCAGAGACCTTTGCCCGCCTGGCGGATCTGATTGGTTTCTGTACGCCAGACCAGGTTTTGGAAGTATCTGAAAAAATTCTCACCATCCAGCGTGATTACGGTGACCGCGTAAACCGTCGCCTGGCCCGCTTTAAGTACACCATTGCCAAGCACGGTATCGAGTGGTTTAAGAAGGAACTCAACGACCGTTTGGGTTACGACTTGCAAGCGGCGCGTCCATTTGAATTTATCAGCAACAGTGATCGTTACGGTTGGGTAGAGGGTTACGATGGCCGTTGGCACGTTAACCTGTTTATCGAAAATGGCCGTATTAAAGACGGTGATGGCTTACAGCTGATGACTGGCCTGCGCGAAGTGGCCAAGGTGCACAAAGGGGATTTTCGTATTACCCCGAACCAGAACATCATCATTGCCAATATTGCCCCTGAAGACCGGCCTCAAATTGAAGCACTGATGGCGCAATACGATCTGCTGGATGGCACAACTACATCTGCAGTGCGCCGTAACAGCATGGCTTGTGTTGCCTTCCCCACCTGTTCACTGGCCATGGCGGAGAGCGAACGCTACCTGCCCAGCCTGGTAAGCAAAGTGGAAGAGCAATTGGTCGAGCACGGCTTGCAGGACGAAGAAATTACCGTACGTATGCAAGGCTGCCCCAACGGTTGTGGCCGTGCAGTGTTGGCGCAAATTGGTTTTATCGGCAAAGGCCCTGGCAAATACAATATGTATTTGGGTGCCGGTCGCTGGGGTCAGCGTTTCAGTGCGCTGTACCGTGAGAATATCGACGAGGCGGAAATCCTTGGTGAACTGGACGAATTGTTTGGTCGCTTTGCTACAGAACGCCAGCCGTCCGAGCCCTTTGGCGACTTTGTGATCCGCGCCGGTGTTGTCGCGGAAAACAATGAGCCATCCGCTTTCCACAACGAAATGAAAGGTGTTCAGTTGGTGGAAGCGGCGCAGGTACAATAACTTATTCGCAGCACGCAATAAAAAAGCCCCGCGCAGTTCACCTGCGCGGGGCTTTTTTTATGTGTTGTGGAAATGACTGTGCTGTCGAAAATGTGCCTTATGCCACCTTGCCACTGGTTTGCTGAATCAGACGATAAGGCAGTTTGTTGTCATCAATGCAGGTGATGGCTTTGTGCTCGCGGTATTCCTGTACAGCTTTATCAACGATGTCACGATCCAGGTGGGGCGCCAGCAGGGCGATAAAGTCGTAAGTGAAGTTGCCCAGGAACAGATCTTCCCGAAAGCCAATCCAGGTGGTGTAGGTAGGCAGGATATCGTGAGTGCCAATAGCCACCAAATCATTGTCCTGTTTAGGGTCATAAGCCATATTGGCGACAAAGCCAATGCCCAATCCTTCACGCACGTAAGTTTTGATCACGTCTGCGTCCCGTGCCGTCACTGCAATATTCGGTTCCAGCCCGGCTTTGCGAATCGCATCCACCAGTGTAGAGCGGTCTGTTGAGCTGAACAGATAAGTCACAATTGGGTAGCGAACTACATCTTCTAGCTCAAGGCTGCTGGTTTTTGCCAGTGGGTGATCGGTAGGTACCAGCAAGGCTTGATCCCAGTGGTAGCAGGGCAGGGTTACCATGTTATTGCGACGTGGCTGGGCGCTGCTGGCAATGGCAAAATCCACCTGGCCGGTCTTTAACCACTCATCAATCTGGTCGTTGGTGCCTTGGTGTAAATCCAGTTGCACGTCCGGGTACAGCTCGCGAAATTTGCCGATGATATCGGGCAGCACGTAGCGCGCCTGAGTATGTGTGGTGCCAATGGTAAAAACGCCGCCGTGTTCATTTTGCAGATCGTCTGCCAGCTGCTTGATGTTGTCCACCTCACGGAGAATGGTTTTGGCCTTCTCCAGTACCTGCTCTCCGGCCTGGGTAATGCCGTCCAATGTTTTCCCGCTGCGAGAAAACAGGCGCAGGCCAAGCTCTTCTTCAAGTAGCTTTAGCTGCTTGCTGACCCCGGGTTGCGACGTATATAGCTGCTCAGAAGCAGCGGTAATATTGAAACCGTTTTCGGCAATGGCGACAAAATAGCGCAGTTGCTGCAGTTTCATAGAGTTATTGCTCCTCAATGAGCGGCTTAGGCGGTTTGTGGAGAAAAAATGCCACCTGCCTGTGGTGGCAAGGTGGCATTTCTCGTTACATCTTAAAGAAGCGTATTTTTACATCAATTTGTCATTTTTAACATGAACAATCGTTTCATATCAAACGGTAAATCCTTGTAATAACGAAAAAATATTAACAAATAAGAAGATATTATTTTTTGAAAGTTCCACCAATGGCTACATTGGCTCAACTTTTACCATGGCCATACTGGCGCCTTATGAACTATTTTCCTATTTTTGCCAATTTAGACAACAAACACGTTCTTGTTGTCGGGGCTGGCAGCGTTGCCAGTCGCAAAATTGAGCTGCTGCGTAAAACCAATGCCCACATTCATGTGGTGGCGATTGAGGCCAGTGAGCAGATAAACCAGTGGCACCAACAGGGCATGGTTCAACTCCAGCTTGAGGCTTTTGAGCCCACTCA
The DNA here is from genome assembly GCA_024397955.1 of bacterium SCSIO 12696. Lineage (NCBI taxonomy): Bacteria > bacterium SCSIO 12696. The sequence goes on from CP073744.1 coordinate 2,750,132, forward strand.
TCTGGATGGTAAGTGGCTGGTTATTGCTGCCACCAATAATCGTGCGGTGAATCGTAACGTAGAACAGGCGGCGGTCGCCCGTCAGCTGTTGGCCAATGTGGTGGATGACCGCAAACTGAGCCACTTTATCGTTCCCTCTATTATTGACCGTGACCCCATTCAGATCGCCATCTCGTCTGGCGGTGAAGCGCCTGTACTGGCCCGTAGCCTCAGGGCAGACTTGGAAGCGCGTTTACCCGCCTCGCTGGGCAAACTGGCGGTGTTGATGGGTAACTGGCGTGATCGGGTCAAACAGCGATTTACCCGCCCGGGTCAACGTCGTGAGTTTTGGGAACGAGTATTGTCGTCTTCCGTACCCCAGCAGTTGTTCCAGGGCGACAAGCACAAAGCAGAGCAGGGCGTACTGCAGATGCTCAACGGTAAGTCCGTTTCTGAGAAAGGTCATGTCAGCCTGGTGGGCGCTGGGCCTGGCGACCCTGAATTATTGACTCTCAAAGCTATGCAGCGGCTGCAAACAGCCGACGTGGTTTATTACGACAACCTGGTGAGTGATGAGGTACTGGAGTTAGTGCGTCGCGACGCCGAACGTATTTACGTTGGCAAAAAGGCCGGTGCTCACAGTTGCAGTCAGACACACATTCAAGAGCAGCTTCGCGATGCCGCATTGTCCGGTAAGCGGGTAGTGCGTCTCAAGGGGGGGGACCCTTTTGTGTTTGGCCGTGGCGGCGAGGAGCTGGAAGTATTGGCTCAAGCCGGGGTGAGCTTCGATGTGGTGCCCGGCATTACCGCGGCTGCCGCTACCGCAGCTTATACCGGTATACCCTTGACCCACCGTGACTACGCCCACTCAGCGATTCTGGTGACTGGCCACGGTAAAGAGAACACCGATATTGATTGGCAGGCGCTGGCCCGTACCGATCAAACCCTGGCCATTTATATGGGCCTGAAAAAATCATCCACTATTGCTGAGCAGCTGATCGCCCACGGCCGGGCCGCGGATACTCCCGTGGTTATCGTCGAACGGGCGACGACCGAGAGACAGCGACAAATTTCCGGTAAACTGCGTGACCTGCCGCAACTGATTGCCAGTTATGGGGTCGAATCACCCGCCATGATTCTGGTAGGTGAAGTCTGCGAACTGGCCGGGCGCTATGCTTGGTTTGGTGAACCCCTGCAACCGGTTGAGTGCGCTTCAGGTTTTTGAAGTGCCACAGCCCCGAACATAACCGCCGCAACACAAAGGATAGCAAAGATGATCTACGACAATATTCTGCAAACCATTGGCCGTACCCCGATTGTTAAAGTCAATCGTTTGGGGCCGGATCACGTCAACCTGTTCGTTAAAGTGGAATCCTTTAACCCACTGGCATCGGTGAAAGATCGCCTGGCCATTGCCATTGTGGAAGATGCTGAGCGCAAGGGCATTCTGAAGCCCGGCCAAACCATTATTGAAGCCACATCCGGCAATACCGGTATCGCTCTGGCGATGGTGGCTGCGGCCAAAGGTTACCCGTTTGTGGCCACCATGGTGGAAACCTTTTCTGTTGAGCGTCGCAAGCTGATGAAGGCGTTGGGTGCCAAAGTGATTCTGACACCTGCCGCAGAGCGCGCTACTGGTATGGTGCGTCTGGCGGAAGAGCTGGCGGAAAAGAATGGCTGGTTCCTGGCTCGTCAATTTGAAAACCAGGCCAACCCGGAGTACCACCGCAACACCACCGCCCCAGAAATCCTGCGCGACTTTGCTGGCCAAAACCTGGATTATTTCGTCAGCGGCTACGGTACTGGCGGTACTATTACCGGTACCGGTGAAGTCCTGAAAGCTGCCCGCCCGGATATCAAAGTGATTGGCACCGAGCCTGAAGGTGCTGCCCTGTTGGCAGGTAATGACTGGCAGCCTCACAAAATCCAGGGCTGGACTCCGGACTTTATTCCCGAAGTACTGAACCGCGAAGTGATTGATGAAGTGATCCCGGTGAATGACACCGTGGCTCGCGACACCGCACTGGCTCTGGCTCAGCAGGAAGGTATTTTTGTGGGTATCTCTGCCGGTGGTACGTTTGCCACCGCCCTGAAAGTGGCGGAAACTGCGCCAGCCGGTAGCAATATTTTGGCGATGCTGCCAGATACCGGTGAGCGTTACCTGAGTACTTTCCTGTTCGATGACATCAGCGAAGAGTCTGACGACCTGTGGCTGCAACAGGTGAGCGGTCAGTAAACCTGGATAGCGGCTGGGTTCAGCCCAGCCGCTGTTTCTTCCCCATCCCGTTTTTGGTTGACCTGTGTTTTATCTTGACTGCCCCAGCCAATGACGCCCCATCACTATCAGCCTCCCCAGCAACCGCTGGATATCCTTTACTGTGACGACCACCTGATTGTGCTCAACAAGCCTTCCGGGTTGTTAACGGTGCCCGGACGATTACCGGAAAACCGAGATTCTCTGCTGGTGCGGGTGCAACAGCATTATCCCTCAGCTCAAGTGGTTCACCGCCTGGATATGGACACATCCGGTGTTTTGGTGATGGCGCTTACCGCACAGGCACATCGCCACCTGAGTCGGCAGTTTCAGGAGCGTCAAACCGATAAACTGTATTACGCTTGGGTGTGGGGATGTGTGTCTGAGGAATCTGGCGAAGTGGATTTGCCACTGATCTGTGACTGGCCCAACCGGCCGCTGCAAAAGGTGGACTTTGATCATGGCAAACCGTCACTGACCCGTTGGCAAAACCTGGGTGTTAGTAACGGTAATACCCTGATGCGGTTAACCCCCCATACCGGCCGCTCCCATCAACTGCGTGTGCATATGAAGGCTATGGGCCATCCCATTCTCGGTGATAGCTTCTACGCTCACCCCCGCGCAAAAGCCGCTGCTACCCAGTTACAACTGCATGCCGCAGAACTGGCTTTTTGCTACCCGGATAGCCACCAACCGATGCGCTTTACCGCAGAAGCGCCGTTTGCGTTGTTAAGCTGAAAGAGGGGATTTTGAATGGCGCACCCGGCGCGATTTGAACGCGCGACCTTCGGCTTCGGAGGCCGACACTCTATCCAGCTGAGCTACGGGTGCATAGGAGCGCGAATGATACTGATATTGAACAAGCGCGTCTATCTCTGCTGCGGCATTTCACCGGCCTCGGTTTGACGCTATAATGCCGCCCTTGCAAAACACGCATAACAACAGTGAACTGGAGCCAAATTATGAGCCACATTAAATGCTGGGGTGCATTGCTGGGAGTATTATTGCTGGCCGCCTGCGGATCAGACAAACAAACCGAATACTCTGCAGAACAGGAACAAGCCATTGCTGAGCGCATTGCTCCAGCGGGGGCTCTGGCGATGGAAGGAGACCCCATTGCGTCCGCACCAGTGGTGGCTGCTGTATCATCAGGCCCTCGTTCGGGTGAAGACATTTACCAAAAGTCGTGCTTTGCCTGTCATGCCACTGGCGCTGCTGGTGCTCCCAAACTGGGTGATGCAGGTGCCTGGGCTGCTCGTATTGGCCAGGGCCTGGATACACTGGTGGATCACGCCTGGAACGGCTTCAAAACCATGCCCGCCAAAGGCAACTGCTTTGACTGCTCAGAAGAAGAGATCAAGGCGGCGGTGCAGTACATCGTGGATGGCAGCCAGTAATGGCGATGCGCCTGTTATAACGATTGTCAAAAGCCTCCCTCGGGAGGCTTTTTTGTGGCTGAACTTTCAGTTACCTCGCCGGTCATAGCGATATCCGGATGTTTTTGACCGAAAAGGTAACCCTATGGGAAAGACTGTTTTACCCCTGGCTCTGGTAATGGCCAGTGGCTTGTTTCTTCATGCCTGCAATGCCGATTTGCAAACACCCGCTTCCAGCAAGCAGTTCAAAGTCACGACCAGCAAAGGTGATTTTCAAATGCCCGACCGTGATACTCTCAAGCAAAACCTGACTCCGTTGCAGTTCCGTGTGACCCAGGAAGACGGAACTGAACCCGCTTTTCGTAATGAATACTGGGATAACCACGACCACGGTATTTATGTGGATATCGTGTCTGGAAAACCCCTATTCAGCAGCCTGGATAAGTTCGAGTCCGGCAGTGGCTGGCCCAGCTTTACCCAGCCCATAGAAAGTTCTGAAATTGTTGAAAAACGCGATCTGGCGTTTGGCATGATCCGCACCGAAGTGCGCAGCAGTACGGCGGATTCGCACTTGGGCCACGTATTTGATGATGGCCCCAGGGATCGCGGTGGTTTGCGTTACTGCATCAATTCTGCGGCGCTCAAGTTTATCCCTCTGGCGGACATGGCCAGTCAGGGCTACAGCCAGTACCTACAACCTTTTGCCGATGAAGGCCTGATTGAAGTGCCGGAAAGCACGGTAGAAGTGGCCTATCTGGCCGGTGGCTGTTTTTGGGGGATGGAAGAAATTATTCGTGCCATTCCCGGTGTTACCAATACCGACGTGGGTTATACCGGTGGTGAGTTAAGTAATGCCACTTACGAGCATGTAAAAAAGGGCAGTACAGGCCACGCAGAAAGCATCAAGGTGGAATTCGATAACACGGTATTAAGCTTTGAAACCCTGCTTCGCGACTGGTTTTTCAAAATGCACGATCCCACCACCCTAAACCGCCAAGGCAATGATATTGGCAGCCAGTATCGCAGTGCAATTTTTTATCACTCGGACCAGCAAAAAGCCATTGCTGAAAAAGTCATTGCCGAAGTGGATGAAGCCGGTAAGTGGCCCAAGCCGATTGTGACTGAAATAGCACCAGCCGGGGATTTCTGGGTAGCGGAAGGTTATCACCAGGATTATTTGCAGAAATTCCCCAATGGTTATACCTGCCATTGGATGAGGGATTAACCTCTGTAAAGCTCGCTTTGTCTATCTCCCATGTTTGGGGAATAACAAGCTACTGATTAAGCCTCGGCCTCGTCCGGGGCTTTTTTAATCCAGCGCCCAAAAAATACCCCGGCTTCGAACAATAGCCACATGGGTAATGCCAACAGGCATTGGGAGATTGGGTCTGGAGGGGTCAATAGCATGGCGACAATAAAGCAGCCCACCACAATGTAGGGGCGCTTACTGATCAGCTTGGCCGGCGAGATAGCGCCGGAGAAAATCAGGATCATGGTGGCTATGGGAATTTCAAAAGCGATGCCGAAGGCAAAAAACAGCTTCAGAGCAATTTCCAGGTAACTGGTGATGTCCGGTGCTATCTGGATGCTCAGGGGGCCAGTGTGGGAAAAAAACCACCACACCAACGGGAAAATGACGTAATAGGCAAAAGCCACTCCAGCGTAAAACAAAACCACACTGGAAAGGAGTATAGGCAATGCCATTTTGCGTTCGCGGTTGTACAACCCCGGTGCGATAAAACCCCAGATTTGCGAAAGAATGTAAGGTACCGTCAGGAACAGTGCCACCGCCAGTGTGAGCTTTAACGGCGCGAAAAATGACGCCGTGATATTGGTGGCGATCATGGTGCTGTTTTCTGGCAGCGCCGCCCGCAACGGTGCCGAGACAAATTCGTAAATCTCGTTGCTGAAGGCAAATAAACCGGCAAACAGCACCAGTGTTACCAACACGATACGCAGCAGGCGATCGCGGAGCTCAATCAGGTGGGCGACCAAAGGCTGCTTTTGGGCATCGATACCAGGGTCTTTTTCCTGGTTAGAGGAAGGCTCAGAACTCATGACTTAGGCGGGGGTGATTCTTCTGTGGCGGCAGGCTCATCGGCCTCATCGTCTCTGGGAAGCGGCTCGTAGTCGTGATCGCTGGGGTCAGCTTGTTCCACCACTTGTTGCATTTCCTGTTTGCTGGCTTCCAATTGGCGCATGATTTCTTCGTTGTGCAGCTGGCGCCGCACTTCATCCAATTGAAACTCGGTTTCCAGCCCCTGTTTCATATTGGCCAAGCTGCGTTTGAGGCGCCCCACCCACAGGCTGATAGCGCGCACCACCTCTGGCAGGCGTTTGGGGCCGATAACAATCAACCCAAGCACGGCAATAACCAGTAACTCTGCACCACCAATATCAAACATGGTTCGCGGTTACTTTTTCTCTTCGACGGTTTCGCTGGCGGCGGATTCCGAGGTCACCGTTTCAGAGTCGGATTTTTCCAGCTTTTCCGGATCTTCGTTAACGGCGCTTTTAAAGCCTTTTACCGCGCCACCGAGATCGCTGCCAATAGAGCGCAATTTTTTGGTACCAAAAATCAGCGCCACAATAATCAGGATAATTAATAATTCTTGCCAACCAAAACCCATGGTTTTCCCCTTTACAAAAAGTCGTTTTACGGCTGTTGACGGCTGGCTTTTTCCTCATGCCCTGAGGTGCCGAACCGACGTTCCAATTCATCGAGTACAGATTGAGCATTTTCCCCAAGGTGGGAGAGCATCACCAGCGAGTGGAACCACAAGTCGGCAGTTTCGCCAATCAGATCACGGTTGTCGCCGCTCTGCTTCGCATCTTTGGCGGCGATAATGGCCTCGGTGGCCTCTTCACCCACCTTTTCCAGAATTTTATTCAGGCCCTTGTGGTGCAGGGAAGCGACGTAAGAATCCTCCGCTTCCGCGTTGCGCCGCTGTGCCAAAATGGCGTCCAGCTGATCGAGTATGTGGTTGCTCATTGTTATTTGTAAATCTCGTCTGGGGCTTTTAATACCGGGTCTGCACTGTGCCAACTCTCGTTAGTCAGCACCTTATAAAAACAGGATTGGCGACCGGTGTGGCAGGCAATGCCGCCCAATTGCTCAATTTGCAGCAATACGGTATCGCCATCGCAGTCCAGGCGAATTTCCTTGACTTGCTGCTGGTGACCAGAGGATTCTCCTTTGCGCCACAGCTGTTGACGAGAGCGAGACCAATACACGGCATAACCTTGTTCTGCGGTCAGGGCCAGGGATTCTCTATTCATCCAGGCCATCATTAGCACCCGGCCGCTGCTGGCATCCTGGGCAATGGCGGGAACCAGGCCGTCCTGGTTCCACTTTACCTGGCTGAGAAATGTGTTATCCGGAGAACTCATGGTGGCTATTGTTCGATATATTGTTCGATAGTGTCTGCGAAGGGGATTATGACACGGCTATGGGCTAGCGCCTAAACCACAGCAGCCCCAGTGCACTGACCGCCAAGATCAATGAGGTTGCTAGTGGCAAACTGGCAGTGATGGCACTGAACACAGCACCGCCGATGAGTGCCCCCGCCAGCAGTGTCAGTGCGGAGTGGCGGCGAGTTTGTTGGCGGGGTTGTTGCAGGCTTTGTTCCAGGCGCTCAATTTGTTGCAGTGATCGATACACCATCTGTGGAATTTGCGGCAGATGCTCCAGCCACTCGGGCCCATGGCGTTTTACTTTGTCCAGTATCGCTGCGGGGCTCACCCGGCGCTTTAGCCAGCGCTCCAAAAATGGGTGGGCGGTATTCCACAGATCGAGGTCTGGGTAGAGCTGACGGCCAAGCCCTTCCACGTTGAGCAGGGTTTTTTGCAGTAATACCAGCGAGGGCTGCATTTCCATATCAAAACGGCGGGCGGTGCGAAACAGGCTGACCAGAATATGGCCGTAGGATATTTCGCTCAGCGGGCGCTGGAATATGGGTTCACAGACCGCGCGGATGGCAGTGGTGAATTCGTTGATGGGGGTGTCTTCCGGTACCCAGCCAGAGAGTACATGCAGCTCGGCCACCTGGCGGTAATCCCGGCGAAAAATCGCCAGTAAATTCCGTGCCAGATAGTATTGGTCGTTGTCACTGAGGGTGCCCATAATGGCGCAGTCCACCGCCAGATAACGGGGCTCTGCGGGTTTGCTGGCATCCACAAAAATATTGCCCGGGTGCATATCGGCGTGGAAAAAATTGTGATCGAACACCTGGGTAAAAAAGATTTCTACGCCCCGTTCCGCCAGTGCTTTAAAGTCAGTGTGCTGTTGTTTAAGGGCATCTACATCGGTGACCGGGGTGGCGTAGATGCGTTCGGTCACCATCACCTGTTCGTTGCAGTATGGCCAATACACCTCCGGAACATACAACAAGCCAGACAGTTCCGCTGTGGCGAAATTGCGTTTCAACAAAGAGCCATTGGCGGCTTCTCGCTGCAAGTTCAACTCATCAAAAATGGTGGTTCGGTAATCGGCAACGATTTCTTCCGGACGCAGGCGACGCCCTTCGCTGGTGCGCGCCACCAGCTTGGCCAGGGTTTCCAGCAGCAGTAAGTCTTGTTCGATGGTGCGTTCGATCCCCGGGCGGATCGCTTTGACCACCACTTCCGTGCCATCTTTTAAGGTGGCAGCGTGCACTTGAGCCACCGATGCCGATGCCAATGGCTCTCGGCTAAATTCGGCAAACAGGTTGTCTACGTTGTCGTTCAACGCGGTTTCAACGATATCGATAAACTGCTGTGGCTCGAAAGGGGGAACCCGATCTTGTAATTTATCCAGCTCAGCAATCATATCCGGTGGTACCAGATCCGGCCGGGTACTGAGCAGTTGACCGAATTTAATGAATACCGGCCCCAGTTCTTCCAGTGCCAAGCGCAGGCGCTCACCTCGGCAAGCTTTGGGCTCGCGCAGTAGCTGTGAAGGCTTTACCAGTAGTTTCAGGGCAGGCGGCAGTTGTTGGTCACTGAAAAATGTGTCCAGGCGATGGCGCTGGAATACTCGAATGATTTTACCCAGGCGGCTGATACGTCTCACTCAGGCGTCCTTAGATGGTTGATCGGTGGAGGGCTCAACTATCGATCGCTCAGCAACCTGTTGTTGCAGGCGGCGAATCCGTGCGGCAAGGCGATCCATGTCGCTACTCAGAGTGCGTACCGCAGCCCCAAAGCTGGCAACTTGCTCTTTGGCCGGTATTAGCAGAGCTTCATCCTGAATAAAGTTCTTGGCCACCGCTGCGGCCCGAGGACGGGCCTGCTGTTGCCATTGATGGGCACTGCGGGCAGCCTTGATGGCAAGGTGGGCGGGGAGTTCGCCAATCAGCTCGGCGAGCGCGCCTTCCCAGTCGATATCCAGATCCCCAAGTATGGTTTTCAGGGCTTGCAATCGATCCAGCTGGCCGCGTACCTCAACCCCGCGCCCGGCGAGAGTGTCGTCATCACTCAGTGCCATGGCAATCAGGTCACTGGCTGAACCTTTCACCCGAACGTCCGGCTCGGTTTCTGATTCACTGTGCAGCTGGATCTGGCCATTATGACTAACCAGATAAATCACCACGGCAGGGGAGGTGAGCTCCACGCAGAGCGTGCACGGGCCCATTTCGTTCAAACGGTTACCGGTGGCAGGGTCGTATTGCAGGGCGCGATTGATGGCGACTTCTGCCCCTGCCAGTGCGGTGCTTTGAAGCTGTGCAATCAAGCCTTGAAACCTCGGTGCAGTGCCACGATGCCGCCAGTCATGTTGTGATAGCTGCAATTGTCAAAACCGGCGTCCACCATCATTTGCTTCAATGTGCTTTGGTCCGGGTGCATGCGAATCGACTCTGCCAGGTAGCGATAGCTGTCGGCGTCATTGGCCACCAGCTGGCCCATTTTGGGCAGCAAGTTAAAAGAGTAGAAATCGTAGGCTTTGCCCAGCAATTCACTGGTGGGTTTGGAAAACTCCAACACCAGTAAGCGGCCGCCGGGTTTGAGTACGCGCAGCATGGAGCGCAGTGCCAGGTCTTTGTCGGTGACATTGCGCAGGCCAAAGGCAATGGTGATGCAGTCGAAGCTGTTGTCCGGGTAGGGCAAGTACTGAGCGTCCGCCTGAGTGAAATGCACGTTGCCGGTAACGCCATTATCCATGAGCTTGTCGCGGCCCACTTTGAGCATGGAATCGTTGATGTCGGCGAGCACCACTAAGCCTTGTTCGCCGACAATACGGGAAAATTTGGCGCTCAAATCACCGGTACCACCGGCGATATCCAACACATGGTGGCCAGCACGCACGCCAGATAACTCGATAGTCAGGCGTTTCCACAAACGGTGAATACCCCCGGACATCAGGTCGTTCATCAGGTCGTATTTGGCGGCGACGGAGTGAAATACGTCGGCAACCTTGCCGGCTTTTTCTGCGGTTTTGACGGTTTCAAAACCGAAATGGGTGGTGCCGTCGGCGCTCCGATCTGCTGTTTCGCTCATGGTGGTGTGCCTTGTTTGAGGTCTTTGCAAAGGGGGCAGATTGTACTATGGATGTGGTGCTAAGTGTGGGGAGTCCTGCGGGTTGCCGTAGCTGGAAGGCTACACGATGATTTGGCTAACGACCCCACAGCGCAGCCACTCTTGCAGCTGCCCGGCCATAGTTTGCCCTACCTGTTCTTCGGGAAGATCTTCGGCGGCCTGCGCACAAAGGTCTGCAAAATTGGCACCTCGTACCGCTAATTGCAGGCTATTCCATTCCAGGGCATCGCAAGATCGAAATTCCGACAGTCGTTCGGGGCTGCGCCACAGTAGCCAAAGGCTGTCTGGCTGCTCAGTGGCGGGCTCTGGTGCCTGCTCTGCGCGCAATCGCTGCCAACTTTCTACACTGTTCCACCGGGCGTTGAAAAATTGCACGCTGGGGTGCAGGCGCAGCTGCATCTGTGGCCACTGTTCAGGGGCCAACTGTTGCAACTGCTCAAGGGAGGCTCGGTTGGCTTCTGGGGCGTCAAATACATCCATCAGTAGCCGTTCAAAGGCGGCGATTTCACCGATGATGGGGTGGCTTTTAAACGGTTCTGTTGTGGCCAAGTACTGCGGCAGTTGGTTGGCAAACTGCCGCAGAGAGCGGTGCTGGGATGGGTGATTTTGAATATAGCCGGCAACCATTTGCTCGAACAGGTCGTCACCCAGATAAAAACCCAGCATTTCGTGGTCGTTGTCGATGGTTTCCCGCAAGCGCAGCCGATAGGCATTGCGGTAGATATTCAAACGCACATCGGCACCCAGTTGAGGGTCATCTTGCACCAAGTCGTCCATTGTCGAACCGGTGTCTACTGCGGTTAAAAACTCAATAAAGCGCTGTTGCAGTTCGGCCAGCTCGGTCACAGGGTGGCCTCGGTGGTGGTTGCCGTACGCAGGGCGCTAGCGGGCAGTTGTTGCTGGGCGATGGATTTGGCTTGCTGGAGCTCACTGTACAGTTCGTCAAAACTGGGAATGTTGTCGTCCCGTTCAATCATGGTGCTGATGGCACCAAAGCGTTGCAGAGCTTTGGCGTACAGCTCCCATACCGGGTCGGGTACATCGTGGTCGTGGGTGTCCACCACGTAGTCGCCATAGTCGGAGTGACCGGCCAGGTGAAATTGTTGTACACGGTTGCGGCTGATGCCATCCAGATACTGCTGTGGGTTAAAGTGGTGGTTGCGGGCGCTGACGTAAATGTTGTTGATATCCAGCAGTATCAAGCAGTCGGCGCGCTCGGCCACTTCGTTTAAAAATTCCCACTCTTCCATGGCGGAATCCTGATAAGTCAGGTACGAAGAGACGTTTTCTACCAGTATTTGCTGACCCAAAAAATCCTGTACCTGGCGAATGCGCCCGGCAATGTGATTCAACGCTTCTTCGGTGTAGGGCATGGGCAACAGATCGTGGCTGTTGATGCCGCCTTGGGATGTCCAGCACAGATGATCCGACAGCCATTGCGGTTTGACCTCGGCTGCCAGAGTTTTCAGACGCCTCAGGTAATCCATATCCAGAGGGTCTGTAGAACCCAGTGACAGGGAAACCCCGTGCATCACCATGGGGTAGCGTTCGCGAATTTGCTGCAAATAGTATTTGGGCTTGCCGCCACTGATCATAAAATTTTCAGAAATCACTTCGAACCAATCGATATCCGGCTGATGATCGAGAACGTGTTGGAAGTGATTGGTGCGGAGCCCCAGGCCAAAGCCGAGAAAGCGCTTGTCCATAGGTTTCTCCCAATGCATAAAAAACCTGATGTCTAAAAACTTGATCCTGAAAACAACAATACCACCGGGCGAACCCGGTGGTATAGGCTTTGATACAGCGTTTAAACAGGCTATTAAGGGCCTACTTTACCGCCAATATCAGCACAGGATTTGGCCGTAGTGGCAACAAAACCGTGGCCTTTACAGCTGGCATGGCCAGCACAGGCGTTTTCAGCGGTTTTACAATCGTTGTGGCCTTTACACACGTTGACGCCGTAGCAATGTACCAGGTCTGCTTTGGCAATTTCTCCGCGCCAGGCGTCTTTTACAGTGCCGCCAACGTCTTCACAGGCTTTTGTTGGCATAGCCACAAAACCGTGGCCCTTACAGCTGCCGTGGCCGGCACAGGCGTTCTCAGCGGTTTTACAGTCGTTGTGACCCTTACACACGTTGGTGTTGTAGCAATGGGCCAAGTCGGTGGTGGCGGAACTGCTGCCTGCAAAAGTAGCACCTGCAGTAAGAGCGCCAGCTGCGGCAACAGCCAGTGCAATACCGGTGCGTTTGGCAATTTCCGGTTTAGTCATGGTTTATTCTCCAGGGATTCCATTAAGACAAAACCAAGCAGAGATTTCTGACTTGCTTGATAGAAACAAGCCGACCGGTCAGTCGGCTGCTAGATAGGAAACCCAAGACTTCAGAAAGTTCCCTGAAAGCCGTAAAAAAACAGGGCGTTTGTCTGCCATTAATTAGCGTGTGTCAGGTAGCCCACCAAGGGGTCGCCACCGGTGTAGTTTTCCAGGCTGGATAAGGAATCGATAAACAAATAAAACAGTTCTGCCTGAGAACAAACATCTAGCTTGGCGTAGCTGTTCTTGCGGTGCAGCTTCACGGTTTCCGGAGATATGCCCAGCTTATCGGCAATGGATCGAGTGGAGTGGCCGTGCAGGAACAGTTGCACCACCTGGGTTTCCCGGTCGGTGAGTAAAGAACGACCAAAATTGTCTAGCGCGCTTTCCAACTGGTGAGGCAGTGAGGAAGTGTCGCCGTTGGTGTGGCCCATATTCCAGTGTTGACGGCACAGTTCGGCAACGGTTTGGGTAATGTCGTTGAGCACCTGAACATCCCGGCGGTTAATGCCCTGACTGGTCTGGGTGCGCCCCAGCGCGATGTTGATACCAATTTCATTGCCGATGGGCATTACGTAGCCAAATTCATCGGTTAAACCGGTGTAGCGATAGTAACTGCGATAGTATTCACTGCTGCCAAAACCGTTGGGTACGATGTCTTTCAAGCGGTAAAAGCCGTTGGCTTTGTTATCTGCAATAGCGCGAAAGCAGGGGTCCAACAGATAGGCGCCTTCCATAAAGCGCACCACATTGACTTCTCTCTCAGTGGTGGGCAAATCGTTGTAGACCAACAAAGGCTTTTTATTTTTGCGATAAATCAGCACCAGGGCGTTGTTAAAAGAAACAAGCCGTTTTAGCAGCGCCACCAACTGGCCCGGAAAAGAATCCGAGCCCAAGGTGGGCAGTAGGGAGGCGACAGCATCGCTAAATATTTCAAGATCATTACGCATCGCGCCATATTATCGGTAATACGGCGTAGTTGGCAATTATTTGACGGTATTAATATCTTTCTACAAAGCGCCTTTCTGCTGAGATTCTGTTCGAACAGCCCGGGTCTTTCTGAAAGGCTGTTCTACTCGGCGTTTGCTAGCCTGCTACTGGTCGCTTCCATATCTTTTGCTTTTCCAGCTGTGTCATCGTGGCCTCGATGGCTTGCCGCAGTGTGCTGACAATAAAGTCCACGTCTTCGCGGCTAATAACCAGCGGAGGTGACATCACGTTGAGGTTGACGATTGGCCGTACAATCAGGCCGAGGGCGTCAGCCTGGTTGGCAACCAGTTTGCCGATATCCAATTCTTCAGGGAACAGTTCTTTGGTGCTTTGATCGCTGACCATTTCCACACACACCATCAAATGCGAGCCGCGCACATCGCCGACAATGGGTAAATCTTTGAGTGTGGCTATTTGTTCCTGGAAGTAAGGGCCTAACTCTTTGACGTGTTGGAGAAGGTTTTCCCGCTCCATAATCTCGATATTTTTAAGCGCGGCAGCACAGGCCACTGGGTGAGCCGAATAGGTATAGCCGTTGGCGAAACAGCGGCCAGTATCTTTTTTCGCAATCACATTGTGGATGCGGCTCGAGTAAATACAGGCACCCAATGGTTGGTAGCCGGAGGTAATGCCCTTGGCGCTGATAATAATATCGGGCTGGATGTCGAACAGGTCTTTGCTGCTAAACCATTCTCCCAAACGGCCGAAGGCGGTAACCACTTCGTCGGAAACATACAGAATGTCGTGTTTTTGGCACAGCTCCCAAGTGCGGCGGTGGTAACCCTCTGGTGGCACGATAACACCACCCGCTCCGAGCACGGGTTCGGCAAAAAATGCAGCAACCTTATCGGCGCCAAGCTCGTGGATTTTATCGTCCATCTCTTGAATCAGCGTATCGAGAAATTCCGCTTCGCTCATGCCCTCAGGGGCACGGTAATAATTGGGAGAAGCCAAGTGGTGAATGGTGTCGCTGATAAAATCAAATTCTTCCGGGTGATCCCCGGGTTTGCCGCCAATAGACATAGCTGCGTAGGTGGAACCATGGTAAGAATTGATGCGCGACAAAATGTGTTTTTTATCGTGCAGACCTCGACAGTTTTGATAAAACTGAATTAACCGGTATGCGGTGTCCACTGCGGTGGAACCCCCACAGGTAAACATAGTGTGGTTGAGATCTCCCGGAGCCAGGTCAGCGAGTTTTTTTGCCAGTTTGGTTGCCGGCACATTGGTCAGATCCACGAAGGCACTGGCGTAAGCCATTTGTCTAACTTGCTCTGCAATGACATCGGCCATCTCTTCACGGCCCAAACCGATGTTGGTGCACCATAAACCACCTACTGCATCCAAATATTTTTTACCGTCGGTGTCGTAGATATAGGCACCTTTGGCAGCGGCAATGGGCAATGCACCTTCTTCAGGGAACACATCCAGAAGTTGCCAGGGGTGGGTGTGGTGTGCCTTGTCTTCGGCGTTGATGGAAGCGCTGTCAAACTGGCTAAAATCTACGTTAATACTCACGGTGTTTGCCTCTTAAAAACGATAACTCAAATCTTAGAATTGCACTGTTAGCGAGGGTTATACCCTTTAAGGGGGGCGGTGAAAAAATTCGTAAAAAACTTAAGTTTTTGATTTGATTTTTTCTTTTTCTGCTTTTCTGACTAAAGCCTCACCCAGTAGCATGGTAACGACGGTTCCAAGAAAAACCGGCCATTGCATACCTTCCTCAGGTATCCAGATAAACAACACCAGTGCCAGCAAAATCACAGACAGGCAGCTGTAAGCAGATAGTTTTGGTAGCCAGCTTCCACCAGGTATGCGGAAGGGGCGGTGGCGTTCTGCATCCACTTTGCGCAGTTTCAGGAAGGCCAACATCATGCCTATATAGGTGAGCAAAAAAATCACAGCACTGAATGAAAACAGAGACCAGAAAAGATCTTCATTAGATGAAGCAATAATCCCATAAAAGAGCAGTACAAGAGTACTCAGTATGCCCATGGCGATAGCTGCACCCACCGGTGTGCCGCTCTGTGGATGAGTTTTACCCAAGAATTTAGGAAGTTCGCCATCCAATGCCGCTTCAGACATGGCTCGGTTACAGCCCATGGCCCAGGTGACACCATTGGATAAAAACGTATATAGGGCGGCAATACCTAGAATGGTCACAAAAGCAGTGCCGAACGTACTGCCTCCGAAAAACAGTGTCAGGGTATCAACCAGCCCTTCTACCAAATTGACGTCGGCTACGGGAACAGCGGCTAATATGGCCAGTGTTCCCAGTGTGTAAAACAGCAAAATAATGCAGCCGGAGATCAATGTTGCTTTGGGTATGTCTTTGGCTGGGTTTTTAATTTCATCAGAACTGGCGCACATCAATTCAAACCCCAGCATTCCGTAAATAATCGCCGGGATATACTCAAGGCTGCCGCTCCAGGTGGGCATCAGTGTATCCATGGTGATTTCATTGGCCATGCCATTGTCTTGTACGTAATTCAGTCCGCCAAGGATCAAGGTGGCAAAAATAATCAATTTAAAAATCGCGCCCACATTGGGTACCCACTTGCCTACTTTTAACGTCACGATATTGATGATGACGGAAATCCAGGACAGAGCAATGCCTATCACAATCTGCCAGGTTAACGACAGGTTCGGTGCAAAAAGTTGTTTAAAAACCCCCGCAAACAAAATAAATATAGACGGGTTCCACAGCGCGGTATTTACCCAGTAAGCCCAGGAGATACGCGACCCCCAGCGTTTGCCAAACGCATTGCGAACCCAAGCATATACACCGCCTTGTTCTGGGTAAGTGGTGCCCATCTCAGAGCTGATAAGCCCGAATGGCAAAAAGAAAATTACGGCGAGAAACAACCACCAAAAAATACTGGAAACACCTACAGATGCGGCCGCAGCGAGGGTATCCAACAATAAAATAGCCGATACGGTAAACAGCGTTAAATCGCGAGATTTAAGTGTCTTTATATGTTGTACGGTCATATTTCTACCCTGGTTAGTACGCTTTTTTTAATCAAAAATCTTGTTTTATGAAACCCACCTTAGCCTTATTTTCTGTTTACGGTGTCCTACCTCATAAGGTTATACGCCCTCTGCTTTTAAGGGTGAGATGGTTAGCAGCACATAACAACACCTACATTAAAAACCTGTGTTTCCTGAGGAGGGTATAAGCATGAAATTTACTCGTAAGCCGTTGTGCGCTGCTATTTTCCTTTCTGGTGCAGCTTGCATGGTGGCTACAAGCCAAGCGGATGTACTTGAAGAAGTTGTGGTTACTGCGCAAAAACGCGCCCAATCGGTTAACAGTATTGGTGTTTCCGCCAACGCATTTTCTGGCAATCAGCTGAGCTCTCTCGGTGTGGACAATCCGGTGGATCTGGGTGCGGTTACTCCCGGGTTGATCTCGGTTAATGTGACTTCTGGTGGTACCCCGGTATTTGCTATTCGCGGCATCGGGCTGGACGACTTCAGCCCCAATAATACCAGTGGTGTAGGTGTTTACACCGACGAAGTGTTTGCCAGCAACCCGGCGTTTCTCGGTGGGCAATTATTCGATGTTGAGCGTGTTGAGGTGCTTAAAGGGCCACAAGGCACACTGTATGGAAAGAACACCACAGGGGGTGCTATTAACTTTATCAGCAATAAGCCTACGGATGAATTTGAAGGTTCTTTTGAAGTCAGTTATGGCCGTTTTAATACCCTGGAAATGACCGGTGTTGTTAGTGGCTCTTTGTCAGAAACCGTGCGCGGCCGCCTGAGTGCTAACTTTGTTGACAGCGATGGTTGGCAAACAGATGTGGCGACAGGCCAGGAGTTTGGTACCGATGAGCGTTTTGCCATTCGTGGCCTACTGGATTTCGATATTGGCGAATCTGGCAGTGCGCTGCTCAAGGTATATCACAGCCAGGATACTTCCAAACCCGTTTCACCAGAAGTGCAGGGCTTGGGTGATTTTTTTGGGGATCCATCTTTTGATGCGCTCAACTCACCTGAAGACCCAAGGCTGGTGACTGCCGGTGACCTGATTGTCGACCGTGATGAAGATGGTAGTGGGGTGTCTCTGCATCTGAACTACGAGCTGGAAAATTTTAATTTTGTTTCTATTTCGGCATGGGATCAGTACGACCGCCAGGTTGTTGATAACTACGGCGGTTCTGCAGCGGCGATTCTCGATTTGTTCCAGGATAATGAAATGGAGCAATGGTCTCAGGAGTTCCGTTTCGTCAGTAACGGTGATGGCAACTTTACCTGGGTCGCCGGTTTAAACATTTCCAATGAGGAAGTAACTGTTCTCGATACTTTTGATGACTCCTACCTGGTAACAGATTCCACCAACGTCAGTTTTGTGTTCGATCCTGCTGATGTAACAGCTCAGGGCCTGGACTTGCTGACTGCAGATTATGTACAGGAAACCGATTCTTACGGCCTTTATCTGCACACGGAAACCCAACTGAACGATGTGTTGAAGTTGACCGTAGGCGCACGTTACTCCTACGACGATCGCTCGTTTAACGGCGTTGCCACAAACAGCGATGCGGACAACAGCTTCAATGACGTGATTACCTCTCTCAATGACAGCCAGACCGACAGCGCCTTTACCGGAAAAGTAGGGTTAGACTGGAATGCCAATGAAGATGTGCTTGTATACGGCAGTATATCCACCAGCTACAAAAGCGGTACTTATTATGGTGCTGCAGTGCTCGACGATGTGGCCTGGGCCTATGTGGAGCCAGAAGACGTGACTGCCTTTGAAGTGGGCTTCAAGGCATCCTTGCTGGATGGTGCCATGCAATTTAACGGTGCTGCTTTCTTCCTGGACTATGAAGACCGTCAGTCGCTGATTAGTTTGGTAGTAGATGACTTCAGTAATGCCTTGGGGTTTCCGGTAGTAGATACAACCCTGGTGAATGTGCCGGAATCGGAGAGCCAGGGCTTTGAACTGGATGTAACCTGGGCGGCCACAGACCAGCTTAGTATTGTCGCCGGCGTGGGCTACCTGGACAGCGAAGTGACCCGTGCTCCCACCGCGGCGGATATGCGCGGCATTAACCCAGACCCAACTGTGAACGACCAGGCAACTATCGATGGCGCCGGTTTTGTTGATGCTCTGGCAGGTCCACTGAACGCAGGCTCTACCTTGTCACAAGCGCCGGAGTGGAGCTATAACGGCTTAATAGCCTACGAAATTCCTCTCAGCGAAACGTTGATCTTAAATCTGCAGGCTAATTACAGCAGGGTGGACACTCAAGTAGCGCAGTTGGCTGATGCGAATGCAGAGTATGGCCCCGTAAAGTCACTCGGCGCTCAGGTTTCATTGGCGCAAGCAGATGGCAAGTGGCAGGCGACATTGTTTGGCAAAAACATCACCGATGATGATGCTGAAACATACTCGTTCAGTAGTTTTGCTGGCCGCTCAGTGTACCGCCAGAAACCTGCAACCTACGGTATAAAATTCAAATATTTGTTTGAGTAACTAATACTTGATATAGATAAAAAAACCGGCGATTCGCCGGTTTTTTTATCTTTTATTGATCGTATTTTTCTGGTAATTCAAGCTCGGTGTGCCTGGCAATAAATGCCCACATATCGCTGTATTCTTCGATAATTTTATGGGTGGGTTTGCCTGAGCCGTGGCCAGCTTTGCTTTCAATGCGAATTAGCATGGGCTTGTTGCCTTTGTAGGCATGCTGCATGGCGGCAATGTATTTAAAACTGTGCCCGGGCACCACGCGATCATCGGTATCAGCGGTGTTTACCATCACCGCTGGGTAATCGATATCGGCGGTGTTGTGATAGGGAGAATAAGCGTACAGCGCTTCAAATTCTTCCGGGTTGGCGGACGAACCGTAATCATCCACCCAGTAGCGTCCAGCGGTGAATTGATTGAAGCGCAGCATATCCATGACGCCCACGGTGGGCAGGGCAGCGGCGTACAGTTCCGGGCGCTGATTAATGGCGGCGCCAATGAGCAAACCACCGTTTGAGCGCCCGTAACTGGCCAAGTGTTTGGGGCTGGTGTATTTGTGTTTAATCAGGTAAACGGCACCGGCATGAAAGTCGTCAAACACATTCTGTTTGCTTAATTTGGTGCCTGCTTTGTGCCACTTTTCGCCGTATTCGCCGCCGCCGCGTAAATTACACACTGCGTAGATGCCGCCCATTTCCATCCAGGTGAGATTGGCCACAGAAAAGCGTGGCTTCAGGGAAATATTAAAACCGCCATAACCATAAATCAGGGTTGGGTTGTTACCGTCCAGCTGAACGCCTTTCTTGTGGCTGATAATCATGGGAATTTGGGTGCCATCTTTCGATGGATAAAATACTTGAGTGGATTCATAGTCGTCTGGGTTAAACGCCAACTGAGGCTGCTTCCACAGGGTGCTGTCACCGGTTTCCACGTTGTACTGATAGATAGTGCTTGGGCGTGTGTAGCTGGAAAAGCTGTAAAATGTTTCGCTGTCTTTAGCCTTTCCAGCAAAGCCGCTGGCTGTGCCAATGCCTGGCATTTCGATATTGCCTTCAGGGGTTCCATCCATGGCGTACAGACGAACTTCGGTGAGCGCGTCTTTCAAATATTGGGCAATAAATTTACCACCCACTGCACTGATGCCATCCAAATTCAAAGCTTGTTCGGGAACAATTTCTTGCCAGTTTTCTCTGCTTGGGTTTTGCAGGTCGATCATAACCACACGACGAAGTGGGGCGTTGTCGGTCGTGGCAAAATACAGCTGGCTACCATCGGAGTGAATCAGGCTCCAGGCGGCATCAAAGTGGTCGATCAAAGAAACAGCCGTAGAACCTGGTTTGGACAGGTCGAAGTAATCCAAGCGGTTATTGCGGTCGGTGCCTTTACCGGTGCTGATCAGCAGGTAACGGTCGTCGTTGGTCAGTTCAGCACCAAAGTACCATTCCGGCTCATCCGGATTGCCGAACACCAGAGTATCTTGGCTTTGCGGTGTTCCCAATTTGTGAAAATACACTTTGCTGAAATGGTTCAAGCTTTGAAAATCCTGGCCATTTTCAGGGATGGGGAAGCGGCTGTAATAGAAACCGGATTCATCCTCCAGCCACACCGCCTGAAAGCCATACTTGGTGCCCAGTATTTCATCGTCGAGAACGTTACCGGTGCTGACTTCCAGCACCCTGCCAGTACGCCAGTCGGAACCGCTTTTCTGAACGCCGTAGGCAATGTATTTGCCGTTGGGACTGTAGTTGACCTCCGCCAGAGCCACCGTGCCGTCATCGGACCAGGTATTCGGGTCGATAATGACTTGTGGTTCGTCGCTCAGGGAGGCTGCCATATACACCGGGCTTTGGTTTTGCAGGCCGCTGTTCATGCGCAGAAAATAACGGTCGCCTTTTTTAGTGGGTAAGCCGACTTTTGCGTAATCCCAAAGTTGGGTCATGCGCTTTTCGATACGCTTGCGCTCAGGCATGGATCGGAGGTATTGGTTGGTGACCGCATTCTGTTGCTTTACCCACTGAGCCACTTCTGGATTTTCGCGAACATCGTCTTCCAGCCAGCGATAGGGGTCGGCTACTTGGGTACCGTGGTAGTTGTCTACCACGGTTTCGTCGCGTTTGCTGTCTGGGTAGTTGAAAGCGGCATTTTTTGTTGCCATCGGTTGATTGCCTTCAGAGCAAGCAGTGAGTGCTGCAACCAAGGGAATACAGGCCAGTGAAGCCAATTGTTTGCGGGGCATACCTTTCTCCATACCATGTTCTTTTTAAGCAACGGAGACTATAAGCTTGCTAATAAATACACAAGCTGGGTGCCCAACTTTGAATTTTTAAAAGGTTTTCTCGGGTTTTGCCGTATTTTTTATGGTGAATGAGCAATCAGATCTTTAAAAGTTAGCTATCGCCGAGTTGCAAACTGCCGCTGCACAATATGCTGTATCAACGCTTCCTGGGCAGCGGTTTCCTCTTCGGTAAAGCTAATGCGCAAATGGAAGGGAAATTCTTGTTGGTCCGCATTGGACTCGCAGGCGACCACCTGCCCGTTGATGGTCAAGTGAACGTTGGACGGCTTCAGGGTGATAAACAGGCGCAGAAGTTGGCCGCTTTGCATGCGCTCGTCACAGTTGAAAGCGATACCACAGCCGCTGATATTAACCTGGGTTTCTCGCTGCTGGCCTTCGATGACTTCCCGCTCATCGCCCACCACTTCATCGGTTAACACTTCGATCTTGCGGTTGAGTAAGCCCAGTATCTTTGCTGCGGTGGGGTTTTCTCGCCACAGCGCGTTTACCAGCGTGTTCATCTCGCCATCAATCTTTGCCAAGACGTGAGCAGCGGTAATGCCCACGTCTTGGGCGTCAGTGCTTTCCTCGCTGTTATCCAGCAGGCTGTAGCTCAGGCCAATGGTGTCATTGATGCGAAAATAGCGGCGGCGTTCAGTTTGGCTCACGGTTTTTTCTCTTAATTATAGGGTTACAACAAGTCTTCCAGCGCACTGATATCCTCCTGGCTGATACCGTCGTCTACCTGCAGGCTTTGGATTAAGCTGTTGGCACCTTGTTGTAACGTTTTCAGGCTTTTGCTGACATTGCTGTCCAAGCCCTGGCGAATGATGAGTTCCACTCGACGGTTTTTGGCGCGATTGTCGCGATTATCATTTTTGGCGACAGGTTTTGTATCCCCATAGCCGGTAACGCGAAAACGTCGGTGATCCACAACCCGGTTTTTTTGCAATTCATGGTTGACGGCCAGCGCTCGGGCTGTGGACAGATCCCAGTTGGAGCGGAACTGGCGAGTGGAAATGGGCACATTATCCGTGTGTCCTTCAACAGCGATTTTGCCGCTGACGTCTTTCAGCAGGAACCGCACTTTGTCCAATACCGGAGTGAATGCCGGGTTAATGGTTGCGGAGCCGGATGGGAAAGAACCTTGCTCAAGAATGCGGATGGTGATGTTGCGCCCGGCACTGTTGACTTCCACTTTGCCGGCTTTGATCTCTTCATCCAATGCTTCGGCAATGCGCTTGGCGTCGGCTTCGGTTTGTTCGATCAGTTTCTTAAGTTGTTCGATCAGTGCCTTTCTGGCTTCTTCCGCTTCGAGCTCTTTTTCGGTTTTGGCTTTTTCCTGCTCGCCGCCTTCTCCCTCGCCTTGACCTTCACCTTTATCGCCGGCGTCCACTTCGCCTTTGCCTTTGCCTTTTTCCGATTCGCCAGCCTCTGTGCTGCGAACATCCAGCGTGTTGCGATTGGAATCAAAGGTTTTTTGACGAACCACGTTTTCAACCGTGGGGTCATCCGGGCGGGCGGGGCTAAATTCCTGAGCGATGATGCTGGTGCCCTTGGGAATGTCTTTAACGTTAATTTCGTTTTGTACGCCAAAGGCGTCTTTCATGGAACCTGCCACTTGTTTGTACTTTTGCACATCCAGTTCAGAGAAGGACAACAACAGTACAAAAAAGCACATCAACAGCGACATCAAATCGGCGAAGGTAGCTAACCACGCGGGTAGGCCAGCGGGAGCGTCGTCGTCGGCTTGTTCAAACTCAATCATGGCGCTGACTCATGGTGGAAGTCGCAGCTTACGCTGCGCTTTCCTCAGCTTCGATTTCGCGCTTGGCCGGATCCAGATAAGCTTTGAGGGTGGATTCAATCACCCTTGGGTTTTGTCCCTCCTGAATACCCATCACGCCGTCGATGCACATGGCCATAATTCGTCCCTCTTCGGTTTTGCGAAGAGTGAGCTTGTCGGCGATGGGGCTGGCGAACATATTGGCGATCATGGCGCCATAGAGAGTGGTGAGCAGGGCAACCGCCATTGCCGGGCCAATGGATTTTGGGTCATCCATGTTGCCAAGCATTTTTACCAAACCAATCAGGGTGCCGATCATACCCATGGCCGGGGCCACATCAGCAGTGGCAATAAAGACTTTGGCGCCCCAGGTGTGGCGATCGATGGTTTGCTGCATTTCCTTCAGCATCACAGTCTTGACCAGAGCGGCGTCGTGGCCGTCCACCAGCATCTTGATGCCGTCATCCAGGAATTTGTTGCTGATCTCCTGACCGTCCAGGGCGATCAACCCCTCTTTACGAGCAACTTTGGCCAGTTCAACAATTTGTGGAATCAGCTCTTCCGGCTTTTCCAGCTTGAAAATAAATGCCCGCATGGCCACTTTGAAGGCCATCAGGTATTCCTTGAGATTGAATTTCATCAGCACCACCAAAATGGTGCCGACTACAACGATGAGTATTGATGCCACATCGACAAACGCCATGATGTCGGCGTCTTCACCCGCCAACATGGCGGCGATAATGGTGGCAGTGGCGCCCAAAAGCCCGAGTAGGGTTGCCAGATCCACAGGATACTCCTTAAATTTAACCCGCTGAATTCACAGGCTTTTCATTATTTGTTGGCGATGTTAGCAAAGCCTGCTGCAAAGGCGCCATAACCATGGCCACAGTTTGAGCAGCAGTCGACCATTTGTATTTTTCACTTCGTTATCGTCTGCCAGCGCGATAACTTTAGGCGCAGTACGCTGTCAAAACTCGGAAGTCATGTTCAACTGACTAAAAAACAGGCAACGCCATGGCTCCACGAAAAAGGGCGTGTTAGGCTCTGCCGACCTGTCGTCAGCCATTAAAAGAATCATATGGAGGAACCATGAAGATACTGGTAGCGGTAAAGCGGGTGATTGACTACAACGTCAAGGCACGCGCCAAGCCTGATGGCTCAGCGGTGGATTTGGCCAACGTGAAAATGGCCATAAACCCGTTTTGTGAAATTGCAGTGGAAGAAGCAGTACGTCTAAAAGAAAAAGGTACAGCGACAGAAATTGTGGCAGTGTCCATTGGCCCCCAACAGGCCCAGGAACAATTGCGCACGTCTTTGGCGCTGGGCGCTGATCGCAGTATTTTGGTCAAGACTGACCAGGATCTTGAGCCCCTGGCGGTAGCCAAATGCTTAAAAGCCATTTGCGACCAAGAGCAACCGGATATGGTGCTGATGGGCAAACAAGCCATCGATGGTGACAATAACCAGACCGGCCAGATGCTGGCAGCCCTCAGTGGCTACGGCCAAGGCACTTTTGCAAGTGAAGTCGTGGTAGCAGATGGTACGGTAGCGGTTACCCGCGAAGTGGATGGCGGCTTGCAAACCGTGAAGCTGAATTTGCCGGCGATTGTCACCACTGATCTGCGTCTCAATGAGCCCCGTTACGCAGCGTTACCCAACATTATGAAAGCCAAAAGCAAACCTCTGGATACCACCAGCCCGGAAGAGTTGGGCGTAGACGTAACGCCGCGAACCCAGCTGCTCAAAGTGGCTCCGCCAGCCAAGCGTGAGGCGGGTGTCAAAGTGGCCGATGTGTCAGAACTGTTGGATAAACTGAAAAACGAAGCCAAAGTACTTTGATGGGAGGTGAACCGATGAGTGTATTGATAATTGCCGAACACGATAACCAAACCTTAAACCCCGCCACCCTCAACACGGTAACCGCGGCCCAGGCCATTGGTGGAGATATCGATTTGCTGGTTGCTGGCAGTGGCTGCGATGCCGTTGCCCAACAGGCCGCGCAAATTGCCGGAGTGAACACCGTTAAAGTGGCCGACAACGGCGCTTACCAGCATCAGCTGGCCGAAAATGTCGCCCCACTGGTGGTGGAGGTTGTTCAAGCTGGCGGCTACAGCCATGTGCTGGCCCCTGCTACCACCACCGGAAAAAACCTGGTGCCTCGGGCAGCAGCCTTGCTGGACGTACAGGCGATTTCCGATATCAGCGCTGTGGACAGCGCTGATACTTTTCAGCGACCTATTTACGCTGGCAACATTATCGCCACGGTGCAAAGTAGCGATGCCATTAAACTGCTGACTGTGCGCGGAACCGCTTTCGATGCAGCGGCCGCCAGTGGTGGCAGCGCCGCAGTAGAGGCAGTGGGCAGTGCCCACGACAGTGGTTTGTCCAGCTTTGTGGGTGAAGAAGTGGCGGAATCCGACCGTCCGGATTTAACCGCAGCCAAAGTGGTGATTTCCGGTGGCCGAGGCAT
This sequence comes from bacterium SCSIO 12696, assembly GCA_024397955.1. Taxonomy (NCBI): domain Bacteria; species bacterium SCSIO 12696. The sequence goes on from CP073744.1 coordinate 2,775,562, forward strand.
GCAGAATGGTGACAATTTTGACATGCTCTATCGCATCGCCGATAAGCTGGGAGCAGCAGTAGGTGCCTCTCGGGCAGCGGTGGATGCGGGTTTTGTGCCCAACGATATGCAGGTGGGGCAAACCGGGAAAATTGTTGCCCCGGAGCTGTATATTGCCGTCGGTATATCCGGTGCGATCCAGCACTTGGCCGGAATGAAAGACAGCAAAGTGATTGTCGCCATCAACAAAGATGAGGAAGCCCCCATCTTTCAGGTGGCGGACTACGGTTTGGTGGCCGATTTGTTTACCGCCTTGCCGGAGCTGGAAAGCCAGCTTTAACGGCTGCTAACCCAACCGCAAAAAAGGCCCGCAAAATTTGCGGGCCTTTTTTTGCGAAACTGTTTTGGTTAAAAGCGCCGATGCACTAGTCGTCGCAAAATTCTTTAACCTGAGCGTTTGCCTCGTCCATGTACTGCTGCTTCTCGTCATCTGACATCATGCGGCGTTCACCGGTGTCTGGGTCTTCGATGCGTAGGCGTGGGTAATTTTCCAGGTTCCAGAGGTTCTTCTTGGCTTTTTCGCAGTGCTCCGGATTTTTGCGACTGGGCGGCGGCTCAACCGTGGCCGGTGGTGCTACTGTCTCGGTTGGCTGAGGCTGAGGAGTAGCCTGGGTTTGTTGAGTCACCAATTTGTTGTTTTTGGAAACATCCACCGAGCTGCCCTTTTTGCCGTATACCTTTACTTTTTCGGCTTTTTGGCCAGCAGGTGGGTGAGAGGAATAATGGGCAACCCCGTCTTTATCGACCCATTTGTAAATCACCTCCTTGGCTTGGCCGCTAAACGGTAGTACCAACAAGGCGGTGAAAACCCATAGTAGGGAAAGTCTTTTCATTGTTTTGCTCCTTTGCCAACCACCCCATTGTAAGCCACCCATAGGCGCTAAAAAGTGGGCACAGGTCATAAAACGGATTCTTGGTAAGTATATACCAAACTGGGCAATTGGTTGTTTTTGCGGTGTTTTGCCCTATCATAACCCCATAAAGCAAACGGGATTGCCTATGAATCACCAAAGTGACAGTCGCACCAGCGAGCAACCAGCCGCGGCTGATAATGACCAAATTACAGAGTCAGACAGTGCCGCAGCTGATGTGGCTCAGGATATTGAGCAGGCGCTGCCGATTCAGGAGCACGAAGAAGAGGAAACCGTCAACGGCCGCTCTGTGCGCCGCAAAGGTATTTTCCTGCTGCCCAACTTACTCACAACTGGTGCACTGTTTAGCGGCTTTTACGCGATTTTGGCGGGTATGAATGGCCACTTTGAAGTGGCCGCTATCGCCATCTTTGTGGCCATGGTATTCGATGGTCTGGACGGGCGAGTAGCACGATTGACCAACACCCAGAGTGCCTTCGGCGTGGAATACGACAGCCTCTCCGACATGGTGTCTTTTGGTGTGGCGCCGGCGGTGGTGTCGTTTAGCTGGGGTTTGAACCAGCTCGGTAAAGTCGGCTGGGCCATTGCGTTTATTTATGTGTCCTGCGCGGCGCTGCGGCTGGCCCGCTTCAACACCCAGGTGGGCACTGTAGACAGCCGTTATTTTATGGGCTTGGCGAGTCCCCCTGCGGCCGCATTGGTGGCCGCCATGGTGTGGGCGGGTCACGATACCGAGATTGGTGTGGGGCTGGCCCTGGTGGCGGGTATTATCACCGCGTTGGCGGGTGTGCTGATGGTGCTCAATGTGCGTTACCAAAGCTTTAAAGGGCTGGATTTGCGCGGGCGAGTACCATTTGTGATGATCCTGGTGGCCGTGTTCGTGTTTGTGGTGGTGTCTATCGATCCGCCCAAAATACTGCTGCTGATGGGGATTGCCTACGCTGCTTCTGGGCCGATTACTCACATTGTTCAGCGCCTGCGCAAGCAGGGCGGTGGATAGTGTGGAGGATAGTGCTTGCACTGCTGCTGAAAAGCTGATGAAATCGAGCCCATAGTCAACAGCTAGCGAAACCACTGTGAATACATCCGTTGTTCACCATACCAATCGCGCCGGCCAGGTACCTAACCTTGCCGGTCTTGTGCTGTTTCCGCTATTCCTTCTAGGGTAAACGAGTAACACGTCTTTACCCGCACCACCTGTTCCTTCCGGAACATCACGCAACAAGTAGCAACCTGTAACAAGTAACAATTGAGAGAGGCAGCAATGAGTAAGGATCGTTTGGTTATCTTCGATACGACACTGCGCGATGGCGAGCAGAGCCCTGGCGCGTCTATGACAAAAGAAGAAAAACTACAGGTTGCCCGTGCTCTCGAACAACTGGGTGTGGATGTGATTGAAGCGGGCTTTGCCATTGCCAGCCCAGGCGACTTTGACGCTGTGCGCTCTATTGCCGAACTGGTGAAAGACAGTACCGTGTGCAGCCTGTCTCGAGCCGTGCGCGCGGATATCGAGCGTGCCGGCGAAGCGGTAAAAGTGGCTAACTCCGGGCGTATTCATACCTTTATCGCCACCTCGCCTATCCACATGAAATACAAACTGCAAATGGAACCAGACCAGGTGGTTGAACAAGCGGTTAATGCAGTGAAAATGGCCCGCAACCTGATTGGTGATGTGGAATTCTCCCTGGAAGACGCCAGCCGTTCCGAGTTCGACTTTATGTGCCGCATTATCGAAGCGGTTATTGACGCCGGCGCCGGTACCATCAATGTGCCCGATACCGTAGGTTACGGTACCCCGGAAGAATACGGCGAAACCATGGGCCGCCTGATCGAAAATATCCCCAACTCCGACAAGGCGATATTCTCTGTGCACTGTCACAACGATTTGGGCCTGGCGGTAGCCAACTCCTTGGCAGCGGTACACCGCGGTGCTCGCCAGGTAGAGTGCACCATCAATGGCTTGGGTGAGCGCGCCGGTAACGCCTCTCTGGAAGAGCTGGTCATGGCCATTCGCACTCGCCACGATCTGTACCCGGTTGAAACTCGTATTCGCACTGAAAATATTGTGCCAGCTTCAAAACTGGTGTCGTCTATTACCGGTTTCCCGGTACAGCCGAACAAGGCCATTGTGGGTGCCAATGCGTTCTCTCACGAATCCGGCATACACCAGGATGGCATACTCAAGCACCGGGAAACCTACGAGATTATGAAAGCGGAAGATGTTGGCTGGAACACCAACAAGCTGGTGTTGGGTAAACTCTCTGGTCGCGCAGCGTTTTCTTCTCGCTTGGATGAGCTGGGTATTGGTTTTGACAGCAAAGAAGAACTGAACGATGCCTTCGCCCGCTTCAAATTGCTGGCGGACAAAAAGCGGGAAATCTACGATGACGACCTGCGCAAGCTGGTGTCGGAAATGCACAACGATCAGCCCCCGGTCACCACCGATGGGCATGTGTTCAAGCTGGTGAGTATGGATGTGGATTCCCGTATGGGAGAAACCCCCGTTGCCCGCCTTGTTATCAAGGAAGACGGTATCGAGCACGACCTGGAAGGGGAGGGCAATGGCCCGGTGGATGCGGTATTCAAAGCCATCGAGGGTTTGGCCAACAGCGGCTGTGAGCTGGAACTGTACAACGTGAATGCGGTAACCGCCGGTACCGAATCTCAGGCAGAGGTGAAGGTGTCTCTCAACAAGGGTGACCGCAAGGTAAACGGCTCCGGTGCTGATCTGGATATCCTGGTGGCCAGCGCCAAAGCCTATATCAGCGCTCTCAATGCGTTGGGCCGTGAGGAGCGTGTTAACCCACACATTGGTGCCGTATAACGCCACCACTGACGAGTATCAGAGCAGCGATGTTGCGACGGGACTACTACTTAAAAAACCTGGGGATCGTGCAATACGTTCCCCGGGAATTTTGTATCCCGGATACAGTCAGCGAAGAGCCGCAGCCAGCGGTTGTTGAACTGCCCGCTTCTCCGCCAGTATCCAGCAATGCTGCCTCAACCCCTAAAAGGCCGTCGCTGGCGGCTGAGTTGGACACCGAGCCGCCAGTTGTTCGTACCCCTGAAGCTTCGGCCGCTGAAAACCTGCAAGCGGAACAACAACCCTCTGATGATGCCCTGCGCTTTGCCATTTGCCACTGGCTGGTGAACGATACCCTAGTGTTTGCGGCGCTGGAGTACGGTGAAAATCCGCCGCAAAACCAGCATCAATTACTGAGCAATATTCTCCGCGCCATTGGCCGCCTGGAGTCCCCGCTGTCTGAACCGGAAGTGGTGCAGTGGCCGGTCGTGCCCAATGCCCCTGCTGGCGAAAAAGACGCCAAAGCACTGTTTACTTCCCTGCTAAAAGGGCGAGTGCAGCAAAGCGAGAGCCGTTTGGTGCTGGTGATGGGACAGAGCGCCAGCCAGTGGTTGTTGCCTGAAAGCCAGTGGAGTCAGGGTACCTATTCCTATGGCGATGGTGATTGCCAACTGGTGGTGACTCCGGGGCTGGGTGACATGCTCGCGGAGCCCAGTCAAAAGCGCACTACCTGGGGGTTAATCCGCCCATTGGCGGGTACCCTGCCATCGTGAACTCAGCGGTTTCCATCAGGCCCATGGTTGCCGACGACCTGGTTGCCGTGGCCGCCATCGAAACTGGTGTATCTCCCCATCCCTGGCGCTTAACGCAATTCCAGCAAAGCCTTGAAAGCAGTCACCATTGCTGGGTGCTGGAGCTGGATGGTGATATCAGCGGTTATTATCTGTACTCTCTGGTGGTTGGCGAGGCGGAGATTCTGAATATTGCGGTAGCTCCAGAACAACAAGGGCAGGGCTTTGGGCGCAAGTTGCTGGATCACTGTCTGGCTCAAGCAGCGCAAAACGCCCGCATGGTGTTTTTGGAAGTGCGCGCCAGTAATTTCACCGCGATTCACCTATATCTGGATAGCGGCTTTAATCAGATTGGTGAACGTAGAGATTACTACCGTACCGCTGCAGGCAGTGAAGACGCACTGATGATGGCGAGGGAATTTGTATGAGTCGTAAACAAGTGAAGTTGGCCCTTCCCGGCAAATTGTTACTGTTGGACCTGCTGGGGGTGGTGCTTATCGGTGCGGGCCTGTACATGAAATTGACCAAAACACCGGGTAGTCTGCCGGTGCTGCTAATCATTCTTGGCGCCGCCCTGACGCTGCCGCTGATTATTTTTATTGTTAAGCAAGCTGGTAAAAATACCAAAAAAGCTCGTGGTATAAAGGGCATTATTAAATGACATCTGATTGATAAAAAAGGGAGTCACAATGGAGTTTGATCTTGCCTACTGGCACTGGCTGATTTTTGGCATCGTATTGGTGGCCGCAGAAATCTTTTTGCCCAGTTTTACCATTCTCTGGTTTGGCCTTGGCGCTATTGTTGTCGGCTTTATTAAAGCGCTGGTTCCGGAGATGGCGTTTGCTACAGAACTGCTGATTTGGTTGTTGGCTTCCTGCGCTTTTACGGTATTTTGGTTCAAATACTTCAAGCCCAGAATGGCGGATCGCACCACCGCTGGTATCAGTGGCGAAGCGGTTATTGGTGAAACCGGCCATGTGATTCGCGCTCCGGTAGAGGGCAACCGTGGTCAGGTGCGCTTTGCCACGCCGGTGCTGGGCAACGATGAGTGGGAATTTATTTGCGAGCAAGACGTTGAAGTCGGCGATCGGGTATCGATCAGTCGCATTTCCGGGAACACCTTAGTCGTATCCAAAAAATAACCTGAATTGGAGATAGAAAACATGGATTCAATCATTACCCTTGGTATTGGCGTTGTCTTTTTATTTATTGTTTTAACCAGTGGTATAAAAACCGTTCCACAGGGCATGAAATACGTTGTACAGCGGTTGGGCAAATACCATAAGACACTGCCGCCAGGTTTGAATTTTATTGTTCCATTTTTTGATGCGGTGGCCTACAAAGTCACCACCAAAGACATTGTTCTGGATATCCCCTCGCAGGAAGTCATTACCCGCGACAACGCCGTTATCATTGCCAACGCAGTGGCCTATATCAATATCGTCACGCCTGAAAAAGCGGTGTACGGCATTGAGAACTACGAAATTGCCATCCAGACGTTGGTACAAACCTCGTTGCGTTCCATTATCGGCGAAATGGATTTGGACGATGCACTGTCATCCCGCGACCAGATTAAAGCCAAGCTCAAAGGCGCTATCTCCGACGATATTGCCGACTGGGGTATCACCCTGAAAACCGTTGAAATTCAGGACATCAACCCGTCACCAACCATGCAGAAAGCGATGGAAGAACAGGCCGCCGCCGAGCGTGAGCGCCGCGCCACCGTGACCCGTGCAGACGGTGAAAAAGAAGCCGCTATTCTGGAAGCAGATGGCCGCCTGGAAGCCTCCCGCCGCGACGCCAAAGCCAAAGTGGTACTGGCAGAAGCCACCAAGGAAGCGGTGGAGCGAGTTGCCTCTGCGGTACAGGACAAAGAACTGCCGGTGATGTATCTGTTGGGTGATAAATACGTAGATGCTATTCAGGATATGTCGCTATCGGAAAATGCCAAGACTGTGGTACTGCCTGCGGATATTCCAGCGGCGGTTCGGGGGATTATGGGTGGGAGGTAATCACTCATAGGCCAATGTCATCCTCGCGAAGGCGGGGATCCATAAGTCAGTCAGCTGCAAATTATCGGCATGAACATACCCCCGCAACTGCTTGCTGTGACACGCCGTGAATACGTCCATGTAGGCTCGTGGCCAGCATCCCTGCTGGCCACGGTCACAGTAAGCAGTTGCGGAGGCATATCTTGAAGTTTGGGACAAGGGTTGTTTAGATTTCTAAATGTGGATATATCCATATCTAGTCACGCCGTATAAACAGGCTGTTAAGGGTTTCAAGATGGTCGTTGCATTCTGTATTCAGTGTGGACATCAAAAAAGCAGCCCACACCAAAAGTGCCGGTCTTGTGGCTTTAAGGCAGTAAATGAAAATGATGTTGTGAAAAGCGTATGGCTCTCAACACTAAGAACCTTCGATTTAGGCGGTCAAGGAACTGCCGGTGAACCGGAAATATCTAGCCTCAAGGAATTTGCTATGCGCATCAAGGAAGGTGTCGAGCCAAAGTTTCCAGACACCGAGCTAGCCTTATTGCTCAAGCAGTATAAGCAAATTCAGGAAAAAACCATTATCTCGCCGCTTTGGTTTGGGTTGGCTTTTCTACTCATTCCCATAATCGCTATAGTAATGTTCATATGGAGCTAAACACCCTTAACAAGCAGCGGCACCAACGCCCGCAAACGGGCTGGACTCAGCACTGCGTGCTTCGCCGGTGCGCTGGGCGTTAACTCTATGAAAAATACTAAACAATTTTTACTTTTAGTCTTACCAATAAACTTTTCATTAAGTTTGTCTGCTGGTGAGCTAGAGAAAGTTCCTGAAAGGTTCCAAGGAGTTTGGGCCCAAGATAAGAAAAATTGCGGAAAAGTTACTGAAAGCTATTTCGAAATAGCCGAATCCCAGACAAAGGGATGGGAAGGTTATGGTGATATCAAATCGATATACGTATATCAAAACACAACAGCTTTTATATCGCTGTCATCAAGCGAAGGTTCTACTTGGCTAGATACCGATACATTTGAGCTTTCAAGCGATGAACAAGTACTATTTAATAAACAGATTTATCCAAATGTTAAATATTATAAGTGTCCAGAGAATTAACAAGCGGCGGCACCAAAACCCGCAAGCGGGCTGGGCTCAGCACTGCTTGTTTCGCCGGTGCACTGGGCGTTACAAGCTACGAGTAAAAAATGAGATATTGCATTCAAAAATTTGCTCTGGGAAAGCACCCTGAAATCGAACTATCAGAGAATGAGTTTCAAAAGTTACAAAGCGCAAGAGAAAAGCTATCTGCTAGCTTAGGTATCTCTGAAAAGTTTGAGCTAATGTTGCAGAATTTTATCGAACTAGAAAAAGAGTTACTTATTAACTCAGCTGATTTAATTGTGTCTCCGTTTGGTGATTACCCACAAGTTTTTGATTCAAGACTTACACTAAATAGACGGATTGTAAACCTATTAACGTCAACGAAGCTTTACGTCGATCAAGCAACTAAGCACATTCGCCCTTTCTTTGAAGATGAAAGTGAAGTAAAGAAGGAAGTAAAGTCATATTTCAGTGAAGAATACGATAATTCTGAACATTACCGTTTCATGGAAGCTCTACGCAATTATGTTCAGCATGATGGTTTAGCCGTCCATAATTTATCTTATCCGTTTAGGTGGGTAGGTGAAGGCCCAAACAAATTAATGGAGCACAGAACTGAAATATTCTCTAGAAAAAACCTTCTTGAAGAAGATAAAAACTTTAAACGAGCGGTTCTTTCTGAAATGGATGAAAAAGTAGATATTAATGTTTCTGCAAGAGAGTATGTAGGGTGTCTAAAGCGCATACATTTAAAACTACAAAACCTCATTGATAACCAGACAGCTCAAGCTAGAGAACTGTTTCAAAATTATATAAGTGAGTATGAGAGAGTTAATGATCAACAAGTAATTGGCTTGTATGCTCTAGCAAAAGAAAGAGGTGAACCAATCGATAAGATCGTTGATAAATTCAGCATTCAACTTGATTGGGATGATATTCGCGTAAAACTGAACAACAAACATAGATCTTTAGGAAAAATAGAAAAAATGTTTGTCTCAGGGGCACTTGTAACAAGTAAATCCAGGTGACGCCTACGGCATACCTGGTTTAGGCGTTAACCTACTCCTCCCGCCCCTTATAATCATCCACCAACACCGCCAGCTGCTGCTCTGCCGCTTCCAGTTGGCCAGTTTGTAATAAATCAATAATCCCGTCGATTTTGGCCACCATTTCTGGCGATACATCTTCTGTAATCGCTCCTGTCACCACAATTTCTTCTTCGATGGGGGCGGATTCCATCTCAAATAAGCGGTCTGCTTGCCCAGAAGAAATGCGACGGGTACGTTCTGGTCTGGCTCTTTTGGCGGTTAATTCTGCACTCATTGCCTGTGGAGCAATGTCGGCGACTGCGCTGTCTGCTTCTACAGCGGCGGGAGCGTCGGACAGCAGGTAAGTATCCGGTGCCGCAGTAACGCTGGCTTGTTGATAGAGCACTACGTTGAATCCCAGTGATGTCGCCAGCAGCAGGCAGGCGGCTGCGGCGATGGGGGTGCTCCAGCGGCGCCAACCACGGTAGGCGACCACTTTTGCTTTCAGCCTGCTGGCCTGCAGGTCTGCTTGTGCAGCAGCGAGAATTTTTTCGTCCAGCTGTTGGCTGTCCATGGGTTCCTCCCGGCTCTGTTGGTAGAGCCTGGAAATGGTGTTTTCGTCAGGCATCGCAGTACATCTCCATACCTTGTTGCAATTTTTTAATGGCGTATCGCAAACGACTTTTGGCGGCCTCCAGGCTGCAATCAATCATCCCGGCGATTTCGGGCACCGTAAACCCCGCTTCTTCCTTCAGCAGAAACACTTCCCGTTGTTCTGCGGGTAGTGTTTGTAGAACGTGGAGTAACCGCTGTACCTGCTGGCCGTTGGCGGATTCCACGTGTGGGTCAGACTTGGCCGTTAAGGGTTGGTCTTCGTCCCACTCCATCACAGGGGTGCGTTGTTGGCTGCGAAAGTGGTCCAGCATGCGGTTGCGGGCAATGGTGTATAACCAGGTTTTAAACGCAGCAGTAGGGCGGTAGTTAAGACGGGCTTTGATGACCTTCATCCACACATCCTGAAATAATTCTTCCGCCACCGGGTCGCCCACCTGGCGCTTCATAAAACGCAGCAGTGGGCTTTTGTGGCGTAGGTAAAGCTGCTCGAATGCCGAGCCGTCACCGTTTTGCCATGCCTGCATCAGTGCGTGATCGTCCATATAATCTTCCAGTTAGCGTGAAGACAGAGTGGTTGGTGGTTGCAGGGTTTGCGCCATTTTAACCAACTGAATCATCTCTGCGCGATAGCCTTGTGGGTCTTTGCCGCGAGACCCCTGGGCCAAACTCAGTAAGCCATCGTAATTGAATGCCTGCATCCACGGGTTGCCGCGCAACTGTTGGGCAAAAGCCGCCGCCGCAGCACTCCAGCGGAAATTGGTGCTGCTGTTGTTCAAAGGCACAATTTGTTGGCGTTTGATAGCTTGTTGCACCAGTGTGCTCTTTTCCTGGTCTGGCAGTTTGTAACGCAGTTTCAGGTAGGCCAATTCGTCGCTTTTACTATCGGTTTTGGGTGTGTTGCTGTAGCGCAGTGGATCCACGGTGACGGCGTTGCTGCCGGCCAGCACAATTTCGTACAGCGCTGTTACGCTGTGGCCAGCACCAATTTCGCCAGCGTCGATTTTGTCGTTGTTAAAATCTTCCCGTTTTAACAGGCGGCTTTCGTAGCCGATCAAGCGATATTCGGCCACCAGCGGTGAAAATTCAATTTGAATTTTTACGTCTTTGGCAATGGTATACAAGGTGCCACTCAACTGTTCCACCAGTGCTTTGCGGGCTTCCCGGGCGGTGTCGATATAGGCGGCGTTGCCGTTGCCAATTTCCGCCAGCTCGTTCATCAGTGCGTCGTTGTAATTACCAGCGCCAAAGCCCAGAGTGGTCAGCTCAATGCCACTGTCTCGCTGTTCTTTAACCAGTTGTTTCAAAGCATCAATACTGGTGACACCCACATTAAAGTCGCCGTCAGTGGCCAGTATCACCCGGTTGATGCCTTCGGATTTAAACTGTTCTCTGGCCATTTGGTAGGCCAGTTGAATGCCCGCAGCACCGTTGGTGGAGCCTCCAGCCTGGAGCTGGCTGAGCGCGTTGTTAATGGCGTGGCGTTGGTCACCTGCGGTTGGCTTCAGTACCACACCAGAAGAGCCGGCATACACCACGATGCTGACGGTATCGTCTTTGGTCAGCGAGCGATTGAGCAGTTTTAGCGACTGCTTCAGTAAGCCGAGTTTATTGGCGGAGTTCATGGAGCCGGACACATCAACAAGAAATACCAAATTCGCCGCAGGCAATTCAGAGCGATCCATGTGGTACCCCTGTAAACCGATATGCAGCAAATGGCGGCCTTCGGCCCAAGGGCTGGGAGCGACTTCCGCGGTAATGGAGAATGGGGTTTCTCGATTTTGGGGCTGTGGGTATTGGTAGTCGAAGTAGTTGATAAATTCTTCACTGCGAATTGCATCCGCCGGTGGCAGTGTTCCGTTATTGAGAAAGCGGCGAGCGTTGGCGTAGGCGGCGCTGTCCACATCGATACTGAATGTGCTGACCGGTTGTTCGTTGACTATTTTGAAACCATTGGCGTCACGGTGGCGGTAGTTCTCCCGATTTTCCACCACAGGGCCCATTTCGAAAGCTAATGGCAAAGCTCTTTGAAGCCGAGGACTATTGATTGCATTAGAGCGTTTAAAGTTTTCTTGGGCTGAGCTGGCGTCCGCCACCGAAGCCAACACCACGACTTCCTCTTCTATACGGGCTTGGGTATCGGTCTGGTTGGTGGTGCATGCCACCATGGCCAGCAGAGAAAACAGCGTCAGCATGGCTGCCAACGTGCAAATGCCCAGTGTGCGGGAAACAGGTTTTGATGTGCCCATGATCGGTTCCTTGTCGAGTATCTTTCCCTCGTAAACGCTCCTGTTAGAAAAACGGGTTGCTGTCAACGGGCTAATGGATATCGCGTTTCAATGGCCAGACCCTTTTAGAGAAAAAGTTTACAGAAAAAGTTTGGAGAAGCAGTGATGATCAAACGGTTATCCGTGGCGTTGTGCCTGGGGGCAGTACTGTTGCTGGCGGCCTGTGCCAATACGTACCGGGGCTATGGCCACAGTGGCGTTATCATTGATGAGAAAGGCGTCGATATGGCTGCTTTTCACGATGACTTGTCAGACTGCGAACAATACGCCGGGCAGGTGAATAAAGGCGGACGAGTGGCTGGCCGGGCTGCGGAAGGGGCGGTTGTTGGCGGTGCCATCGGCGCTATTTTTGATGGCGGCGACGGTGCGGCAAGAGGTGCGGGAACCGGCGCTATTTTATCCGGTGTAAAAGGTGCGCGTTCTGCGGAGTGGGAAAAGCGTCGGGTGGTGCGCAATTGTTTACGTCACCGTGGGTACAAAATCCTGAATTAATCCATTTTTGCTATTGGCGAATGGTCAGCGTATTGCCTTTCTGAACCAGTTCCAGGTGTTGCAATACGCTCATGCCCAACAGAATTTCGTTTTCTCTCATAAAGGGGTTGATGCTGGCGCGCACGTTGCGCATTTCAATGCCGCCCAAAGTGAATTTATCCAGCGTGGTGCTGTAAACCTGAATGGTGCCATTGGCCGTGGATGCCCGGTAGCTTTGGCCCCGCTGCAAGCCCAGCTTTTTTTCCAGATGACCGGGAATAGACACATCGGTAGCCCCGGTATCCAGCAAGTAGGTAACAGTTTTGTTGTTGATGGTGCCGTTGGCCACGTAGTGCCCCCAGCGGTTGCGCTTTAACACCACCTCAGTATGGCCACCATTGGTTTGGCCGGCAACCTGTTGGTTGGGGTTGTAACGCTCTTCCTCCCAGTTACCAAATACCCAGGTGAGCAGTGCCAGGAGTACCAGCCATCCGGCGTACATCATGCCACGCCCCATGCTCTGGCCGGGTGGTCGATTATTCTGGTCGTGTTTGTGATGATGGTCGGGTTGATTCACAGATTTTTTAGCTCAGGTTATTTTTTTACAGGTCGCTTTTGCAGTTTTCGCTGCAGGGTTCTGCGGTGCATGCCCAGTTGCCGGGCGGTGGCGGAAATATTGTTGCTGTTTTCTGCAAGCACCCGCTGTATGTGCTCCCACTCCAAACGGTCAACGGACGGTGGAGTATCTTCAATCATCGTGCCGGGGTCGCCACTATCAGTGTTAAAGGCATTGATAATGTCCATCAGGCTAGCCGGTTTACACAGGTAATTGACGGCCCCCAGTTTAATGGCTTCAACCGCAGTTGCCACACTGGAATAGCCGGTCAGCATAACCATTTGGCACTGAGGGTGGTGGTGCTTTAGTTCGGTCAACAAGTGCAAACCAGAGGTTTCTGCCAGCTTGAGGTCGAGCACGGCCTTTTGTGGTGGTTTTTGGCGGGCTTGCTCTAATGCCTCTTCAGCACTGTTGGCAACATTTACATGATGACCCCGACGTTGCAAGGATCGGGCGAGAGTCGCAGCAAAGGTGGGGTCGTCATCCACTACCAGCCATGTTTCAGGAGTGCTCATGGTGCAGAAGCCTCTGACAACAGCGGCAGAGTAATGTGGGTAATGGCACCGCCATCCTCGGCGTTGCGCATCAGTACCTGACCGCCAATGCGGCTGAGTGTGGTTTGAGTCAGGAACAGGCCTATGCCCATGCCACTGGCTTTGGAGCTGGTAAACGGCTGGCCCAGTTGTTCTATCTGCTGCTGAGTGAGGCCGGGGCCATAGTCCCGAATACAGATGTTCAGGGTTTGCTGATCCCAGTGGATGTCGATGGTCATTTCCGGGCTAGCGTCGGCGGCGTTATTGAGCACGTTGTGAATGGACTGGGCCACCGTAGCGGGAAAGTGAACCTGTCTGGATGGGCCGCTTGAGTCCAGGTTAATGGTGGCTTTGGCATTGGGGCGCATCACCTGCCAGCGCTCCAGCAGGGTGTTGAGGTAAGTGCGAATATCTTGCACTGACGGTTGGTTGTCTTCGTTAATTTGGGCGGTGCTGACCAGCCTCTGCAGGGTGTCTTTGCACTGTTTGACTTGTGTTTGCAGGGTGCTGATGTCTTCTTGCAGCGGCCCGGTTTGCTGGGCGTGAGCCAGGTCGTCGAGTAACAGCTGCATGGTGTTGAGTGGGGTGCCTAATTCATGGGCTGTACCCGCCGCCAAGGTGGCCACTGCCATCACCTGGTCATTGCGCAATTCGTCTTCTCGCAAACGATTGGCCTCCGCCTCCTGGCGGCGCAGATCTGCTGCCATTTGGGTAACAAACAGGGTAATCAGCCCGGCGCTAACGGCAAAGTTGGCCCACATGCCCACCAAGTGCAAGTTGCCACCACCGCCGCCGTGATGGTGGTGCGGTGACAGAGCCGCGACGGGCTGATGGTAGTAAAACAAAGCGCTGTATGCCGCCAGGGATAAGAGCGCGATTACCCAGCTATAGCTTCTTGGCAGGGTGGCGGCCGCGATACAGATGGGCACCAGGTAGTAGGACACAAACGGGTTGTTGGCGCCGCCGCTGAAATACAGCAAGGCAGAGAAGAACGCGATGTCGGACAGCAAGTGCGCAAAAAATTCCTTTTCGGTAATCGCAACTCGCCAGTGACTGCGCCATATGCTAATGCCTAAAACGGCGCTGTAGAGCAATAAAATCGTCGCCAGGATTTCACCGGGTAAGCCAATATCGCTGGCGACCCAAAAAAAATACAGTGCCAGGAATTGCCCCGCGATAGCGAAGGTTCGCAGCAAATTAAGGCGCTTTAAATTGCGCCGTATGACGGCGCTGGTGGTGGGGGGCAAAACAGACATTATCTTACGGGCACCTCCAAAAATGCACTATTTCCGCGATAGCTGTGTTGGCAGTGTACTCGGCTCCTCATGTATGCCTTATACACTGCGGACCTCCGTGCACTGCCGCCTTGCTCTCACGAAAATATCACTATTTTTAGAGGTGCCCTTATGTTACCTGTGGATAAAAAAAAGGAAAGCCAAAGGCTTTCCCAAACAACAGAAGAAGTATCAGAAGAGTGTGGGCTTATAAGCTCAGCTGTATCGCCAAATAAATATCTCGACCAGTACCAAACAGTCGCTCGCCCACGGGAACATCGCTGTTGCCGTTGCGGTTATAGCCGCCCAGGTGTTCCTGGTAGGCTTTATCGAACAAGTTGCCAATGCCACCAGAGAGTTGTAAAGACTCACTCAATGCGTATTGAGCGCGCAGGTTAATCAGCCCATAGCCGGGTGTTGTCTGCTCATCATTAAACTGAGAAACATCGTTTTGGACAGCGTAGGTGACAGATTCAATGGCAACGTTTAGAGCTTTCTGTTGATAGCTCAGTGCTACGCGGTGGTTGAGAGGGGCAACCCGGTACAGGTTATCGTCAATCGCATCGGTGCGTTTGCCTTGTACGTAGCTAAGGCTGCCATCAATACGCCAGTGCTTGCTCAGGGTAAAACCGTAACCGGCATCAATACCGTACAACTCTGCATCCACGTTGTTGAATTGCAGTGCCGGCGCGCCGCTTAAAACAGTGGATACCATGTTGGCCACCGGGTTGGTAGCGGCAGTGCCCTGAATGTAATCATCTACCCTGCGATAAAACACCTGTGGTGTGAAATAGTGGCTGCCGGTATTCCAGTTAAGGCCCAGCGTAATTTCGTGGTTTTGTTCTTCGCGCAGCTCCAGATTGCCAATGTAGCTACGGCCGTCTGCGAGGCCACCGGTAATCGGTAACGGTGCCCACAAAAACAGTTCCTGATAAGAGGGGGCGCGGTGTTTTTGCCCCAAGCCCAGCTCCACCGTGTAGGTGCTGCTCAAGCGGTAACTGCCTTTAGCCACCCAATCCAGGTAGTTAAAGCTCAAATCCCGGTCATTGCTGTTAAACCCCTGCGCCAGGCCAATAACCGGTGGCGGCACCGCAACTGCTGCTACGTTGTCAGCACTGGCGTCCACCCGGTTATAGCGTAACCCAGCTTCCAGGGCCCAACTGCCATGGTCGCGATTCCACTGAGCGAACAGACCGTCCACATCCCGTTGAATATTGTTGAAATTGCGAATCAGAAAAACGCTGTTGTTGGGGTTAAAGATATCGCTGTCCTGGGTACTGCGACTGGCATCCGCTCCCAATTGCAAAACCCCTTGAGCCACAGCCGTAGAACCACTGAGGCCAAAGGACTGGTGATCTGCTTGCACATCAATAGAGCGAAACATCATCGGTGAAGCTGGTGCCTGTCGCTGGCTGAAATTATCCATGCCATGGTCGACATCGCTGATGTGTGCGTAGGTGTTCAGATGCCAGTCACCCAGGGCAACGGTAATATCAAAGCCCGCAAGGTCGGTATCAATAAAATTAATGTCCATGGGCAACGCCGGGGTACCGGTATCATCGGTATTGTTGCGGCCTACATAAAACGATGCGTTGACGTTTTCGCTGCGAAACCCGTAGCTGAGGTCGTAGCGTTCGCGATCAAACTGGGTGCCGGCCAATGTGCCCCCGGCAAATTCGCTGTTGTTGCCGTTGTCGCGGCTGGCCAGCAGGGCAAATTTGTGATGACGGTTGGCCAAATGGCCCTGAATGGCGGTGCTGTGGCCATTATTGATGGACTGATAACGGCTGGCCAGTTGGCCGTGGCTTTCAAATTCAACGCTTGAACCAAACTCGCCCCGATCCAGTTGCGCATTGATTTGCCCGCCCAGAGATTCCTGGCTGCTGTTTACCGGTGCGATTCCACGGGTAACGGACAATTGTTTGAGCAACAGGGAAGGTGCGTAGGAGAGCGGTGCATCCATGGCATTGGGGCCACCGCTGAATACAGCAGCACCATCCAAGCGCACCGCTACCCGGTCACCGGATAAGCCACGGTACTGAGCAATGCCCGATAGCGAGCCAATACTGTTGACGTTGGCGCCGGGCACGCCTCTTAGCAACTGCCCGGCATCAGCCAGAGATTGCTGCTCGATATTCGCCAGCAGGTCGCCCTGTGAGTTTTGTTTGTCGCTGACCACAATTTCTTCCAGATGGTCAGCCCATGTGGCTTGGGCAGTAAATAGCCCAATCGCTGTCGCTAACAGGTTTGTTGGGGATTTCATGGTGGCTCTCAAAGGACAAACGCAATCAATAATTGCGCTGCATAGTAGCCAGCCAGGGCGTGGTTGGGTATGCGACATAATGTCGCAGGGGCGGCTTGGTAGTGTAGTGGCTTTTTGCCGCTTATCTCATTCTTTGCAGCTTTGCTTCCGGGTAGCTCAGCGTTGAATGTTCAGATACGGCATTTTCGGGGCTGTCGGCAAATATGGTCTGCTCAAGAAACCCTTTTAACTTATGCAGAGTCAGCAAGTCATCCAGAATCGTATGGCTGATCTTGCGCTGGTCTATTTTAAGAATCAGATAAATCCCACCAAACAAAGAACGCATGAGCTTGGCGCAATGGCGGTCACGCATTCGTCCGGCGCTGTAGCTGTATATCACTTTGGTTTGCTTGTGTTTACGCTTGCGCATGCCCTTATGGATAGCGGAAAAGCGCTTGACGATTTTTAAGGGGTGGCGGTGGTAGCGGTGAAAACGAGCACCCAGGCTGACCGCCATTTCTGCGTTCAGGCGATTGGCCAGCAAAACCGCAATGGGGGCACCAGCGCTGCAACCTACGGTGCGTATGCTTTTGTAGTTCTGAATTAAATCCAGGTTCGCCAGAAAATCGACAATGTCCAAGGTGTTGTTGCCAATGAGCGGAACCCCAAAATCAAAACCGTCCGGACTGAATGCACCTACCGACAACAGATCAAAATTGCTGGCATCGGTGTGTTGCATCAGTACGGTATTGGGAATCATCATTTGCCGCGAGCGGGCGATGGAGAAACAAATCACCAGGGTTTTATCTGATGGCACACCGGGCCCAGTGAAGTGGGTCAGCATCGGTTTGATTTTTTTCGATACAAAGGGCTCTGGCGTCTGCTTGCCACTTGTTGCCATCATTTGCTGTAGGGATTCCAGCCAGCTCTCAAATACGATATGGAATTTTTGTTCCGTGTCTTTTGGAAAAAGTTGCTGGCTGCTGTGCCATTGGCTCAGGCAGGTCAGTTCCAATGGGGTCAGCCGATACTCAAAGCTGGCCAGTGCCCGGTTCAGGTGCGCTACAGTGCCGCATGTGTGAAATACCCGCCTGAAGAAGGTAACGATATAGGGCACTTCTGTTTGATCGGGAAGGCTGTGATCTGAAGCCGCTGATTCTTTGGCGACAAGTGATTGGTCTTGCGGTGACAGGACAACTGCAACCAGCTCATTAAGGGAATTCAAGCGGGCAAATTGCGGCGGCATAATGATTCGATCGTAATTCGCTTCCAGCATCACCAGCAGGTTCATTTGCGCGATTGAATCCATGTGTATATCGCGCAGACGAATATCCCTGCTGCCGCTTTCAAACCCCTGTATTATCTCCGCTTTAACACCATCTAATACCTCAGAATTGTACAGGTTTTGCACAATGGCGGTTCTGACCTCATCGCCTTTAACAGAGACTTTTTGGGCTGCAAGGCGGGATATCTTCCCCGATGAATTGCGCGGGATTTCATCCACGGGCATAAACTGCTGCGGGCAGCGCAGCCCGAGTTTTGAGTGGGCAAATTTCTTTAATTTGGCCAGCTCATTCTGATGAGGCTTTGCCCCCTTGAAAGCCACCAGAGCGATGGGGATATTGCCGTGCTGGCTGGAGGGTTTGGGGATAACAGCAGCATCTGCAACCGCCGGATGCTGACAGAGAAGGGCCTCTATATCTTGCGGGTAGATATTGATGCTGTTAAAGACAAACATATCGTCGGCACGGCCGCACAGGTAAAGGCGCTGCTGCTCGTCGAGGTAGCCAATATCGCCGGTGTAAAACCAATTATCCACCAGGCTGGATTCGGTCAATTCCGGTTTGCCCCTATAACCGCGAAACATGCCTTTGCAGCGGATGGCAATTTCGCCTTTTTCGCCAGCGGGCAAGCGCTGTCTATCCGCTGTGACAATGTTTATTTCAATGCCTGGCAGGGCTTGGCCAACGCTGTCTTTAGCCCCTGTGTCGCTGGGGTCGGTAAAACAAATGGCCCCGGTTTCGGTGGTGCCGTAGCCCGCTTGTAGATTCCGGGTGATACCTTGGCGCAGTGTTTCCCTTAACCTCTGATTGGCGTGAGAGCCGCCCAGCTTCAAGCGTATGTGAGACAGTGTGGAAATACTGTCTTTGGCCAGCAGTTGCTGAGCCTGAAACACCGAAACGTGAATAACCCCCACATCCAGTTGCTGGCAACGCTCAATAAAATGTTCGTCGTTGGCATCGACAAAAATATTGGTTGCCCCCTGAGCCAGGCAATAGAGCCGATGGCGCTTGGCAAAGTTGTGTTCCACCGATGCCAGGCAGATAAAGCGCTCGCTGGAATCGTCGATATGCCGGTGGGCCTGGGCAACCAGATCTGAGGCATGGTGGATCACCAGTTTGGGTTCGCCCGTCGTGCCGGAGGAGGAAAACAGAAAACGGGAATCTGTGCACGGTGCGCTCAGGTTTTTTGGCTGTTGCTGATCTGTTGCCAGGCCGAGATCAATGACCTCGCCTTTATCCAGAATATGGCTAACCCCCAAACGAGTAGCCAACGCTTCCCGGGCTGGTTCAGGTTCATAACTGGGGATGGTGCAGGAGGTTGCGCCCAGCTGGCTGACGGCCAAACACAGTAGAATATGGCGGGTATCGTCAGCGCACTGGATACCTACGGTGGCATCTTTATCAATGCCCAGTTCACTGAGCTTGTCTGCTTGCAGGCAAACAAGCCTGGCCAGCTGGGCATAGGTCAGGGAGATATCAGCAGCGACGATGACTTGTTGTCGAGGTGTTTCCCGTGCAAAGCAATAGAGGCGATCAAGTAACGATTGTTCACTTGACGGGGCGGTAGCTGCTTCCATTACTAGACTTTCGTTATTTCGAGACTTTAAACAGCAGGTGCAATGGCTGGTTAACCAGTGGCGCAAAAAACTCAGGATCTGTCTGCGCGAGTTCCGGGGTTACGGTTAATTCCTCAAGCTCCGGCATGGAATCAAAACCCGCCTGGCGAAGCCCGCTAAAATAATCCGCAAAGGTTTTGTGTACACATTGCACATGCAGGGAGCCACCTTCTCGCTTCCAGATTTCCCCTTCGAATTGCTGGTTAACATCGGCAAAGTAGTTTTTTCCCTGGGAGGAAAAGTAAAACGGTGCTGACTCTTCGGGCCGAACAAAGGGGAAGAAAGGGTGGGGTACCGTAAAGATAAACTGCCCGCCCGGGGCAATGGCTTGATAGGCTGTTGCCATGACCTTGTGCATGGCCTCCACGGTAAGGTAGTTAAACAGAAAAACCGCAATGCAAAGGTCAAACTGACGTTCGGGTTTAAAGCCGGTGACGTCGCAACTGACATACTCGATGCCATATTGATCTTGCTGTTCCTGCTGCCGGGCAATTTCAATCATTTGGGAAGACAGGTCTACGCCCAAATAATCTCCCGCTCCACGGCGCTTTAATTCCCGAGCGCAATAACCTTCGCCGCAGCCCAGGTCCAATACGGAACGACCGGCGAGGTCGTCGCCACAGGCGTCAAATACCAGAGGACGGGCGGTCAAATCGTACAGGGAGCTGGGGGTGGTGCGCAACCACTTGTCTGCGTTCTGGTTGTAAACGGTTTTTGTATCCAACTTTTGATACCAACTTTCTTTTAGTTCGACAGATTTTGACAGCAGTCTTACGCCAATGCGGGTTCTTCGGGCAGCGGCGCTTGCTGGCTTTTTCCCAATATGGCGTCCCAAAAAGTTGCTCTCAGTGCCAGCGCTTGTCTGACTCCGTACTCAATTTGTTCAGCGGCACCCGGTTCTCTTAACAGGTCGGATGTTATGCGGGTAATTTGTTCCGCGTGTTCGTCATCGCACTCGCTGTGCAAATCAAAGAACACATGCTCTTCGGGTTGCAGATGGGTGTGCTCCTTTATCCCCTGCAATATTTGTCGATAAATGGCTGAGACAATAAATTCTGTGCCAATACCGATTGCGCCGATACCCACATACTGGTTGGTTTCGCACAGTTGTAAAAACTGTTTTGCCCAATCAGCTCCCGCCGGGAAGGGCGGTGATTGCTCCGAATAGGCCTCATCGACCCCGATGGCTTTTTGGAAGCGCTGAAAGAGTTTTTTGTGGGGTTGGTCGGCGATGGTGGCCAGCAATTCTGGCGGCAAATCAACGTCGTGTGCGTTACCCAGCTCTTCTTCCAGATTCTCAATCAGAATGGCCTTGTGGCTGTTATTGGTGGTGTTTTTGATAACCGCCGACACATACCGGGTGAACTGGGCAGTGTAATGGCCATACTGGCAGGCAAAGGTTTTTAACGCCCCTTGCATATCCGCAAAGTCGCCATTGGCAATGGCTTTCAGATATGGGTGTTTGACCGCCATGGATTCCAGCGCTTCAGCCTGAAGCCGTTGAATAAAGTCCCTGTTAATTTCCTTGGAATGGCCGGTGCTTGCAGCGACAGACAGCTGTTCACAGGTACTGTAATCGGTGTTCATTTCGGCTCGATACACGGTAGTTGGGTGGCTGTGGGACCTCTTAATTTGGGCGCCATTGTATTTTACCCAATAGCCACAGGCCAGAAGAATGGAGACTGCAAAACATGAGCTCGGTCACACCTGTCTAAATCAAGGTGTTGCTTGCATTCAATGACCCATGAGTAATTTCGCGTACCGCACCATATCCACATTGCCACCGCTGATAATCACGCCCACCCGTTTGCCACTGAGGTTGTGTTTGCGTGCGGCTGCCAAACTCAGGCAGCCAGTGGGTTCCACCACCATTTTCATGCGTTCGGCGTAAAAGCTCATGGCATCCACCAGCTCATCGTCGCTGACCGTGACAATGTCGCTCACGTAGCGCTGAATGATCGGAAATGTGTATTCCCCCAAGTGCTGGGTTTGGGCACCATCGGTAATGGTTTTGGGGGTGTCGATACGGACAATATGGCCGCTTCGCAGTGATTGTTGGCCGTCGTTGCCCGCTTCTGGCTCTACGCCGTAGATGACACACTCTGGTGAAAGCTGGTTGGCAACCAGTGCTGAACCTGCCAATAAGCCACCACCGCCCAGGCAAACAAACAGGGCATCCAGCTCGCCCACTTCCTCAAACAGCTCTTTGGCTGCGGTTCCTTGGCCAGCGATAATCCACGGATGGTCGTAGGGGGGAATCAACGTCAACCCTTGTTGTTGGGCCAGCTGCTGGCTAATTTGCTGCCTGTCTTCCGTGTAGCGGTTGTATGTCACCACCGTAGCGCCATAGCCACGGGTGGCGGCTATCTTACTGGCGGGTGCATCTTCGGGCATCACAATAGTCGCTGGGATGCCTAATAGCTGCCCGGATAGGGCGATGGCCTGAGCGTGATTGCCCGACGAAAACGCCACCACACCAGCAGCTTTCTGTTCGGGGCTCAGCTGCAAAAGAGCATTAATAGCGCCGCGAAATTTAAACGCCCCGATTCGCTGAAAATTTTCGCACTTGAAGTAGACCTCTGCACCTATCAAATCGTTGGCCGTTCGAGAGGTCATTACCGGGGTTTTGTGGGCGAAGCCTGCAATATTTTCAGCTGCGGTAGCTACGTCATCATATGTAGGTGATGGTAATTGAATCATTGTGTAATAACCTTTTAGGCAGGCTCAGCTTCCTTGACCTCATAGATCTCCAACCAATCGGCAACCTCCTTGGTAGTGACAGCAGCGGTGTCGTATAGCAGTGTAGCCAGCTGCTGAGATGACATGTCTGACTTTGCGTTCGCTAAACGATTACATTGCATGGCTAAAAAGGGTTTTATGGTTAGAGAGCGTTGAGCGGATATATCGAACTCGGCGTGGTTTCGAATAACAAATGCTGCTGTCGCGAGTATCGGAAATATTGCCGTTGCCAAGCCGAAAAATTCGATAAGGAAATATGGTATTTTAAAACACAATATGAGCTTAAGCAGCTTGAACAATACGATTCCAACGGTTGCAAAAAAAAGCGCCAAACTAAAATGACCCAGTCTGCTGCCAATAACTTGCATAATGGCGGCGTTGTTAGTGTGATAATCGAGCTGACCTTTGATCCAAGTTTGGCCTACCAGATTGCTTATATCCTGTACTGAGCTCTGCGTAAGCCGACAGTTGCTAAAACCTGTGTGGCGTATCAGTATTTCAATATAAATATACAGCCAGCCCCGCCCAACCCTGTTGTGACCAATTAACTCTCTGTCCAGGTATTCCCGTGTATCCCGCAGGTTAGTGAGGGAATACGTTTTGCCCAGCTGAATCAAATAGTACATGGGCCGTATGCTTTCACTGAGGAATCGATATTCGAGCCATCTGCAGTGATAATCATTGTGATGATCGCGACGGTATAGCCAGTAAATGCTGCCCAGTAAAAACAGTTTAGTGCTCACCAAAATCAACACCAGGGTTTCATTTTCTTTAAACGACAAAGACAGGGCGGCGAGTATCAAAGCCGCAGCCCCGAGAAGGTAGATCAATAAAAACGTACTTCGGTGTAAGTTGCTGTAGTAATTGGCCAGCCGATCCGCTCGTAAGTAGGCGGCGTAGAAGTAGTGGACACTGGGCCCTTGATCCAGCAGCCGAACGCTTTTAGTGTTTTCCGTATTGTTGGTTTTGGGGGCCAGCGCTTTTTTGAATCTGGAAAAAGCGTTACTAAATAGGCCTTCGTTACTCGTATTGAGCTCTATAGGCCCGGAATTATCAAAATCTATCGTACTGTCGCTTTTTGTAAGTAGTGAGCCTCCGTTAAAGCGCTTGAAGCGATCGTATATTCGTTGTTTGCGTTCGTTGACTTTATCAGCAGTATCGTCACGCTGCCCGTAAAAAATGTCTTCAAATAAAAGTAAGCGACGAAGTTCCTTCAGCAAAGCGTTATCAGAAAAAGGTATTGATTCAGAGTCATGGCCAAAATTTTTGGAGGGTAATAAGGTCACAGACTGATTTTCAGTAGAGATCCAGATGACTGGAATTCCACTTGTTTGGGCCTGTTGAACAACTTCAGCGGTGATGCTGTCGCCTCTATCGTAGGCGGCAATGAGTATGTCGCTGTGCTCAGTCAGTACTTTGCCGCACTGGCGGTATGCCTGCCGTCTTTGGGTGGGATCGCCATCAAGTTCAATGACCTGGCCATTCTCTTTTCCATAGTCGGCTGTTTCCAACAGATTTTCATATTCCTTAACAGTTCCATTGGTTTGATCTGAAACGCTATTGGTCGGTGAGAAGTCCTTGGCATACTCCTCTTTTGAGAACGGCAGTATGCATGCCAGCTGGTGGTCAAAATTAACAAGTTTTGTTTGCAAGCATAGGCGGTCAGCACCCTCTGCCAAAGAACTGATTAGTCGAAATACAGGCTTAGAACTTTTTTGGTATAGGCTGCATGCATCGGGAGTGTTTGCTAAATCAGATGATATTTTGTAAATGGATGCATAAATACTTTTCAATTGAGACCGCATCCACTGCATCTGTTCCGAATCGTCGTCAGGCAGTTTTCTGTGTCCGGCGAGACCAATGCGTAAAGTCATTGGCATCAATGGATTATTGATCATACTTGTGTAAATATTATCGACCGTATCTAAAGGTTTGCTTGTGTCCATGTGCGCAGGCTCGCTATCTAGAATGCTAAGAAGAGCTTTGAGTTTTCTCTAGGAGGGTGAGTAGCTTAGGTAAATGGCGTACCGAATCTCTGTCCTTTTCTTTTTCCAGTTCAGAAAGGTCTTGCCATGGAACAAGGTTGGGTGACAGACGTTTGTTATTGTTCTTACCACCGTGATGATATCGCCAACCATTGAGCTCTTTTTCTGCACGCCACCGGTCGTGTTCCATCATTGCCAATATTTCGATGTTGTCATCAGTTAGTAGTGCGCTGATCGCTTCAGCAGTGTATGAATCTTCACCGAATATTTTGCGGCACTTGATATGTAAGTGGTCGGCCTGGTTTCGGTTGGCATCTTTTAAAGTTTCCGGGAGCTGCTGCCAATCTACAAGGGAGGCATTGGTCGCCAATGTATCATTCACTTCAAGTTGTGAGTCCCTGTAGTTCTTGTGAATGGCCATTGCCAAATGATCCTGGTGGGTATTAATAATATTGTCGAAATGACAACTCTCTTCCATAACCTTTACACACGCAAAGTGACTGCTGTCTTTCAGTTGCCGTTCTAGCATATCTGGGAAAAACCCATCACCCGATTCACAAGTTACAACTGGGAAAGCAAGCTCCAGATTCATAAGCACTTGTGCCCAAGAGAGAGCCTGCTCTGTATTGTCGGTGTGTAAATAAGCAATATCGGGCTGGATACCATTAAAGACCTGTTGACAGTAGGAGGCGTTTAGAACACTTATCTGGGTGTCGTGGGCTGAAATACGAAGGATGCTGTCCAGTGCAGGCTGGGCACATATTAACGCGTTTACATTCTTGCTGGCGTGAGCAGAAATAACGCAAATTTGCAGAGGCTGAGACTGACCGTAGTGGCCAATACAGGCAAGGCGAATAATCAGTTCTTCAATAAGGGCACTTTCACCGATTAATGCAATAGTAAGTGTGCCATGAGTATTAAGCTTATTGCCCAATATCTTGTCTGGACCGTATTCCCCTAGCAACCACCGAGCCGCCAACTGTTCATAATCAATAATACGGGAGGAGAAATTAGGTTGATCGGTGGCAAACAGCGGTTGTTGATAAAGTACTTGGGTGATTTCCCGGTTGCTGATACGAACAGCACAGCTGATCGGTGGCAGTGCAGCATCTGATTGCCGCTGCTGAAAACAATGATAAGCCGTTTCCAGGTTAATGTGATCATCCTCAGTGACGGCCAGCAAACACATCGCGTTGCGCATATTGGCTTGCTTCAACAAGGCTAAGTCAGCAGGGTTGCCGACCAGAATAAAAGCGCCTTTTTTTCGAGTCTGGCCAATATATTTATTCTGGTTGTTGGCTTCGATTACGACAGTAGTTATGCCTTCTGTCAGCAATGTATCCAGAGCTCGTGTACTGACCGAATCTAAACCACATATGATGGCATGACCACTGAGGTGAGATATCCGCCGTTGCAATAAGCGGTTGCTCATCACCGTGGTAAATGTTTTAAATGCGGTATAACTCAGACAAGCTGGCGCAAGCCAGCGTGCGATCTCAAGAGCAACTGGTATATCGCCAGGCTCAATGCTCACCTGTAGAAAAAAGACGCCTATCGCGTTGTACAAGATGTCCAGAAAACTGGCTGGTTGTGAAGTGGTTTGATAGTGCTGGGTAAAACCGAGTATAGCCAGTACCATAGCCAAAGCCATACCTATGCCAATGGCAGTCCGTTCAACTCTGGAAAAGATCAAACTCCGTGAATCTTGCATGGTAAGCGATCGTTACTCTGGCTTGCTGTTCTGATTCGATTTGATATATTGATTGTTGCCCATATACCTTTTGAGCACAAGCAGTGTAAGCCGCTCTTCGTATAGCCAAGAGCATGAATAGAATACACAACATGGATTGCCTGATGAGTAGAAATCTGGAGCATCAAGGCTATAAAACTATCCTGCTCACTTCTTGCGGGCTATACCCTCAAATTATCACCGAGATTATCTATGCGTTGAGCCAAAAACCTCAACCCGTTGTGCCTAATGAAATTCAAGTGATTACTACGGAAGTTGGTCTTGAGAACATTAAGTCTCAATTATTGGATAAGACCAGCGGCCACTTTTATCAGCTTTGCCGGGAATATGGTCTTAACGACACACACTTTGAAGCCAATAATGTGCAGTTGTTAGAAACCGCTACTGGTATCCCTTTGGATGATATTGAGACCTTAGAAGATAACGAAATAGTGGCTGACACCATTACAGAGACTGTAAGGTTACTAACCGCCCAACCTGATACAGCATTGCATGTGTCTCTGACAGGTGGGCGCAGGACCATATCTTATTACCTAGGTTATGCGCTGTCTTTATTTGGCAGGCCTCAAGATAGGTTGTCGCACACCATAGTGACTCATGCCTTCGAAGCCGATGATGAGTTTTTCTACCCCAATAAAAAAGCCACTTATATAACCGATAGGGCAGGCAACAGGCTGAATACGCAAGATGCGAAAGTGCAGCTGGTCGAAATTCCCTTTGTCAGACTGCGAGAAGGTATGCCTGTAGAATTGCTTGAAGGTAAGGCAAGCTTTGTGGAGGCAGTTTCTTCGATTACTTACAACGCCCATACGACGTCTATGAAATTGGATGTCACTGAAAAACGATTATGGTGTAACGGTAAAGAAATAAAACTGTCACCTATTCTTTTTGCCTGGTATGCCTGGCTGGTATTCAGGCGAAAAGGATTGTCCGGTATGCAGGGGAGAGTAGCTGTTCGGAGCCGGGATCATCATTCATTTCTAAGCTTTGCCAAAGCGTTGTATGGAACAGAGCATATTAGTATCAAGCGCGCTGAACAATCTCTTGCCGGAGGTTTGACAATTGACTATATTTCCGAAAAAAATTCTAGAATAAACAAAGAGTTGCTAAATTCACTTAAGTCGCAGGCGGTGCATTTTAAGGTGGCTGCCTATGGCAAACGTCCAAATACCGAATATGGCTTGCCGTTAGCGCCTGAAAATATCATTACCATAGGGCATTCGTCTTTTTCAGGTGGAGAGGAGCAGTGAGCCTGGAACACCACTTGTATGGTGAAGGCCCTAAGCACATCCTCGCTTTGGACGGTGGCGGAATAAGAGGGATTATATCTCTGGCTTTTCTGGAGAAAGTAGAAAAACTGCTGGCAGAACATTACGGCACGGGTAACAAATTCCGCCTTTCAGACCACTTTGCACTTATCGGTGGCACATCCACCGGCTCTATTATTGCCACTTGTTTGGCGCTGGGTTATTCGGCTACCGAGCTGATAGAACTTTATCGCGTATTATCTAAAAACATATTTGCTCAAAAGCAATGGCTAGTGGGCGGCCTGTTAGCACCTAAGTTTCCTTCAAAACATTTGGTCGATTTGCTGGAACGCCACCTTGGCGAGACTACTCTGGGCTCCAATAAACTCCACTGTGGCTTAGGTGTTATTGCCAAACGGCTAGACACCCACAGCACTTGGTTGTTTCATAATCATCCACGCGGCCCGTTTTATAGCCACGGCGATTACAGCCATCACGATATGGAATTTACCGCCAATAAAAATCTGCTCTTGCCGAAGCTTATACGTGCCAGCACTGCAGCTCCCACGTATTTCGAGCCAGAGTTGATCGATATTGCCCCAGGTGTTGAAGGCGTATTCGTGGATGGTGGAGTTAGTCCTCATAACAACCCTGCATTGATGTTATTTATGTTGGCGACCATAAAGGGCTACGGTTTCCGCTGGCCAATGGGAGAGGATAAATTGCATGTACTATCGATTGGTACTGGCGCTATTTCCCCGATTGGCGGTGATGTTAAAAAGAAAACACCGGCAGCTAAGTTGGCATTCAATTCCATGATGTCACTCATGTCTGACTGCGACAGCTTGGTGCAGACCATGATGCAATGGTTGGGGCACTGCCCAGCGCCCTGGTTGATAGATAGCGAAATTGGAGATTTGTCGCAAGATCAATTACATCAACCAGCCTGTACGTATAGCCGATTAAATGTAAGGCTGAACCGGCAGTGGTTAAGTGAAAACCTAGATTACGATATAGATGATAAAACTCTGCAACGTATTAGCCGAATAGATCAGCCCGGAGCGGTTGATTTATTGCTGGAAATTGGGAGGCGAAGTGCTGAAAATCAAGTTGGCATTGAAGGGCTTATTGTGGAATCACAGAGCGGACAGTAGGCCTTAATAAGCCATGCGTTTTTTTCATAATGAACCAATGGCAGGGTTCGAGCTAAGCAGGAGTTTATCTAATAGCTTTAACAGGTTTTTTATACGGCTTTGATGTTTGTTAATGGTATTGGAAATTAGGTTGCTAACGATTCCCTACTACATTTCCTTTGGCATCTAGATATTGAACACTGGATTGCTGGTGCTGCTTATCGTAAGCAAATAGAATCTCAGCAAAACCCAATGCGCTGGTGTATAAAGAGTCATCGGCGTTGAGAAAAGAAACCCTGGTAATATCTTGGCGCGAATTATAGATAAGTTTCAACTGTATAGTGCTGGTATTTGGCAGGGTGGCTTTGATGCGCACTGGCAACCCCTTCGCATTGTAGCTGCTACTCACCTGAGTAAATCCGTCAAACCCCGCCTTAGGTAAATTGTTTGCCCCAAAAAACTTCTGATTTATGATGTGGCCACGGGCATCGAACTGTTGTCGAATACGGGCAAAACCACCCTTTTTTAGAGACTGCAGGGCCTTTTCATCGTGGATACCACGTAGTATCAGAGTTTGCCAGCTACCCAAAACGCTAGAGAGTTCTTCATTGGCTAACAAAGTATTGGTACGATCAATTGGTTGACCATCCGCGCCAAAGTAATGTTCTTCAATAAGTCTGCCTAGCAAATCTCGCTTGGCTGTGGATTTTGCAAACCCGCGATTGTTTAATACCGGCTGGCTGCTCGTGCCAAAAAAGCGTTGTTCTACAACATGGCCCTGTTCGTCGTAATCGGCAGTAATTTTGGCATACCCGCTTTCGTGCAGAATGGGCTGGTTATCGATACCGAAGTAGGCTGTCTCAGTGATATTGTTGCGTTGGTCAAATACTTGTATGCCTTTGGCATAGCCGTCTTTGTTTAAAATAGGCTGGTTATCAATGTTGAAGTAGGTGACTTCTCTTATATTGCCCCGTTTGTCAAAAGTCCGTATGAATTTGGCATAACCCTCTTTGTGTAAGGTGAGGCGATTATTGGTGTCGAAATAGGCTGCCTGGGTGAGGTTGCCACGCTTGTCCCATGTTACCGTGGCTTTGGCATAACCGCTTTTATTTAAAATGGGTTGGTTATCGGTGCCGTAATAGGCTTGTTTAATGATATTGCCGCGCTCGTCATAGCCGTGTGTAGTCTTGGCATATCCCCCTTTGCCCAAGGTAAGCTGGTTGTTGGTGTCGAAGTACGCATGTTCAACGATATTGCCGCGTTGGTTATAACGTTTTTTGACCTTGGCGTAGCCGTTTTTAACTAAAGTGGGTTTACTGTCGGAGCCCCAAAAAGCTTCTTCTATAATGTTGCCGCGTTCGTCAACAGTTTGTGTGAGTTTTGCAAAGCCGTCTTTGGTAGGAGAGAGCTGGTTGTTGGTGCCAAAATAGGTTTGCTTGATAAGGTTGCCCCGTCGATCAAATGCCTGTGTGATTTTGGCATAGCCATTTTTGTTCAGGGTGGGCTTATTATCGGTGCCGAAATAAGCTTGTTCAGTAATATTGGCCCGCTGGTCGAATTTTTGTGTGAACTTAGCATAGCCATTTCTGTTCAGGGCGGGTTGGCCATTGAGACCAAAGTAGGTTGTTTCAATAACGTTGCCCCGCTGGTCAAATGCCTGTTTGAACTTGGCATAGCCATCTTTGCTTAAGGTAGGCCGATTGTGAGTGTCTAAGAGAGCCTGTTCTATAACATTATCCCGTTGATCAAACACTTGAATCATTTTGGCATATCCATCTTTGTGCAAAACGGGCTGGTTGTCGGTGCCAAAATAGGCTTGTTCGAGGATATTGCCTCGTGAGTCAATTACCTGTGTGAGCTTGGCATAACCATCTTTATGTAAAGTGAGATGATTGTTAGCATCAAAGTAGGCGACTTCAGTAAGGTGACCTCGCGCATCGTGGCGCCAAGTAGTTTTGGCATAGCCGTCCTTGCTTAAAGCAGGTTGGTTATCGATACCTACAAAAGCTTGTTCAGTGATTTTACCTTGCTCATCATAGTTGGCGATTATTTTTACGATGCCTTTCTTATTAGCTGCAGGTTGGTTTTTGATGCCAAAGTTGGTTTGTTCAATAAGGTTGCCCTGCGGATCAAATACCTGTGTGAACCTGGCATAGCCTTCTTTATGCAGGATAGGTTGGTTATCGGTGCCAAAGAAGGCTTGCTCGATAAGGTTGCCCCGTTGGTCAAATATTTGTGTGAACCTGGCATAACCTTCTTTATGCAAAGTAGGTAGATTGCCGGTGCCAAAGAGGGCCTGTTCGATAAGGTTTCCACGCCGGTCAAAGGTTTGGATGATTCTGGCATAGCCATTTTTGTGCAGAATGGGACTGTTATCGGTGCCAAAGTAGGTTATTTCGGTGATATTGCCTAGTCTATCGTAAACCCAGGTGACTTTGGCGTAGTTATCCAGGTATAACGTGGGTTGCTTGTCGGAACCCCAATAGGCTTCTTCGATGATATTGTCTGAGTCGTCAAATACTCGTGTAAGCTTGGCAAAGCCCCCGCTATTTAGAATTGGCTGGTCGTGGGTGTCGAAATAAGCCTGTTCAATAGTGTTACTGCGTTCGTCGTACATTGCGGTTATTTTTGCGTAGCCATTCTTGATTAAGGTGGGTCGATTATCGGTGTCAAAGTAGGTTTGTATTGTGGCATTGCCTCGTTCATCAAATACTTGTGCTTTTTTGGCGTAGCCACTTTTGTGCATCAAGGGCTGGTTGTCGGTTCCCAGGTAAACAATTTCGGTAATATTGTTGTGCTGATCATGGGCCATTTGAAATTGAGCAGGACCTTGGTCACTGCTAACCAAGTCACCTTGCTGGTTATGTAGACTGATGATAGTGGGCAGCCATTGGCCGTTCCTAGTCAGATGGATGTGAGTAATGCCATTCTTGAGGGTAAGAGGCTGCCCAGCAAGGTTTAGGTAGCCAATGGATATAAGTTGCCCATGATTGTTGTAACGGTAGGTGCGCCCGGCGCTGCCACTGCTGTCTTTGGTTTTAATGCCACGGTGAGTTTCAAATTCCCGCCGAACAACTTGGCCATTAGCGTCAAAGGTGACAAAGTGTTGGGAAATTTCTGATTTTTGATGGCCGGCTCCTAACAGAGATTGAAAAGTAGCCACTTCGGCAACTCGGGTTCGGCCTTCAGCGTCTTTGGCTTTAAAGGCGATAGTGGCTCTTTGGTTATCGTCGGTAAAGGTGTAGCTTTGCTCAACTTTTTGCTGGCCTTTGCTGTCAAACAGGGTGATTTCATCTATTCGCCCCTTCCCGTCGTACTGAAAGTGCCACAGGGCCACTCCTTCCAGCCAAGCGGGAGTCTGATACGCCTCTGATAACGGATTGAGTTTGTGCGCGCCAGTCTGCCGCAGCATTCGAATGAGTTGGCGCCGCTGGTACTGCAAAGCGTAAGCCACATTCATGCGCTGGGCCTGTGCTTTGCTTAGTGGGCCAACTCCTTTGGGTTTGCCGTATTCGGTGATGTAGTCCATGTAGTACTGGGTTTTAATACGGTTGTAATCCCACCACCACGCAGTTCCTGACAGGCTAAGTATCAATAAGCTGGCCACCAATGCGTAGCGGTTGCGTTGACGTCGTTTTTGACGCTGGAGTTCGCGTTGTTCCAGGTCGTCATAGCGACAGCGCAGCATGGCAGCCAATATTCTCACTAGAGCCCGGTGTTTGGTGTCTCTGTGTTTTTCGTCAGAGCGAGGCCGTACATCCGCGGCTAAGGGTTCCACTTGCTCTGTATAACGTTCTTCTGTGCCATCGGGCAAAGTGCGTGTCTTGACCGTTTGTAATAGTTCTGGCGGAAAGCTGTCTTCAGGTTCGCCTTCCACCAGTAGTGGAATAATACGATCGCCACGCCCCATTTCCTGAAATAGTGTGATTTCCCGTCGAACCCAATGGGAAGAAGGGGTGTTGGGAGAGCAAATGACAAGTAAAAATTCGCTATTTCGCAGCGCTTCTTCCAATTGGCTGCCCAGGTTACTGGAAGCGGGAATTTCGTCATCATCCCGAAACAGCCTACCAACCCGCTGTGCTATGCCCTCTGTGATCAAAGTTTTGGGCGTGCGGTATGTTTCCAGAGAATGCATCAACCACTTGGCCCACTTCCGGTCTAAATCGGCGTGGCGATAACTGATAAACGCTTTGTAGTTGTAGTTCTGTACTTCCATATCGCTGGTTTTTGCCTATCCGTTTGTTTTTTACTTTAGCGCTTTAAAAACGCCAGTTTTTTCAGTGCGGCATTTCTAATCTTGGGAAACCGATCTTGCTGAGCCGCATACAGCAACGCTTTTTGTATTTCTTTGGTCAGTTCTCGGTCACGTTGTTCTATCTTTATCAGGCATTGAGCCAAAGCCAACGCTACTTGGGGGCTATTGGACGTTGCGGCTTGCTTTTCTATTGCGCAAGTCTCGGCGGTTGTTTGCTTTTCAGAGCCAGAAAGATTTTTATTAATTGTAAACATTAAGTACGCGGAGGCTGAATCGCCACTGTCAATGGCGACTTTTAAATACTGCTTGGCCTTCTCAGTATCTCCGGCTTTGATTGCTTGTTGCGCGATAAAGCGGTTTGCAATCCAGAGTCCTTGTTGAGCGGCCTCTTCTATTAATTTTTTCGATTTTTCAGGGTTGTCCTTTATCAATAAAAGAGCCAAATTGTACTGTGCGGCTGAGCTTCCCAATGAGGCTGCATTTTCGTAGTACTTGATGGATTTTTGCAAGTCTTTATCTACGCCAAGGCCAGCCATGAAACCTGCAGCTATTAATAAGTTAGATTTGATTGGAAATGCTTCGGAAGATTTTTTCAAATCCTCAAAATCGAAATAAATCAAAAATTCTTTCAGGTAATCCAAGCTGGAAATATTCGGTGTGCTAATACTGTCTATCGATTGAAGAAAGTCATTTGGCGTTATCGATGAATGTCGCAATTGAAAGGGATTTATGCGACTATTGCGTTCCCAAAAGGGTTGGATATCGCAAACATTTTTCCCTAAATAGCGCTTTAAAATAGGCGCTTGGTGAATATCTTCTTGAGAAATAATCAGAGATTGCTCGGAAAGAGAGCCATTGCAAGCGTTTCTGCGTATATTCTCTATGTTGGCTTCATTGGCAAAAAAAATGTCCCATAAATGAATGCGGTTCCAGTTGCTTGTTACAGCTAAGCCTCGAGTAGTATTAACGGCATACCCACCCTTTACTCCCGCCCCAAACTTATTTACAGACGCTGTGATGACTTTTGAATCGGTTGAAATCAGATTCAGGTGAGTTTTTGTTAATGAGTTTTCATAGACGCCGAAAATTCGGTCAGTAGAGTTAGAAAACTCTACACTGTCTGGAGATACCCAGGATCCAGAGCTCCACTCAAAGCGGTACTCCTTGGTGTTTAGATTTAGCACTCCGGTGGAGTAGTAGCGCTTTACGTTGAAGCCTGATAAGTATACTTCCGGCTTGTGCGGCGAAAATTTGTGAGAGTTTACGTTTAAGTATTCTTTGTTGGCTGCTTTGGTGTCGATTTCACTGAAGCTAGTTGTGTCTAATACTTGGAATTTTCCAAATTTTGATGAGGTGCCTAAATAGCTGCCGTCTGGCGAAAAGCTTAGTGATAAAACAGGGTTTTTCTTTTTATTGTGTGACTCGTATATTAGCTCTTTGTTGTCAGTTCTCCATACAAAAATACCGCCTTCCTTAGTTCCTATCGCTGCCAAGTTTCCGGACGGGTTGAACGCAATGTGTGAAACGTGGCCAACAGGGCCTGAAAACTTTTCTGGTTTTTCCGGCTTCTCTACGTTAATGACATATATACCCTCTTCGAGGGATGCCAGTGCAAATGATTTTTGGTGGTTTTCCTTTACAGATAATATTTTGGAATTCAATACGCTGAACTCTGGGCTTGAGAAGTTGCCGTTAATGGATTTGATGATTTCTCCATTCTCAAGGTACGCAATAACACCGCTGCCTTTAGGTAGCCAGTGAGCGTGAATAGTTTTAGGGTGTCGCCATTTATCCAGTGCAAAAACAGGTCTGGCGTTATCAACAGCGTTTTGGGTTTTTGATAGGTCAAAGACGGAAGCGTTGTGCTCTGAATAAACGAAAAATTTGTTTCCATCTTCTGAGAAAGAAATGCCTTTTGGTGTTCCCTTAAAAGGCAGGCTGGTTATTCTATTGTCTATATTTTTAACCGACCAAAGATTGGCACTGCCATTGGAACCATACGTCAACACAGAATGATTTTTTTTCAAAAAATAAGTTTGCGTAACTGCCGATCCGTCATGGCCTTGCAGCTTAAAATCGGCATTATTGACTGGTGTTAATGAGATATCCCATGCGCGAACAACACCAGAGCTGTGAGACGTTAATATCTGGCGATCATGCGCGCCAAAGATTATCTCAAGAAATGGACTTGGGGCTTCAAAAGAGGCTTTAATAACCCCTTTGTTTAGGTCGTATATATTCGCTGATTTTGCTCCGTCCATTCCGCCGTATAGCGATGCAACAAGAATGGTTTCATCGTCGCTTAATAAAAGATTAGTTAAATGTTCAGGTTTAACCTGAATTTTTTTTATTTCTCTAAAACTTTCTGAATTTATTATAGAAAGGTAGTGCTCTTTGCTTGGTCTCTCTCCAATTCGCCTTTGAATATAAAACTTTGTGCCCGATTTGTTGGTGGTTGCTATCTCTATACTTTCCTTGCTGCTTCCAATGCTATTGATGTCGCTCTGGGTTATAGGATTCCTGGTTTTTAAAACATAGTCTGATGACTTTCCTTGTTCAAGGTGCAAGTAAATAATATTTTTCCAGGGAACCCAGTCAATTTTTTTTAACCGATTGTCTGCAAATTTTTCGTGATCGATGAGCTTTCCAGAAGTGATTTCCCATACTTGATATCGGTTGCCACCAGAAACTAGCAAATACTTTCCATTGTAAGAAAAAGAAGCCTTTATAACATTAACTCCCAAAGATGGGGCTTTCCAGATTTCTTTCTGAATATTTAAATCAATAATTCGAGTTACAGCATCTCCTGTGACCAGCGCCAACCAGTTTTTAGTTGGGTGGTAGGTGATACTTACTATATTGCCTACGTCGAGGGCGAATTGACTGATAAGGCGGTGTCTATCGAAGTCAAAAACGGTTATCTCGTTATTGGTTGTAACCCCAGTTAGTTGAGTTTTGCCAGGGCTTATTGCAACCGTACTAAACGGCTGTCCTGGCTTATTTATTTGAAGCATGATTGGCTGTGAATGTAAGGCGCGAGAGAGTTGATCTCTAGCTTCATCGGATTTTGGGTGCAGCGGTCCAGGGAGAGTGGCCATCATAGCGTATCGTATGGCTCTGTCGTATTGCCCCCTGTCGTCGTCTGCTTGGCTGTCAACAGCGTCACTTTGCATTTTGGCCAGTTGTGCAAGAAATATAGAGCGCTCTTTGTTGAGTTCTCTGGTCTGCTGAAATAGCTGACCCGCGTATACTGTCATTGCAGCGAATGCAACAATAAAGAACAGGCCAAACAGTCGTCGGCTTCTCTGCCGTTGCCTAACTTGTTCCCGCTGTTCTAGATCATCGAAATGGCATTTTAATAAAACTGCTAGAATTCTTATTAGCGCTCTATGGCGGGTAGCTTTGTGTTTTTCATCAGAACGGGGGCGTACATCCGCGGCTAGGGGCTCCATTTTCTCTGTATAACGCTCTTCTGTGCCATCGGCCAAAGTGCGTGTCCTGACCGTTTGTAGTAGCTCTGACGGAAAGCTGTCTTCAGGTTCGCCTTCCACCAGCAGTGGAATAATACGATCGCCACGGCCCATTTCCTGAAATAGTGTGATTTCCCGCCGAACCCAATGGGAAGAGGGGGTATTGGGCGAGCAAATGACCAGTAAAAATTCACTATTTCGCAGCGCTTCTTCCAATTGGCTGCCCAGGTCACTGGAGGCGGGAATTTCGTCATCATCCCGAAACAGCCTGCCAACCCGCTGTGCTATGCCCTTTTTGATCAAAGTTTTGGGCGTGCGGTATGTTTCCAGAGAATGCATCAACCACTTGGCCCACTTTCGATCTGCATCGGTATGTCGATAGCTAATGAATGCGCGATATAAGTAGTTGTGTGCCACAGTGCTGTTGCTCATAGAGGTTTCACATCATTAGTGATGGGTAAAAGGAGTGCTGTGCTGCATTCAAGGGTTGGTTGTTGTCTCACTGGAACTTTAATTATCACTGTGTAAAAGCTATTTTTAAATCATAACACTTTATGGCTAATTTACCGCTGCAGCGATGCCCACAAGTTTGTGGCAGATGCACGCTTTAGCTTGTTGGGCGACCATTGCTTGTATAGAGTAATTCCCAAACCAATAAGCTCAGGGAATAGACGTGAACGGCATAAAAATAACAGTTCTTGATGGTAAAACCCTTGACGGCGACACCGAGTACTTTTTTGCTCGTGAGCAAGACTATATTGTGCTTGGTCGCGATGCGGACATTTGCCATGTGATCTTTGAAGACTCCACGGTTGAGCTGGGTGTTGGCAATGAACATATTGGCCTGCGGCGTAGCTTGGGGCGCTATCAGCTGGACCTGAACAACGCACACTCCGTCCGTATTGACGGCAAAGAACCTTACGAAGAGCAAGAAATCTCCGGCTCGGTAGAGTTGTTGCTAGGGCTGGTTGTTCGGGTGCGTGTGGAGGTGTTGGACAACCGTAAGTCTGAATTGCCCATGGTGGAACACCGCTGGCAACCGGGGCAAGTGGCCCAGCGCAACCGAAAGTTGCTGAAGTACACACTGCCTATTGTCGCTGGTTTGATAATTGCCGGATTATTGTTTTTCCGTGATATCGGCAAGCTCGAAGGGGACTTGACGACGGTATCACAGTCACTGGAGGGGTTGAATCAAGCGCAAACCAGCATACCACTGTCGACTATTAACGATGTGCGTGAGTCGGTGTATCTGGTGTTAATCCAGAATGACAGTGAAGGCGAACGCCTGCATGGTACTGCCTGGGTAACCGATAGCCGCCAACTGGCCACCAACGCCCACGTCGCCGAGAAATTTAATTCATTGAAGCCGGGCGAAAATATGTTGGTTCGGTCATCGGTGCCGCCCTACCAGACTCATCGAGTTACACAAGCGGTTTTACACCCAGGCTACCGTGATTTTCACAGGCTGTGGGAAGATTACTTGCCGGTTCAAAAAGGCTTTAATGCCCTGGAGTTGATGAGAACCGTATCGGCAGCGGACGTTGCACTGCTAAATGTCACCGATAACGAAGAGCTGGCATCGCCGTTGGCTTTGGCCACTGCTGATGAGCTAGCGGGGCTACAAGCAGGAACCCCCGTTGCTTTTGTGGGTTTTCCTGCGGAAAAGTTATTGCCCGGTACCTTAAAGCAGCCAGTTCCGGTGGTTCAGCAAGACGAGATAGTGCGGCTTACAGACTTTTTTATGACCGCCCGAGACGACAACAACAACCGCCTGATCCAGCACGGCATTCCCATGATTGGAGGTGCCAGTGGCAGCCCCTTGTTTACGCGCAAGGGCAAGGTTATCGGTATTGTTAGTGCAGTCAATATTGCCATGACTTCCCGGGGGCGGGTGGCAAACCCGGCGGACATTAACTTTGCCCAACGAGTGGATTTTTTATTCGACTTGCTGGCAGGAAAGTCTGAGCTTACCAGCCAAAATTACCTGGATCAGTGGTCGCAGAGCCTGGGTGGCTTTCAAAAAGGCATTGATGCCTCGGTTTTTGAAGTCGCTGAGAACGTAAAGGGAGTTTTTGGCCTGAGTAAGCCATTCAATGAGGTAGTTGTAAAAGGCAGTTTTGAAGCTATTAACAATTCCTCGTCATCATTGCTTAGCAGCGTAAATACAATGTCTTTCACCAAAGCAGGGGTTCATTTGGTCACCGTGCAATCAAGGGCTAGGCGCATTCAACTAAAGCCAGTAAGTGCTGACAGTAAAGTCATTGAATACACCTATCCGATTCCTTACGGGAATTTTCTCGGCTATCGGCTATTTATTACCGATGGCCCCACAGAGGTCGATTTGAAGTTGGCGACTCGTGTCAGTGCGGATGCACCAGAAGACACAGTCAGTTATCAAATTAACCAAACGTCCTGGCAAGCAGACCCGGTAGCAGCCAAAAAGCAATTTGCGATTCACCAAGTAAAAGCATCAAAGGGCCTTCAAGGTGAGCCTCAGGAGCTAATGACATTGACAGGCAACACAGGAGAACGAATAGACGGAAAACAGGAAACTTACGTTACTCAGGAAATAGACCTCAATGTTGCGGGCTATTATCTGTTTATTACTAACCCAGTCCAACCCGGCGACCTGAATACTCATCTATTCCAAGGTAAAAAGTCTATCGATAAAGATCTGAGATCTCGCCGTGAGGCTTATGTTTTGTATCGTAAGAAAGAATCTGGTTCAGAAGTTTTGAAATTAGTAACTTCCAGTAAACAGGAAAGCCTGGGGTTTTCGGCTACTGTTTATCACTGGCCAGAAGAAAAATAATAAGCCGTTGACGCAACATCAGCTTTTACCTAGCTCTTATCGGCTTTTACTATCAGTCAATTCTGTAATTTGATCTTCTATCTGCCTGATCAAGTCCTCATCATCACGTGCCACTCCGGGGAAAGGTCAGAAGCGTTTGATATGTTGTTGGATATTGGGCTGTGGGGTGAAAAAAGCAGGTGGTTACCGCCTTTGTATAGGGATTTGGTGTATATGGATTTTTCCAAATAGATAGCTATTCGTTCATGATTCGAAAGACAGGTGTTTCACTGCCATCAATCAAAGAAAATCGAAAATATACCGCCTGAGGCATTTCTTGCACGAGTAAAACTTCTCTCCTTTTCTGATAAGCATAAGGCCGATCTATCCAACCTACCTTTAACTTATTCATCGTTTGTGGCATGTGCCTGAATCTGCGCTTTTTGGATTTTTCGTCAAGTTGCTCATTGCGTTGCACTTCATCCATATAATCTGAGACTCTGCTTTCTAGTGCCCGATATTCTTTTTCCAGGTTGTAACCAGAAAAATCCTTTAAATTTTTCGGATCAAAACCCCACTCCATCTTACTGAAAACATGTTCAACAGGCTCGGTCAGATCAATACTGCATACAGAGTATTCCACGTTAGTATTGTGAACTTTCGACTTGTTGCACCGAATAAAATGTTGATTTTCAAAATTTATGGAATAGCTGGCTGCCAAAGGAAGCCATTTTTGCCAATTGACTTTGTACTCGTATTCATTTTTATTATTGTTAACATCAATAACAGTTAACTTGATATTTGGGCCCTCGCTGCCGTCATAAGTAACACCTAGGCTGTCTGCTGGTATATGATTTGCAGTGAATTCGCCACTTCTTTGCTTGGTGAATTTATTTATTCCACCCTCGTGTATAGTCCAGCTGATTTCTTTTGCAGCTGATACGAATGGAAATAAATGCCAAGTGCTATGTTTTCTATAATATCCGCCACCTGGTTCTGAATTAATGAATAACCTAGGCGAATTTTGGGCAAGCCCTTCTAATTCAAATACAGCTACCTTGCGGAAGTTTTGATGGTTGGTGTTGGCATCGTGATGCTCGGAGACAGAGTTGTCCGTGTATAAGGCAGAGTAACTTAACTCATTTAGTGGTGTAGAAATGACGAACTCTAATTGATTGCCATTTATTGAGTCAAGAAATAGGATGTCCGTATTTTTTTGATCCGATTCTAATGGTAGTTCAATTGTCTTATTTTTTGTATGAAAGTAAATGGATTTGAATAGATTTTTTACTTTAGCATCACTCCCCACATTTAATCTGCAAAGGCTGAAATTTCCGAAATAAGAAGAGCACCAAAGTATCCTTCCATTTGAAAATCTTTCTTTTGTACGCTGGAGTCGATCTTGTCTTCTTTTTTCTTCCCACTCCTCATTCTGCTTGGTTAGGCTTGCATTAAGAAGATCTTTTTGTTTTTGCAAGTTTTTTTGTAATTGGTCGAAGTTTAGGTTGTACTTGAATGGACCAATCACTACTCCCTTTTGGGTTTTAATTTTTACATCAACAAATTCTGCCGGGCCTTTTAATTTTATCGGGGTGTGGGTGTTGAAATAGGCTGTTTGGCTAAATTCTTCTAGTTCTGATCCATCTGTAAATTTTAGAATGTATGTTGATCTTTCCAACTCTTTCCACAGTTTTGGATGATAAACAGGTTGAATGCTAACTCCTAGTTCCATGTCTTTGTGCATAAATGTAGACAAAGTTAAATCATCTTTGTCAATGTCCTTCGCTTTAGAAGGAATGGAGTCAAGTCCCAATGCTTTTAAGCTATCAGCTCCTGACTGAGTATCTTTGCTTGAAAAAAGAGTTATCCCCAGAAGGCCAATCAAAAGTACAGCGATTAAAGCAATCATGTTTCTTTGCGCAAATCGAAGGGATTTGTCCAGAGTAGATAGTGATTTTAAATCGCTTGAATAATCACCACCTTTGCTCTCATGAATTTCCTTGGCTAGATGATCCACATGATCCAGTAAGCTACCCGACCATGCATCTATCCACTGAGTAACGGAAACATAAAAACTCAACTTTGAGGATGGCTGAACATCTTCAATACGGACAGGAAATATGGGTTTTCCAGATTTTCTGGCTTCCTCGGCTTCGGCGGCCACATTGATGGAGTTATTTGCAGATTCGGATAAAAGCACCACAAGACAGCGCGATTGTTGAACTCCGTAGACTATTTCTTCTGCATATGCTTTCCCTGGTCGTATATCTCTAGGGGCTATCCAGCACTTTAATCCTCTTTCTTCAAGGGACTCACATATTTCATACGCCTTTTCCATATCTTTCGATGAGTGGCTGATAAACGCTGCATAGCCGGGTAGTTTCTTATCGTTGTCCACTAGAATATTTTCCTTTAATCAGGCATTTAAACTTCAGTAGTTGATTCAAGCGTTGCAAACTGTTGATGTAACCAGGCTAGCTCGCTGCTGGTCTTCTTCGGTAGTGATATCCAAGAACGTTTTGGCTGTTGGATCACTGTTATTGCTATCAACCATTGCAGAATTCCTTTCAAAAACCCAAAGAATAGTAAACCCCAGTCGCGCTAAAGAGAACAATCGTACCCATGATTGGTACTTTGTTATGAATGCCTGTGGCCGTCTACAACGACAAGTTTGTTGTGGCTGGCCTCTACTGGTGTATTCAGCGCCCATCTTTCAGAATCATTGCAACCTATCTGACATATTAAAGATAAGAGAGCGCTATGGGGAATGACAGGCAGGCAAGGCTGGATTGGGTATTGATTGCGGCAGTGGCTTGCCAGGTTGTGTTGGGCATCTTCCTTATCTATTCCGCCTCATCGGCACCTGGGGAGAGGATATATGCTGATTCATTATCCTTTTTCCGGCGACATCTCTGGGTGTTGGCTGTTTCATTGGTGGTCGCTGTTGCCCTGTTTTGGCATTGGCGCAGCTATTTGGTCAAAAGGTACGCCAAGCATTTATTAGGGTTGGCGATTGCATTGGTGTTGCTGACTCTGGTTCCGGGGGTGGGTGCAAAGATCAACGGTGCCAGCAGATGGCTACAGATTGGACCGCTGATTGTCTATATGCAGCCTGTGGTTATCCTTTTTATTGCGGTCTATAGCAGCAAGCTTTTCGCGGATAATTTTGGCAGTAATCGTCTATGCAGCAGACCAAGTTTGCTGTTGTTCTCAACCATTGTTGTATTTGCCTTGTTAAACAGTTTGCAGCCTGATGTGACCAGCACAGTGTTGCTGGTAACGGTGTTTCTCTTCTGTGGTTGCATTGCCAGATGGTACAAATTTGTGGGCATCACCTTTTTGACCGTTGCCTGTTTTGTGCTGTTTTCTGTAATGACAATGCCTTACCGGTGGGCTCGCATAGCCGAATTGTATGAACCATTCAACCATCGCTTTGACAGTGGTTATCAAATGGTACTGAGTCTGTCATCCATCGGTGGCGGCGGTGTATGGGGAGTGGGTTACGGAGATGGCCTTATAAAAAATTATCTTCCTGACGTTCAAGGCAGCTTTATTTACTCTGCATTAGTAGAAGAGTTGGGTGCTGTGGGCGGGTTAACCGCATTGGCGTTAGCGGCGGTTATCTGCTGGCGGTGTTTTGCGATTGCTGGCCGCTTGATAAAACACCAAAAGCACTTTGAGGGCATGCTGGTTTACTTTCTGTCTTTTTGGATGACCCTACTCAGTATTTTTCATGTGGCCTGTGTGCTTGGCCTGTTACCCGTGTTTAATGTGCCATTTCCGTTTTTGAGTTATGGCGGTAGTTATTTTTTGGTTTTTATGGTTGTTGTTGCTCTTGCTCTGAAGTTTGATTACCAGCTTAAATTATCTAATAACTCTTCCTTAAAAGAGTTAGGATTTTATCGGCAGTCTTCACTTTTGATCTTAATGACGTCTTTCGTAACAGTAGGCTTTAGTCTTGTGTCCGAAGCAGTCTCAAATAAGGCACTGGATAAAGAATACGAAAAATACCGAATGGCTTTTCATCATTTGTTGCACAAGGATGAAAAAAAGATACCTGTTGCGGGTGAAAGAAAAGGAAAAATAGTGGATAGGTTTGGTAAACCTTTGGCCAAGAGTGTACGAGTTTACAATGTGTGGTCGAATCCGGAAGGTTTTGATTTTGAGAACAATAAGCTCGTTGCCTTGTCAGCATTGCTTGATACGAATTTGAAGGAAACAGTTGATCGTATACATAAATTCAATAGTCAGGGGAAAAAGTTTGTTTATCTGAAGAAGGGGGTGGATTCAGACATTGTGCAAGCAGTTAAAAATCTCGGTATATCTGGTGTTTATTTTAATCCTGTGGAAGAAAGGCACTACCCGTTTGGTGAGTCAGTGGCACATGTTGTGGGTATTTCGGATATGGATGGGAAAGGCTTGGAGGGGGCAGAAAGGTTTTTTAGTCAGCAACTGTTCGATGGCAAAGAGGGACGTGATGTACAGCTGAGCATCGATCAAAGAATTCAGCAAACCGTTTTTGCAACACTGAGAGATACTGCTTCCGCGCATAGCATTGAGAAAGGTGCCGCCATTGTTGTTGACACCCGTAATGGCGAAGTGTTGGCTTTGGCTAGCTACCCTTCCTATAACCCAAACAATCGTAAGAATTTGTTGATACAGAATACTTTTAACCGGGCAATTTCCAGCCGGGTTGAACCGGGTATGGCCATTTCCCCCTTTACTCTGATGGGGGCAATGAATGACCGCGACTTTCGGGACTCAGTAACCGCTGTAGATACCGCGCCTGGCTATTTGAAGATTGGCAAAAACGTTATTAAAGACCCAGCCAATTATG
This sequence comes from bacterium SCSIO 12696, assembly GCA_024397955.1. Lineage (NCBI taxonomy): Bacteria > bacterium SCSIO 12696. Next base: position 2,819,327 of record CP073744.1, read on the forward strand.
GCCGTTTAACTTTTCCCGAGTTGCTGGAAAAACGCAGCAAGGTGGGATTGAGTCAAGTTGCAAGCAATGTTCCCCGAAAGACGCTATGGCTGACATTGGACTCTTTGGGGTTGGGTATGACCCACAATATCGAGTTGCCTGGCCAGGTGGCGGGCTACTTGCCTCACTGGAGTGATTGGTCTGATGTTGGCACCGCCACTCTCTCTTATGGTTATGGCCTCTCTGTAACACCACTGCACTTGGCACAGGCTTATTTGGCGATAGCCAATGATGGCGAAATGCCAGCGGTCACGTTAACAAAGAATCAGCGTTCCAAAGGGGTTGGCAGCGCATTGACCACACCGGCTATTGCCAGGGAGATTCGCTTTTATATGGAGCGCAAGCCAGTGTCTGTATCAAAAAATGGTGTTAACACAGACCTGCGCATTGCAGGCCAGGGAGCTTTGGTTCAGAAGGTTGGGCCCACCGGTTATGAGGAGAACTACACCGGGCTGTTCGTAGGTATGGCGCCGATTGAAGACCCACGTTATCTGGTGGTTGTAATGCTCGATAACGCGCCGACCGATCAGAGTCGTTCGTTGGCCATACTGGCCGAAGCTGCTTTTGCTGATGTTGTAGCAGCGGTGGAGCAGTTGGATTGGCAATAATCCTCCAATTGGATAGCCAGCTTTGTTCCTCTATCCAAGAGGGCACTTTCGTTTAGTCCGTCTCCTTTGACGCCGCTAATATGGCCATCTGTTTATGGGCAGTAATTTACCGAGAATGGCGTATAATGCGCGGCTTTGCGCCCCATGGGGGCGTATTCACCAACGGGTATCAATGAAGGCTTTGGCGGCATGGCGGATAGTAACTTTCTCAATCAACTTGGCAACCGGCGCACGTTTGCGATTATCAGCCACCCCGATGCCGGCAAGACCACCATCACTGAAAAGATGCTGTTGTTCGGCAACGCCATTCAATTGGCAGGGTCGGTAAAAGGTAAAAAGGGCCCTCACGCTAAGTCGGACTGGATGAGCATGGAGCAGGAGCGGGGTATTTCGGTGACCTCGTCGGTGATGCAGTTCCCCTACGGAGGCCGTACCGTCAACTTGCTGGATACACCCGGGCACGAAGACTTTTCTGAAGATACCTATCGCACGCTGACCGCGGTGGACTCCGTGCTAATGGTGATCGATGGTGCCAAGGGCGTTGAGGATCGCACCATCAAGCTGATGGAGGTGTGCCGCCTGCGGGATACGCCGATTCTGTCATTTATCAACAAAATGGACCGTGATATTCGCGACCCCATTGAGGTGATGGATGAAGTTGAGGAGGTGCTGAAGATCAAAGCCGCCCCCATCAATTGGCCGTTGGGTATGGGCAAGGAATTCAAAGGGGTGTACAACCTGTATACCGATACCGTGCACGTATACCAGCAGGGCATGGGGCACACCATCAACGACGATATTCAGATCAAAGGCATCGATAGCGACGAGTTTACCGAGCTACTGGGGCCTTACGCCGATGATGTTCGTGAAGAGCTTGAACTGGTGCGCGGCGCCTGCCACGAATTTAATCTGGACGAATACCTGGCCGGTGAGTTAACCCCGGTGTTTTTCGGCTCCGCCATGGGCAACTTTGGTGTGCGCGAGATGCTGGACGGCTTTGTGGAGTGGGCGCCGACGCCCATCGCGCGGGAAACTCACGAGCGTACCATTGATCCGTCGGAAGAAAAATTCAGCGGTTTTGTGTTTAAGATTCAAGCGAATATGGATCCCAAGCACCGGGACCGCATTGCCTTTATGCGCATCTGCTCAGGTACCTACACCAAGGGCATGAAAATGAAACACGTGCGCATTGGCAAAGATGTGAAAATTGCCGATGCAGTGACGTTTTTGGCGGGGGATCGCTCCCATGTGGAAGAGGCAATTTCTGGCGATATTATCGGCCTGCACAACCACGGCACTATTCAGATTGGCGATACCTTTACTGAAGGGGAAACTCTGAAATTTACCGGTATCCCACACTTTGCACCGGAACTGTTTCGCCGCATTCGCCTGAAAGATCCACTGAAGTTAAAGGCGCTGCAAAAAGGTTTGCAGCAGCTTTCCGAAGAAGGTTCCACCCAGGTGTTTTTCCCAAAAAACAGCAACGATATTGTTGTGGGGGCGGTAGGGGTGCTGCAGTTTGAGGTGGTGGCCTATCGTTTGAAAGATGAATACAAGGTGGAAGCCATTTACGAGCCGGTAAATGTGAACACTGCCCGTTGGGTAGACTGCGACGACCCCAAGAAAATGGAAGAGTTTGAGCGCAAGTGCAAAGAAAACCTGGCCATCGATGGCGGCGGCCACTTAACTTATTTAGCACCAACGCGCGTGAACTTGTCGTTGACGGAAGAGCGTTATCCGGATGTGACTTTCCGGGCGACCAGGGAGCATTAAATGCTGCTTCGAGCAACAAGCTGCTGGTGGTGAGTTGTTGGTGAGAAATTTTATCTTACTGAACTTTGCACTAAACTGTTTCGTAGCCCGTAGCCCGTAGCCCGTAGCCCGTAGCCCGTAGCCCGTAGCCCGTAGCCCGTAGCCCGTAGCCGACTTATGACCCCATCCGACGTCCCTCAACATCTTCGCGCCAACCGCAGCGGTTTCACCCGCTGGTTTGGCCGCACCTTGCTCAATGCCATGGGCTGGCAGGTGGAAGGGCGTATTCCCGATTTAAAAAAGTTTATTGTGGCCGGTGCGCCGCACACGTCCAACTGGGATTTTGTCATTGCCATGGCGGTGGTGATGGCGTTCGATATCAAGGCTAACTGGTTGGCTAAGCACACCATTTTTGTGTTTCCGTTCAAGCGTTTGTTTTTTGCGTTGGGTGGTATCCCGCTGGATCGCAGTAACACCAAAGGCATTGCCGAACAAATTGCCGATAAAATACGAGCCAGTGAACAGCTGGTCATTGGTATTATGCCGGAGGGTACTCGAAGCCGGGTGGAAAAATGGAAGAGCGGTTTTTTGCGTATTGCCTACGCCGCAAGTTGCCCGGTATTGCTGGCATCTCTGGATTTTAAGCACAAGCGCATCCGCTTCGGTGATTTGATTGAGGCCCGCAGCGATGTGGATCAGCAGCTGCTGGAAATTAAAGACTACTATCGCCAGTTTCAGCCAAAATACCCGGATAAATTTTAATGCCTATTCGCCACGGAACGGGTGAGGCAGTTTTGATGGTAAAAATGTTGGCACCCTGGCTCGCTGTCATTGTATTTTGGTGCATTTTTAAAAACGCTTGGCTGGCTCTGGTGAGTTATCACGTTCAGATAATTTTCTGGAATCGCCAATCGTTTCAACACTCCTTTTACCAGCTGTTTTCCGGTTTTTCTCTGAATAACTTTTTGTGGTTTGCTTTCCCTACTGTTTTAGTGGGGCCGGTGATGTTTTTTTTTGTTGCCGTATATTACCGAGGTTACCGTATCCAGCTGGCTGGCCAATTATGATTTAACAGGCTGGGCGTTGATTTTGATGGTGCCTTACTTTGGCCTGGTTCATCCGTTATTGGAGCAAATACACTGGGCACCATTGAGGCGAAGTACGCCGTTGGCTCACGGCATGTTTTCCGGCTACCATTTATTGGTGTTGTACACATTGCTGCCTATAAATTGGCTTTTGGCCGCCTTTATTGTGTTGGTTTTGGCGTCTATTTTCTGGAAGCGCATTGCCGCTCACCAAAACGGCTTGGCGATTCCCTATTGTTCTCACGCCCTCGCAGACTTGGGTATCGTAGGGACCGCCTGTTTGCTTGTTCACGTGTAGTGACGAAAAAGAGAAACACAAAACATAGAACCACTGGAAAGAATATCTTATGCAACCGGACTTAAACGAAATTCTGGATCACGCCAAAAAGCTGCTGCAAAAGGGCAATAACAGCGACGCCTGGATGTTGCTTGCGGAAGTGGTGAATTACGACCCAAAAAACCGCGCTGCGCTGATGATGCTGGCGGGGTCAAATTTCAGTGCCGGTAACTATGTTGCATCGACAAAGTGGTTTGCCAAATTGGTTGCTTTGGAACCCGGTGATGGCAAAGCGTCAGTAGCGCTGTTTAACAGCCTGTGGAAACAAGGTGAAAAAGATATGGCGATGGCCGAGATCAAACGTTTTATCAACACCGCTGATAAAACCAAAGAACGGCAAACCATTGAACAGTATCTGGCGATAACAGAGCAGTTTCAAGACGCCCAGAAGTAACGGGCACTCAGTATCAAGCGGGTTTCGTCCGCTTGTTGTTCCAGGCCGCTGTACATACGCTCCCGGCGCTTTGATCGAATATTGACGCCCTCGGCGCTGAGCTTCCAGTGACGACCCACCCGGTAGCTGTAACTCAATGTAGCGCTGGTGCCATTCTCGCCATTGCTGTCCATAAACGTACCGTCCAGATCGTCTATATGGAATCGCTCCCAGCGTAGCGCCAACCGCTGTGCTCCCCAGCGGCCCGCCACCATCAAGTAGCCGGAATCAAACCGATTGAGAACTACATTCTGGGTGCTGTTATCCATCTGGGTGCGGCCCTGCATATACTGGCTCAATAGCTCCCAGGTATCGTTAAATCGGTGCTGAAAGCCAATGTGCGTAAAGCGGGTGTGCCAGGCGTACTGACCGTTTTTGAAGGCACTGGGGTCGGCGTTATTGTTGTAGTAATGCACTGTGGCTTTGGTACTGCGCAGGTAATTCCAGTGCAAGCCTACATAGTAGCCAATGCGATTATCCCGCTCGATAAACGGCTCTACTTCCGGAGCTTGGTCTTCGAGCACTCGCCCTGGTGTAAACGTAGGCCGATCCGCCAGCGGCAGGCGGCCGCCGATACCGGTTTGACGTTCACTGTTGGTCCAGCCCCGCCACGCCAGTAAAGCGCCGGTGTTGTCATTAAAGCCGAACAATGAGGCGGTAATGCCAAAATCATGAGCGGATTGCCGGTAGCGGCCCTGGTTCAACCAGTGAGCCTGTACGCCGGCAGTGCGTAGCTCTTCGCCAATCCAGGTGTTGATGGTGGACGAGGTAATTGTGTAGGGGCTGCTCCACAATCGCCCGCGATTTTCCAGGGAAATATTGGGGTAAAAAAAGCCGGTTTTGTACGTAGGGCGCCAACTGGAATTGCTGAGCGGGCGGTATTGCCAATACAGTTCGGTGATGTCCAGCCGGTTGCCAGGTTGGTGGTTATACAACACTGTGGCTTTTAGATGAGAGTTGTGGCGCAAGCGGTAATCCAGGTCAACACCGGTTAATCCGGTTTGTAATTCCGTGTCCTGATTGCCCCCGTGCAGGTGTTTGCCCTGGCCGCGATCAAGCCAGGATTGCAGGCCGTTGCTGTCAGACAGCTGTAGTTCGCCAATGCCGGTTATCTTCAGTGGCGATGGTGATTGTTCCTGCTGGGCGCTGGCCAGTAATGGCAGCAGCAGGCTGGCAAAGGCCAGTATCGGCCGTATCACAAGGTTTCCTCAACGGCGCTGTCGGTAGCGTAGTTTTTTTGCCACCAGCGTTCTAACTCTTTGGCGGGCAGGGGTTTACTGATGAAATACCCTTGGGCGAAATCACAGCCAAACTGCTCCAACAGCTGTAGTGACTCCTGATCTTCAATACCTTCAGCGGTCACATGCATGCCCATCCGGTGGCCCAGGTTGATGGTGGAGCGCACGATAATAGCGTCGCTGTTGTTCTGTGTGATTTCCTGAATAAATTCTCGGTCAATTTTGAGTTCATGTACGGGCAGCTGCTTTAGCTGACCGAGTGATGAATAGCCGGTGCCATAGTCGTCTACCGACAGCTCGATGCCCATGGCTCTCAGCCGGTTCAACAGGTCGATGGCTTTTTGGGGGTCTTCCACGACCGCGCTTTCAGTCACCTCCAGTACCAGTTTGTTGGGCTCTATATCGTGGGCCTGTAAACGCTCCGGCACGATGTCGATCAGTTTTCCGGATAGCAAATCAGCGGCGGAGATATTAACCGCCACTTTCAGGTCTATGCCCTGTTGCTGCCACTGCTGGCTTTGCCACAGGGCTTTATTGATCACCCAAGCAGTGAGTTCAGTAATCAGCCCGGATTGCTCAGCAGCGGGAATAAATTGGTCTGGGCCAACAAAGCCGTGCTCTGGGTGAATCCAGCGCACCAGTGACTCTACCTGGGTGGGTTTTGCCTGTTCCAGACCATTGCTGATATCTAGCTTGGGCTGGTAATGCAATTCCAGTTGATCGTTGGCAATGGCATGGCGAAGCTCATGCAACAAGGCGAGGCGAAATACACTGTGGCTGTCGTGTTTAGGGTCGTAGTGCATCCAGGGGGCGTGTTTTTCCCGAGTGCAGTTGAGAGCAATTTCCGCATAGCGCAGAAGCGCATCGGCACTGTCGCCGTGTTCCGGGTAGCAAGCCACACCGGCGTGAGCCCCCAGCAGTACTGAAATATCGTCTACCTGAAATGGTTCCTTAAACAGGTTCTGCATTTGCGCAAACGCAGATTGGGTTTGTCGATTACGAGGTAAGAAGGCGGCAAAGCTGTCACTGCCAATGTAAGACAAAATGATTTGGCTGTTTACCTCCTGTAACTGCTGGGCAATATGACGCAACAACTGGTCACCCAAACTGTGGCCCAAGGTATGTTTAACTTCTTGCAAACGATCAACAGCAATAACCACCACATCGGCCTCGGCATTGCTGTGGCTATAAAACTTGATTTGTTGTTCTACCGCGCGGAGGAAGCCGGATTGGTTGTATAGCCCGGTGGCTTCGTTGTGGCTGGAGCGGAATACAATTTCCTGTTCACGCAGAGCTACTTTGCGTTGCATGTGGTTAAACTCTTCCGACAGCGCGGCAATCTCCCTGCTGCCGCTGACGCTGATAATCGGGGAGTAGTTGCCAGTACCCACTTTGCCAATGGCTTCCAGCAGTTGCTGAATGGGATTGGTAATGCCTCGGGCAATAAAATAAGCCACGGCAACGGTGAGTAAGGTGCCTACCACCAAAAGCAATAGCAGGCTGGCCCACCAGGAGCGAAAGCCGGATAGTAGTGGTTCCAGAGGCTGTGACAGTAGCACGTGCAGCTGTTGGTTTTCTCCGCCAGGCATGGGCTTCAGCAAAGCCAGGGTGCCAGCCACACTGACCACCTTGCCTGGGCTCTCAATGGCACTGGCAATCGCCGTCGACAATTCCTGTTTTTGCTCGCCTGCCAGGGTGCTGGCTAACAGCTTGGGCTGTAAGTCACCGCTGTGTAGATAACTGGTGTCCAGGTTGATCAACTGTTTAAACTGGTTTGCGTGAGCGTCGCCCAGTTCAAAGCCCATACCTACCCAACCTACGGGCAGTGGCGCTTTTACCGGGGTAAGTACCAATCGATAAATGGAGTCTCCGCTGTGCAGTAAATGGGTTTGCGGTTCCAGGGTTTGTTGAATGGCGTTGCGCTCAAGTTGACTGAGGGCAATGGTACGCTGGCCAATTTGAGCAACCGGAGTGCCATCAAGATCCGTAAACAGTGCTACATCGGCTTCTACACGGGAGCTGTGGTTTAACAGCACACTGCGGATGGTGGCCTGGTCGCGGTTGCCAACCGCTTCGCGAAAGCTCCAGTCTTTGGCAATGGTGTCAATGGAACGCTGCAAATATTGATTGCTGGTCTGCCATTCGCTATTGAACAGTCGCTGAGAAGATTGCAGCTGGCTGCGTATGGTTTGATCCAGATTGTCCCTACTGGCTCGGTAAGTGAGGGTGAGGGTGGTCCACTGCAAACACAACAGCAACACAAAGAAGCTGATAAAAATCCGCCAGCGCAGGGTAGAAAAATGCTTTGGCAGCTTCACGGTAAGGCCCCTTTAGTAGTTGTTGTCGTCAAACGGCTGGTCTGGCGACTGTGGTCGAAATCCTTTTTTGAGTTTGTGCGCCAAGGTGAAGCGTGCCACTCCTTTATCGCCCTCTACCTCAACGATAATGGGTTTTGAGTCCCGCTTGTCCAGCTGAGGGTGCCACAAATGGAATTGGTAGGTTCCTGGTGGCAGATCGTCAAGCTTCTGGTTGTTTGGTGAGAGCAGGGTAAAAAATGGTGTGTCTACCACTATCAGGTAAGCCAGCATCCAGTCGTGAATATTGCACCCCAGTACGACAATGCCGGTTTTATCAAATACTACGGGGCCGGGCAGCTGTTTTTTGTAAAGGGGCAACTCAAAAGATTTGGCCGGGGAAAACGAATAAACATGATGGCTGGTGTCGTCTTGATTGGGGAATACTACCTGGGTGCCTCGCTGGATAACCGAAATATAGGGTTCGAACTGTAAGTTGCGTTGTACGATGGCGGTTTGCTGAGGTGATGAATCATCGACAGTAAGAGGAGACTGAGCAACCGCGTATACTACTGCTTTGTTTAATTGAAGGGGTTTGCCCTTGCGGTCAACGATCTCAATATCAATGCTGGCATTGGCGCTGGCATAACTACAGCAAAAAAATACCAGCAGGCAAAAAGGCCAGTGGCTGGGTCGCAACATGGGTTTCCCTCACAAAAGCGCCATTATTATTAGGGCAGCGCAAACTGCATTCTAAGCGGCGATGACTACAGTGGATATGAACCAGGTCAAATGGTTCACATTCCGTTGCAAAACTGCCAAGCAGTACACAGTTATCGGCCCAAATGGCTATTTCTTAACTTTTGTATCGAGATATCCCATGGCAAAAGCTGACGCCACGAAGGTGAGGTGAATAATCACATACCATCTCAAGTCACCGTGGTGAAGGTTTTCAATATCCATAAACTTCTTGAGCAGATGGATAGAGGAAATTGCCACAATGCTGGCGGCAATCTTGGCTTTCAGGGAAGAGGTGTCCAGTTTGCCCAGCCAATTGAGCTTTTCGTCGCTAGTGTCTACATCGAGCTGGGAAACAAAGTTTTCGTAACCACTCATCATTACCATCACCAGCAGTCCACCCACCATGGCGATATCGATCAGTGACAGCACAACCAAGATCATCTTGGCTTCGGTGATAAACGGGCTATCTACCAACAGGTGAAACAGCTCTATGAAGAACTTCACACCCAACGCCACTACTGCCAGGCTCAAGCCCAGGTAGATAGGGGCCAGCAGCCAGCGTGCCCGGTATAGCAGCCCTTCGATCAATCGTTCCATAGCGCCCTCAATGCGTCAGTTACGGCAGCGGCTAAATATATCAGAAAGCGTTAACGGTTTAAGCCCTATCGATGTAGGTCAGAGAGTAAGTGGCTTTCTGTTTTGTTTTTATGTACAGTTATTTCTGTCAATACAGAAATAACTGATGGGTAGCGTCATGACAATTACGCCATTAATGGAAAGATACATATTGCACTGGGGTGAAATGGGCACTCGCTGGGGTGTGAATCGCACTGTAGCGCAGATACACGCGTTACTTTATTTGTGCCCCGAACCGATGAATGCCGAGACCATAGCCTCTCTTCTGTCTGTGGCTCGTTCCAACGTCAGTACTAGCCTTAAAGAGCTGCACAGTTGGGATTTGATTCAGGTAAGCCATGTACTGGGCGATCGTCGCGATCATTACAGTGCTCAGGGAGATACCTGGGAAATGTTGTTGACGGTCATTGAGGGGCGCAAACGTCGGGAGATCGATCCTACTTTGACTATGTTGCGCCGCTGTGAACTGGAAATGATGAACGACAATGACACCCCAGAGCCTGTTAAGGAAAAAATTAGTCAGATGCTCAACTTTATGTCGACTCTTACAGACTGGTATCAACAAGTAAGGGGTTTACCAAAGCCGACTTTAGTAAAACTAATGAAAATGGGTGCCAAGGTAGCCCGTTTTATTCCCGGAAAAACAACCTCAAAAAGTGAGTAGAAAATAACTGAGTGGGAAGTAGCGATGAAATTGAAGAGGTATCAGCCATTTATATATCTTTTGTTGGCACTCGCGTTCTCAATTTTATTCCGGGTGCTTCATCACTTTAGCTTAGATAAGAGTGCCCTTGTTTATATTGGCTTTCCATTTGTCATTGGCGTAGTGCTTTCGGCAATTAAATCTCACGTTGAGAGAAATGATCCAAAAGTAGAAAGCTGGTGGAGAAGAAGCTGGGATCATTTTGTAGGTTCGAGCGTAGTGGTTCTGGCAAGTTCTTTAATGTTGTTTGAAGGCTTTATTTGCGTATTAATGCTTTTGCCGGTCTATTATTTTGTGATTCTATTCTGTTTTGGTGTTAGGGAAATGCTGCGCCGTTGTGAGGATGGCACTCGCTTTTTTCCAGCTCACTCGCTTCCCATTGTTATGGTAGCGCTGTCCCTGGAGGGTGTAGCGCCAGAACTCAGTATTGACCGACATAATCAAGTTGTTATTTCCCAGGATGTTAATCTCGATATTTCCACTATTCGCGAAAACCTAATAAAGCCTATAGAGCTGTCTGAAGATCGAAGTGCCTTGCTTAAACTCTTTCCAATGCCTTACCAAATATCAGGCGAGACGCTAAAGCAAGGTGATGTGCACAAAATCGATTTTCGCTACCACCGCTGGTTTGTTACCAATACTCATGAAGGTTCGATGTGGTTAAAGCTGTCGGAAGTCGAGGACCAACGTATACGCACGGAGTTTTTAAAAGACACCAGTTACATTTCTACATACATGAGATTGCAGAGCACAGAAATTAATTTTGAGCCACTCGCCGGTGGGCAAACTCGGGTGTCCTTGTCTATAGAGTATGAGCGCCGTCTGGATCCCGCTTGGTACTTCGGCCCGCTGCAACGCTATGCAGTTGAACAAATGGCTCACCATTTAATCAAGGAGGTAATGGTTCGTGAATAAGCGATACAGTAACGAAAGGGTGATTGATGGTTACCCCAATTGTAATGCGTTACAGGGGGATGTGCGCTGGTCACCGGGCAAATCCATTTACATTACACTGATGTATTTAAGTGCGATTTTTGGCGGTATTATCTATTTCAGTTGGGGCGCGTTTGTTCTCTTTATTGTGAGCAGTGGTATCACGCTGTGTTTTGGCCACTCTATCGGTATGCACCGCAAACTGATTCACAGTAGTTTTGACTGCCCCTTATGGTTGGAGCAGGTAATGGTATATCTGGGTACATTGGTGGGATTGGGTGGCCCTTTTACTATGACAAAAACTCACGATATGCGCGATTGGGCACAAAGGCAGTCAGAGTGCCACGACTATTACGGCCACCGCCAAGCTATCTGGAGAGACGGGTGGTGGCAAATTCATTGTGATATCCACTTGCATAACCCGCCGGAATTTCGTTTTGACCAGCGTATGAAAACGGATCGTTTCTATCTTTGGTTGGAAAAAACGGCTATATGGCAACAGCTTCCTTGGGCGCTTTTATTCTTTTTTGTCGGAGGCTGGGGCTGGTTATTCTGGGGCGTTTGCGCACGTGTTGCGGTAGGGGTTACCGGTCACTGGTTGGTGGGCTATTTCGCTCATAATCGCGGTGGTCAGCATTGGAAAGTCGATGGCGCCAGTGTGCAAGGATATGACGTCAAGTTCTGCGGCCTGATCACATTTGGTGAGTGTTGGCATAACAATCACCATGCTTTTCCCGGTTCTGCCAGGTTAGGCCTATGTGAAAATCAATTCGACCCTGGCTGGTTAGTGCTCCAAACACTGAAAAAATGCCAGCTTGTTTCTAATTTGAAAACTCCTGCTGATTTACCGAATAGGCCAGAACTTTTGCCGGTATAAAATTCTACCTCTGTAAAGTTGTGCCCATGGTGAGGTAGGGCAGTGGTATCATTGCGCTTTATTTGTCTTTAATACCGTTTTATGCCCAATTCTCAATTTCCTGCAGGCGACCGCCAGTGGCGCAACCCGGAAATGTTTCTGCTGTTGCTCACGTTCGCCATGTCATTGTCGTTTGCTACCTGGCTGTCGCTGCTCAATAACTTTGTCATTGAACGGGCGGCGTTTACCGGTGAGGAAATCGGCATTCTCCACAGCTTGCGGGAGGTGCCGGGTTTTCTGGCGTTTACAGCGGTATTTTTGCTGTTAGTGCTCCGTGAGCAATCCCTGGCTCTAGTGGCCATGGGTATTATGGGCTTGGGTGTGGCGGTTACCGGTTACTTCCCGTCCGCCATTGGCCTGTATTGCACTACGGTACTGATGTCTATTGGCTTCCATTACTACGAAACCATTCAGCAATCCTTGGCTCTGCAGTGGTTTCCGCGAGAAAGCTCGGCGAAAAGCTTAGGCAAGTTAGTGGCGAGCAAGTCAGCGGCTGCGGTGTTGGCTTACGGTTTGATCTGGTTGGTGACGACGTTCTTTGCGGTGGAGTATCACTGGGTGTACTTGATTACCGGGGTGATCTCCATGGGCTTGGTGTTGTTTGCAGCACTGGCTTTTCCGGCGTTTGCTCAGCCTCATGCGCAGCACAAGAAAATTATTTTGCGCAAACGTTACTGGCTTTATTATGCGTTGACGTTTATGGGCGGTGCGCGGCGACAGATTTTTGTAGTGTTTGCCGGCTTTCTGATGGTAGAAAAGTTTGGTTATTCGGTGGCGGATGTGGCGCTGCTGTACCTGGCCAACCATGTGTTGAACGCTTTTATGGGGACGAAGATTGGTGCCTGGATTAGCCGCGTAGGGGAACGCGTGGCATTGCGTGTGGAGTACATTGGTTTGGCGCTGATTTTTACCGGTTACGCCTTTGTGGAAAGCGCCAATGTGGCCGCAGCTCTTTATATTCTTGACCATGTGTTGTTTGCTATGGCTATCGCCATGAAAACCTATTTTCAAAAAATAGCCGACCCCAAGGATATCAGCGCTACAGCGGCAGTGAGCTTTAGCATTAATCATATCGCCGCAGTCGTCATTCCTGCCGCCTTTGGTTTGATCTGGCTGGTATCTCCAGGTTTGGTATTCCTGCTGGGGGCTGGTATGGCTGTTATTTCTCTGTTGCTGGCCACCAATGTGCCGGTGGCGCCAGCGCCAGACAATATTACTCACTGGCCATCATCTGGTCGGTTGCAAAAAACCTGATAGAAGGACAAAAACCATGAGAACCCATGCCATTGCCCAGTTGTTTCGCGGTGACTGCGAATTAGGCACCAAGGTGGTTGTAAAAGGTTGGGTGCGTACTCGGCGCACCTCCAAAGCGGGTATTTCCTTTGTGGCGGTACACGACGGCAGTTGCTTTGACCCTATTCAGGCGGTGGTGCCAGAGAGTTTAGCGAACTATGAAGAAGTGACGCACTTGGGGGCCGGTTGTTCGGTCATCATCAGTGGTACTTTGGTGGAATCTCAGGGCCAGGGTCAATCGGTGGAAATTCAGGCGGATGCGGTGGACGTGGTCGGCTGGGTAGATGACCCGGAGGCATACCCCATTGCCAAAAAGCGCCACACCTTTGAATATTTACGCACTCAGGCCCATCTGCGCCCGCGCACCAATGCCTTTGGCGCCATCACTCGACTGCGCAATACCGTAGCTAACAGCATCCACAACTATTTTTACGACAACGGTTTTCATTGGGTGAATACGCCGTTGATTACCAGCAGCGATTGCGAGGGAGCGGGTGAGCTGTTTCGGGTGTCAACTTTGGATATGGCGAATCTGCCTCGCACCGACAAAGGTGGCGTGGATTACAGCCAGGACTTTTTTGGCAGCGAGAGCTTTCTGACGGTTTCCGGGCAGCTTAACGTGGAGTCCTACTGCCTGGCCATGAGTAAGGTGTACACCTTCGGCCCTACCTTCCGGGCAGAGAATTCCAACACCTCCCGCCATTTGGCGGAATTCTGGATGGTGGAACCAGAAATTGCCTTTGCGGATTTGGAAGACGACGCGGCCCTGGCAGAGGATTTTCTCAAGCATGTGTTCCGCCAGGTGCTGGAGCAGCGGCAGGACGACATGGCGTTCTTTGCCCAGCGTGTGGACAAACAGGCCATTGAGCGCATGCAAAATGTGATCGATTCAAAGTTCGTGCATATGGACTACACAGACGCCATTGAGATTTTGCAAAAGTCCGGCAAAAAGTTTGAATTCCCGGTGGAGTGGGGCGTAGACATGGCGTCGGAACACGAGCGCTTTTTGTGTGAGCAATACGCCAAAGGACCGGTGGTGGTGAAAAACTACCCGAAAGGCATCAAGGCGTTTTATATGCGCCTTAACGACGACGACAAAACCGTGGCTGCTATGGATGTGTTGGTACCGGGTGTTGGTGAACTGATTGGCGGTAGCCAACGGGAAGATCGCCTCGATGTGCTGGACAGTCGTATGGACGCAGAAATGCGTGAACACCTTTGGTGGTACCGCGACCTGCGTCGCTATGGCACCGTGCCTCACGCCGGTTTTGGTTTGGGTTTTGAGCGGCTGATTAACTACATTAGTGGCATGGAAAATATTCGCGACGCGATACCATTTCCACGGACGCCGGGGTCGGCGCCGTTTTAACTGAAATGCCATGGAAGGCATAAGTGATCAATTAAAGCGTCTTAATCATTGCCCAGCTTTGTTCGCAACCGCTCAAATAACTGCGGCCAAATAAGTTGTAGTGGTTTAAACGGTGGTACAGATTGTAAATTTCCCGCTTGGTTGAATAGGCCTCGGTGCGTGGATAAGTTGCATCGTAAGCGCGGTAAAACTCGCGATCAAAGCCGCCAAACAGTTCAGTCATGGCCAGATCTGCCTCGCGGTCACCGCAGTAGGCCGCTGGGTCAATCAACCATACGCCGTCGCTACTAAACAGCACATTGCCGCTCCACAAATCCCCGTGCAGCAAACTGGGGTGCTGGCAGTAATGGTTAAGAAAGCCCCGCAATGGCTCACGGGCTTTTTTTAATCTCTGCTGATAATTCTGTTTTAGTGCGTTGTCTGCAATCAGTGATATCTGATGACCCAAACGCTGTTCAACGAAAAAGGTGCCCCAATCCTTTGAGATGCCATTGGGTTGGGGATTAAGACCGATGTAGTTATCTGTTTCCAGACCGTAATAAGGCTGCAGCTGTTGATGCAACAGGGCCAAGCCCACACCCAGTTGCTGCCACTGGTGTGATGATGGCGACACGGCTTTGATGGCTGTCATCGATAGAGTGTTTTCTGAAACCCGAGCCACATCCGGTATGCGCAGTGGGTTTTCCGCTTGCTGAGCAATGCAGTGACGCAACAGCGTCAAGCCTTCAGCTTCCCTGAGCAGGGCGTCCCGATAACCGGACTGGTTTTGCTTGTGGTACAACGGATGTCCCTCAATCAATGGCCAAGGATGTTACCATGGCTGAAAAAACAGAGGGTAAACGCTTATGAGTGAGCAAGACAAAACCCTGGAGCAGGTCAATCGCGAGGCTATGCGCGAGGCGGTAGAATCCATGGGAATGGTGTGTGTACCGACCATTGCCAACGTGCCGTTGCCGCAAACCAGTATTGCCCAGGCACCCAGTGAAGAGGAAGTCAGCAATGACTACCGTTCTGCCGGGGTGTTGATGCGGCGTTTGGCGGATACGGTTATCCAGTGGCGGGAGCAGCTACCTAAGGACCAACAACCAGCTATCCTTGCTGTGCTCAATGGCGGTATTCAAATCAATGTTCTGCGTTTGGCGCAAGAGAGCTTTCACGGTATACGCATAGAAGGCACCATCAATGGCAGCCCTTGTATGTTGCTGTCGCACCAATCCAGCGTGCAGCTATTGTGCTATGTGGAAAAAGTGGAGAAAGAAGAATTTCGCCGTCGCATTGGTTTTATTATTGATGGCGAAGAGGAAGAGGTTTAATTGAAAACTCAACAGCAGTGGTTTCAGCAATACGCCGAAAGCCACCGTGATTCCACCAATAAGCGCATTCACAAAATTGCGGTGCCCGCCATTTACTGGTCGATAGTGGCGTTGCTGTGGTCTGTTTCCCTGTTCGGCGTCAACCTTGCCCTGGTTGTAACAATACCGGTGCTGGTGTTTTACGCGCGCCTGTCGCGGCAGGTATTTATTCGCATGCTGTTGTTTACACTTGTTTGTTGGGCGCTCTGTGCGTTGCTTGAATACGGTTTTGGCGGGCTATGGCAATGGGCGCTGGCGGTGTTTGTGATTGCCTGGGTTGCCCAGTTCATAGGCCACCACATTGAAGGCAAACGTCCTTCATTTCTTACTGACCTGGCTTTTTTATTAATCGGCCCGGCGTGGATATTTTTGGGAAGTCCCGATGCTGAAACTCAAACCTGAATGTGAGCGTTGCCACAAATCGCTACCGCCAGAGTCCACCGAGGCAATGATCTGTTCGTTTGAATGTACCTTCTGCAAAGATTGTGTGCAGGGTGAACTGGCAGGTGCGTGTCCGAACTGTGGCGGCAATTTTCAGTTAAGGCCGATAAGGCCAAGGAAGCTTTTGGAAAAGTACCCTCCTGAGAGACTTTAAATACTAAGTATTTTTTCTGCTAACTTTTTAGTAAATCAATTGTTGGGAAGCTGAGGGACAAGGAGAAAAATGAAAAAAATATTCTGGTCAATCGTTTTATGCCTAATAACATTCTTGAGCTGCCAAGCAGATAAGCTGCAGGTCAATGACGTTGTTCTCTATTACGAAGTTCATGGGAATGGTAAGCCACTGCTGTTGATTCATGGCGGGTCAGGATCGGTGGATAGCGTTAGAGATTTAATTGCGCCATTGGCCGAGAATCACAAGGTCATTGCTATCGATTTAAGAGAACATGGTTACAGTACGCCGTCTGACAAATCACTTTCCTACGCATTGGAAGGCGAAGATATTATCGAGTTGATTAAAAAACTGGATTTAGGGAAGGTTGATTTTGTTGGGCACAGTGATGGTGGGATTGTTGGTTTATACATTGCTATGAAAAACCCCGATATGATAAACCGCCTTGCAGTCGTGGGTACAAATTACCACTTTGATGGTTTGCCAGGCGGCATTCGCGACTATATAGCAGCTCTGACTGAAGAAAACATGAGCGCTGATGCACGGCAAGATTATTTAAAGCACTCGGACAATATGGACGGATTTGCAGAATTTGTGGCTGAACTAAAAAATTTATGGCTCACAGGCCCGGTGTGGACAGAGAAGGATCTTGAAAATATACAAGCAAAAACTCTAGTAGCAGTTGGCGACAAGGATTTTATTACTCTTGAACATACAATCAGCATGTACCGCGCTATTAAAAAATCTGAGCTTGCGGTCATACCCGGGTCAGAACATTCGATTCATAAAATCAATGTGCCATTACTGAACGCTATCCTCGTAGATTTTTTCAGTAAGTAATAACCTACCTTATACAGGGGGGTATCGCATGGCAATGAGGAAAAAACCTGCGACTAAATCCCCCTCGATCTGCTCGCCGCCCGAGGTTCGCAACCCGCAGCTTGTTAATCATCAACTCCGATCAAATCAAACATAAACGCATAAACCAGCGCGGTTTCATGGAGCCGTTTAAAACGTCCGGATGCGCCGCCATGGCCGGCTTCCATGTCGGTTTTAAACAGCAGGCGATTATTGTCGGTTTTTAACTCTCGCAGTTTCGCTACCCATTTCATGGGCTCGAAGTATTGTACCTGTGAGTCATGCAATCCCGTGGTGACCAACAGGTTGGGGTAATCTTGCGCTTTTACTTGGTCGTAGGGGGAGTAGGAGAGCATATAGTCGTAGCTGTCTTTGTTGTTGGGGTTGCCCCATTCGCCGTATTCGTTGGTGGTGAGTGGGATACTTGCATCCAGCATGGTGGTCACTACGTCCACAAAGGGTACCGCTGCGTGCATGCCCTGGTACAGGTCTGGTGCCATATTGGCCACGGCACCCATCAACAGCCCCCCGGCGCTACCGCCTTGGGCAAATACTTTATCGCTGGCGGCATAGCCTCGTTCCACCAGAGCCTTGGTGACATCAATGTAATCGGTGAATGTATTGATCTTTTCAAACATGCGGCCTTGTTCGTACCATTGCTGGCCGAGCATTTTGCCGCCACGAATATGGACAATGGCGTACACAAAACCCCGGTCCAATAGAGACAGGCGTGAGGAGCGAAATTCCGGCTCGATGGTGGCGCCGTAAGAACCGTATGCGTACTGCCACAACGGGTTGCTGCCGTCTTTTTTGAACAAGGACTTTTTGTACACCAGGCTTACCGGCACTTCCACACCGTCTCGGGCGGAGACAAAAAGTCGCTCGGCGCGATAATCCGATGGATCGAAGTCACCCAGCACTTTCTGTTGCTTTTTCAGGTCTTTGGCGCCACTGACTAAATTGATGTCGTACGTGCTATTGGGGGTGGTGAGTGACGTGTATTGCACTCTCACCGTATCGCTGTCCAGCTCCGGGTTGTTGCCGAACTCGGCAACGTACAACGGTTCATCAAAGCGAATAGGAAGACTGTCGCCGTTGTCTAATTGCAGAACGGTCAGCTGGGTTTGCCCCCAGGTCTTCTGACTGAGTACCGCGTGATTTTTAAACAGCTCTACGGATTCCAGATAAACCTCTGGGTTGTGGGGAACCACTTCCTGCCATTGGTTTTTATCACCGCTGTGTTGCTGGTGTACCTTCATCAGGCGGTAATTTTCAGCGTTCCAGTTGGTGTGTATGTAGTACCAATCGCCATTTTTTTGAACGCTGTATTTGAGATTTTTTTCCATGGCGTGGAAGGCCTTGAACTCACCTTTCGGGGTGTTCGCGTCCAATACCAGCATGGCTTCCTCATTGGTGCCATCCTGGTAGATATAGACCGTACTGTCGTCTTTGGATTTGCTGATGCCAATATAGAGTTCGTTGTTGGCCTCCTCGTAAACCAGCACGTCATCGGTTTGCGGCGTACCCAAGGTATGGCGATACACTTGGTAGCCCAGTAAGGTTACAGGGTCTTTTTTAATGTAGAAAACGGTCTTGTTGTCGTTGGCCCATACCACTGAACCGCTGGTGCCGGTCAGCTTGTCATTCAGCAGCGTATCGGTACCCAGGTTTTTAAAACGAATGTCGTAAATGCGGCGGCTGAGTGTGTCGGCAGAATAGGCCAGCATGCGATTGTCACTGCTGACACTGAAAGTACCCAGGTTAAAGAAGCTGTGTTCGGCAGCCAGCTGGTTAACGTCCAGCAGCACTTCGTGCTCGGCATCGACCTGGTCTTTGCGGCGGCTGTAAATCGGGTAATCCTTGTCGCCGTTAAATTCTCGCTGATACCAGTAGCCATTGCTGCGCACGGGCACCGAGCTGTCGTCTTTATCAATGCGGCTTACCAGCTCGTTATACAGTTTGTCCTGCAGTGGTTTGGTGTGCGCCATTACCTGTTCCTGGTAGGCGTTTTCCGCTTCCAGGTGGGCCAGTACTTCCGGATCTTTGCGCTGGTCATCGCGCATCCAGTGGTATTTGTCGATACGAGTGTGGCCGTGAGTGACGAATTCGTAGGGAATCTGTTTGGCAACCGGTGGCGTTAAAGCCTTGCTGTGGCTCATAGGAGTGCTCGTTGTATCGGAGTTATCAGTGCAACCGCCGATCAGTGCCGAGGTAACAATGGCGGCGAACAGTGACGTTTTATGAGTGAGGTTCATAGATCCAATCCTGAGTATTTAATCTATAACGCACAACGCCGCCCGATCCTCAATGAATGCTGCCAGGCCCTAAAACGTTAACCCGCGACTTCTGTGGTGCGGATACGTTTGCTGCCCGCCTTGATGGGCCCTTGTTTCAGAGCGTTGCGTCGTTGGTTACGCTGGTCGATGGCGTTTTTTAAAGCAATTAAAAAACCGGTCACCAGAAAGGCTCCCGGTGGCAATATGGCCACCAAAAAACTGTAGTCCTGGGGCAGCAGGCGAATGGTCCAGCTTTCAGCTGTTGGGCCAAACAACAACTGCATGTCCGCAAACAGAGTACCGCTGCCCAGCAGTTCACGCAGTGCACCAATGGCCAGCAACACCAGGGCGAAGCCAGCGCCCATCATCAAACCATCCAGGGCTGAGGCCCAGACACCATTTTTGCTGGCAAAGGCTTCTGCTCGGCCCAGAATCGCGCAGTTGGTAACGATCAGTGGGATAAAGATGCCCAACACCGTGTACAACTCGAAGGTGTAGGCTTTCATCAGCAGTTCGGTACAGGTGGTAAAGGTGGCAATGACCATCACAAACGCGGGCAAGCGCACGGCGTCGGATACCTGATGGCGAATCAGTGAGACCACCACATTGGAACCCACCAGTACCAGCAGTGTGGCCAGCCCCAACCCCAGCGCATTGACCACCGAACCGGTCACCGCCAGCAGAGGGCACAACCCCAGCAATTGAACCAGTGCCGGGTTGTTTTTCCACAAACCGTTGACCACCAGTTCCCGGTAGCTGCTGCTATCACTCATGGGGTTTCTCCGCTGTTGCTGGGAAGGGCTTTGACGGACTGACTGGCCTTCAGCAGTTGCTCTTTATGTTGTTCAAAATACTGCAGCGCTTTTTTCACCTGATTGATCACCGCTCTCGGGGTAATAGTGGCTCCGGTAAACTGGTCGAATTCACCGCCGTCTTTTTTCACTGCCCAGTTGCCAGCGTCTGGATCGTTCAGGGATTTGCCGTTGAAAGCCAACACCCAATCGCTTTTCTTTAGCTCCACTTTGTCACCCAGCCCGGGGGTTTCCCGGTGCTCGGTAATACGAATGCCTGCCACAGTGCCGTCTACGCGGATGCCGATAATCATATGAATATCACCACTGTAACCGTCTTTAGCCACTGCGGGCATAATCAATGCGTTTACCTGGCCATTGGCTTCGCGACCAATGTGTATATTGCCGCCTCGGTCTAACCCCAGGGTTTCCCGCTGTTGTTTTGGAATTGGCACAACATCCATCAACAAATCGTTGCTGTGTTGCTCCAGTGGCAAAATTTCCAACAGTGCTTTTTGCTCAGCCTGGCGCTGAGCGTCGGCAATTTTATCCGCTGTGGCCAGGTACGTGGTGGCCAATAAAGTGCCTGTTACCAGTGCAACGGCACCCAGAATCAGGCTGTTTTTGCGAATGGAGTCGCGCTCTTGAAACATAATAGCGCTACTCCTGCTGCTCGGTGGCCCGGCGGCGGCGCTCATGGCCATAACTGCGGGGCAGGGTGTAGTAATCGATAAACGGAGCCGCAAAGTTCGCAAGCAGTACCGCAAAGGCCACCGCATCCGGGTAGTTGCCCCAGGCGCGAATCACGTAAACCAACAGGCCAATCAGGGCACCGTAAATCAACCGTCCCAAATTACTGGTGGCGGATGTGACCGGATCAGTAACGATAAAAAACGCGCCCAGCATGGTCGCCCCGCTGAGCAAATGCAGGGCGGGTGAGCCGAGGCTGTGGGAGCTGCCGCCGTCGTGAAACAGCAGGGCCATCAGTAGCAGGGTAACCAGCATGGCCACTGGGCCGTGCCAGGTAAAAATGCGCTGCCACAGCAGGAAAATACCGCCTATCAGGAAGCCGATGTTTACCCACTCCCAGCCCACTCCGGCCCAACGGCCTTGGTCAAACAGGGTGTGACTGGCGTAAAACTGTTCCACCATTTGGCCGCTGTTGTGTTTGAACAAATCCAACGGGGTCGCGCCGCTGACACCATCGACAATTGGGCTTCCGGCAAATACCACCGCCAGGCTTTGTTTGAGCCCCGGCAGGTCAATACCTTCTGCCAACAACGGTGCTGGATTCAGCCAGCGGGTCATTTCTACCGGGAATGAGATCAGCAACACCACATAGCCCACCATAGCGGGGTTAAACGGGTTGAAGCCCAGGCCACCGTACAATTGTTTGGCGATGGCAATAGCAAACAGAGTGCCTACCACCACCAGCCACCAGGGGGCGAGGGGAGGCAGTGCCAACGCTAATAGCACCGCAGTGACCAGCGCACTGTAATCCTTTAAATAAAAGCCAACGGGCTTGTGGCGTAGCTTGAGCAACGCCGCTTCCGTGGCCAGCGCGGTGATACTGGCCAGTATCAGATTGATCCATACACCCCAGCCAAAAAATACCGTGAGTGCCACAACGCCGGGCACCGTGGCCAGCAACACCAGCTGCATCACCCGCGCGGTGCTGCGGCCCGTGTGAGCGTGTGGAGAGCTGGCCTGTTGTTGCGATGCGTGCATCATGGTTGTGTGTTTTCCAGTGCCTTTTTGGCGTCGGCAAGTTTTTGTTTGAGGTTGGCCAAGGAGGTGTTGAGGGCGTCCACTTGTACTGGGTCCGTCAGGGACGTCAGCCGCTGTTCTGCTTTGGCAATGCGATTCTGTAGCCGCTCAACCTGCTGCTGAGGCGTTACTGGCGCTTTGGCCGCGCTGCGCGATACCACTTGCTGGGCAGCAGTGATCGTGGCTGGGTCAGAAACCGGTTGCTGGTCTTCAGATCCCAGCTGAGCGATTTCCTGGCGGGCGTCTTGGAGCTTGCTGCGAAACTTGTTGGCGCTGTTTTCCAGAGCCTGACGCAGGTCGTCGTCATCGCAATTGGCCAGCTTTTCCTCGATGCCTGCCAAGCGCTTTTCCAGAGAGGCGACTTTTTTATCCAGAGTTTCCTTGGGCGAGGCCAGTACTTTGGCCATCACTTTCTGTTCCTGCGATGCCCCCTGAGTTTGTTCAAACTCCGCCAATTTTTGCTGAGCTTCGCTCAGCTTCAGGCGAGCACTTTCTATCTGCGCCTGATACCCGGCAATTTGTTCATCGCTCAGTGGTGTGTCATCGCCAGCTGCCAACTTACTTTCCAGCCGTTGCAGGCGGTTTTCAGCACTGTTGACGCTACGCTCCAATTTGGCCCGCTGTTGTTCCGGGCTGGCTTGTTTGGCGGCGACTTTTTGCAATGCGGCCTGCACCACATCACTGGCAGCGTTTTTCGGGGCAGCACCGCCACCTTGTTCGGCGATGGCTGCCTTGGCTTGTTCTGATGCCAGGCGGCGGGCTTCCCGTTTGGCGGCTTTTTCCGCTTCCGCTTGTTGCTTGCGCAGCTTGTTGAATTCAAACCGCTCCCGGGCGCGATCGGATTTGATTTTGTCTCGCGCTGCCTGGCGCAATTCAGACTTGGCTGCCCGGTAGTGCTGCACCAGAGGAATGTGGCTGGGGCATACGTAGGCACAGGCGCCGCATTCAATGCAGTCGAACAGGTTGTGGGCTTGCAAACGCTGATGGTTGCGGGATTGGGCATACCACAACAATTGTTGGGGCAGCAGGCCAGCGGGGCAAGCTTCAGAGCACATGCCACAGCGGATGCAGGGTTGCGCCGGCTGGGGCGGCGGCATTTCTGTGCTGCTGGGGGCCAACAGGCAGTTGGTGGTTTTTACCACCGGGGCTGTCAGGTCGTGCAAGGCAAAACCCATCATCGGCCCGCCCATGACCACCGGTTGGTTGCCTTCGGATTGATAGCCGCAGTGCGCCAGCACTTGCTCAATCGGCGTGCCGATCAGCACCTCCAGATTTTGCGGTTCACGGCAGGCGTCACCGGTCACGGTGGTAATCCGGGAAATCAGTGGTGTGCCTTCCACTACCGCCCGATACACCGCGTGTGCGGTACCGATGTTTTGGCAGACGATGCCAATGTCAGCAGGCAGGCGGCCGTTGGGCAATTCTTTGCCAGTGAGTATCTGGATCAGCTGTTTTTCACCGCCGGACGGGTATTTGGTGGGAAATTCCACCAGCTGGATCGAGGTGTCGGCCAAGTAGGGCTCAAGGACGTCGTAAGCATCCGCTTTGTTGTCCTCAATGCCAATCAGAATACGCTGTGGCTGGCCGAGGATATGGGCCAGTATCTGGATACCCGTCACAATTTGTTGCGGGTAGCTGAGCATCAATTGGTGGTCGGCGGTGATGTACGGCTCGCATTCCGTGGCGTTGATTATCAAGGTATCGATGGTTTGGCCGTTTTCACTGGCAGACAGCTTGATATCTGTTGGGAAACCCGCGCCGCCCATGCCGGCGATACCTGCCTCGCGAATGGTGGTTAGCAGCTGTTTTGGCGACTGGCTGGCGAAATCCGTTGTACCTTGGCGGTCAACCCATTGCTCCTTACCGTCACTGGCAATGATGATGCAGGGTGTAGTCATGCCCGATGGGTGAGCAACCGGTTGCGGGCTTATGGCTGTCACAGTGCCCGATGTGGGGGCGTGTAGAGTCGCGCTGACCCGGCCAGTGGCGGCGGCGATTTTTTGCCCTTTCAGAACGTTGTCGCCCACGGCTACCCTGGGTGTTGCCGGGGCGCCACTGTGTTGGTTCAGGGGGACGATCAATTGCTGTGGCAGGGGCAGGGCGCCAAGGCCCCTTTGCAGGGACTGTTGTTTGTTCTCCGGGGGATGAATGCCGCCGGGAATCTCATAAATTTTAATGATATCCGCGCTGCTCACCCGGTCACCTCACTGGTGGCCATCTGGCCGCGCTTGTCAGTAGCAATGAGGTTGTTGGGCCGCTGCCAGCTCCAGGTGTCGATGGTTTGTGCCACCGGAATCATGTCGATACAGTCCACCGGGCAGGGTTCCACACACAGGTCGCAGCCGGTGCATTCATCGGCAATAACGGTGTGCATCAGTTTTGCCGCGCCCAAAATTGCGTCTACCGGACAGGCCTGAATGCACTTGGTGCAGCCGATGCACTCGTCTTCGCGGATATAGGCGACAGTGGGTATGTCACTGGCTTCGCCGTGTTCCGCATCCAGGGGTATGGCTTCCACCCCCAGCAGATTGGCCAGGGCGTCGATGGTGTCCTGGCCGCCGGGGGGGCAGTGGTTGATGGCTTCGCCGTTGGCGATGGCTTCGGCGTAGGGGCGACAGCCGGGGTGGCCGCACTGGCCGCACTGGGTTTGTGGCAGCAATTCGTCGATCTGGTCGACAATGGGGTCGCCTTCCACCTTGTAACGTACGGCCGCGAAGCCGAGGATGCCGCCGAACAAAATCGCCAGCCCCACCATCGCATAGAGAGCGGCCAGCAGCGGTTCCTGGGCGACAATGTTGTAGAGTCGATCCACGGTTTACACCAGCCCCCCAAAGCCCATAAACGCCAGTGACATCAGCCCGGCGGTAATCATGGCAATGGCGGCGCCTTTAAAGGGGGCGGGCACATCAGCCACCGCCAACCGTTCGCGCATGGCGGTAAACAGAATCAACACCACCGAAAAACCCACTGCCGCACCAAAGCCATAGAGAGCGGATTGGAAAAAGTTGTGGGCTTTGGTGGTGTTTTGCAAGGCTACCCCAAGGACTGCGCAATTGGTGGTGATTAGCGGCAGAAACACCCCCAGGGTGCGGTACAACAACGGGCTGGTTTTTTCGATAAACAGGCGGGTGAATTGCACCACCGCGGCGATCACCATGATAAAGGCGATGGTACGCAGGTACTCGATACCCAAGGGCTCCAGCAAAACAACATTGACAAGGTAACTGGCGATAGAGGCCAGTGTCAGCACAAAGGTGGTAGCTGCGGACATGCCGATGGCGCTTTCCAGCTTATTGGATACCCCCATAAACGGGCAAAGGCCAAGAAACTGCACCAGCACAAAATTGTTCACCAGAATGGTGCTGATGAGTATGACGGCAAATTCTTGCATGTGTGTCCCAGTGTGAACCCGGTGCTCTGAACAACGGCGTATTATCGGCTATGATGGCGTTTCCCGTCTATTGCCTTAAAACCCTAAAAGTTCCATGGAATTACTATGAGCAAGCTCAACCACTACCTATCGATGATCATGTTTATGGCGGCGGTTATGTTGGGGGTTCAGGTGCCGAATTTTGTGGATCAGTACGTCAAACGAGTAGATGCTCATTTGGTGGAAGTAGAGACCAACTTCAGCAAGTATCAAGAGGCGGCGGATGAGTTTCACGATGGCTCAATCGAAGCGCTAATCGACTTATACGATTCTGAAAATAACCCCTCGTTTCAATGGGGTGCTGAGGCCATTCGCAACAGCCACCAGCGTTTACAACGATTTCGTTTGGAACGCAGCAGCTTACAAGCCGGCTTTTGGCAACAACTGAAATTTGTGGCACTGCATGGCGATCGGGAGCTGATTTCAGATACTCAGCGCAATTACTCCCCCAACGTGCCACTAAACGCCAATGCGGCGATTTGCGGATTGGGTGCCGGGGTGTTGGCGGCTATGTTGTATGAGTTGCTGTTGCTGCTGATTAAATTGCCGTTTCGACGCCGCTACCGGCCCATCCCTCAGACCCGGCAGCGGCACACCCACTAGGGCCTGTTCACACTAATTGAATCATCGCTGCTGGGAGCTATTTTTTTGCCCAGCAAGGCAGAAGGAGTGCTGTGTAGTCATTCTACATAAGCGACTGATAACGCAGCTGGACGGACTTCCTGTTTCTAAACCAGGGGCCCCAGCCCTTCGGGTTGCGGCTAAAAAAGCGTCACTCGGTGTTGCTCGTCGCTCATTTGGAGTGACCAAACCACACGACTCGCGCCTTGATTGACGCTTTTTTAGTCACAACAGTGGCGATTCAATTAGTGTGAACAGGCCCTAAGCTGGCGCTGGTTACTGTTCCGCTACCCAGGCATTCACCTGTTGTTCCAGCATTGGCAGAGGCAGGGGGCCGCTGCTTAGTATCAGGTCGTGGAAGCCGCGAATATCGAATTTATCGCCCAGTTGCGCTTTGGCATTTTCTCGCAGTTCGAGAATTTTGAGCATGCCAATTTTGTAGGCCGTGGCCTGGCCGGGGATCACCATATAGCGCTCAATCTCTTTAACCACTTCTTCCTTTGGGTTGGGGCCGTTGTCCAGGAACCATTGGATCGCTTGCTCGCGGGTCCACTTCTTGCTGTGCATGCCGGTATCCACCACCAGCCGGATGGCGCGCATCAGTTCCAGGGTCAGGCGGCCAAAGTCGGAGTAAGGGTCTTCATAAAAGCCCATTTCCTTTGCCAGTAATTCTGTGTACAGCGCCCAGCCTTCCACATAAGCGGTGTAACGGCCCTGCTTGCGGAATTCGGGAATGCCGTCGAGCTCTTGGGCGATGGCAATTTGCATGTGATGGCCCGGCACGGCTTCATGAAACGCCACAGCATCGATCTGATAGTTGGGCATGGCACGCATGTCGTACAGGTTGGTGTAATAGATGCCAGGGCGGGAGCCATCCAGAGACGGCTGCTGGTAAAAAGCAATACCTGCAGTGGCCTCACGGAAAGGCTCTACGGCTTTCACCACCACATCGGCTTTGGGCAAAATGCCAAACTGTTCGCTCAAGCGTGCTTTCATGGCATTGATGGCATCCACACTGCGCTTCAGGAACTGCGCCCGGCCTTCTTCTGTATCGGGGTAGAAGAACTGGTCATCGGTGCGGAAGAAATCAAAAAATGCTTTCAAATCCCCATCGAACCCCACTTTTTGGCGAATCTGATCCATCTCCCCGTGGATGCGCTTCACTTCCGCGAGCCCAAGTTCGTGGATTTCGTCCGCAGTCATATCCGTTGTGGTGTATAGCTTGAGAAGGTAAGCGTAGTACTCATCTCCCTGGGGTAGTTTCCAAATGCCTGTGCGCTCGTCGGCACTGCGTTGCATGGCCCCCACAAAGGCAATCAGTTTGGAGTAGGCGCGGTAAGTGACATTTTTCAGGGTGGTGCTTGCGCGCTCAATCAATTCCTCTTTACGGGCGGTATCGATATCCAGAGCGTTAACTTTAGTGCGAAAGTCTGCCAGCAGAGGGCTGTCTGAGCCGTCATCAAAGGGTGCGCCGGAAATCACATTCAGGCTGGATTGCACCACCTGTTCGAGCACAAAAGCCGGCGGCATCACGCCTTTGGCCTGGCGGGTACGCAGCTGTTGTACCATCTGGTCGAACAGGGTCTGGGTGCGCCCGAGTCGCGAAATATAGGCTTCGGCATCTTCCTCATTGCTGATGCTGTGCTGGTTGATCAGCACATCTGGCAAGGTGGTATGAATACCCCACATTTGGGTTAGTGGGTAATCGTGATGGCGCCAGCGGTAGCCCTCTATGTTGCGTTGCAGTTCCGCTTTGGCCAGTTCCAGGCTGAGTTTGGCTTGTGGGTACAGGTTGTCTGCTGCTATCGCATTCAGCTCATTGAGGTGTTGCAAATGCAGTGAATGCAAGCGCTCTTCGCCCTTGCCAGAGATGTCATCCCACTCGTGGTAGCGATCTTTGCTACCCAGTACCGTCAGCTCGATAGGGCTGAGTTGCAAGCGGGTGTTGTATTGTTCATCCAGCAGCTGATTGACACTTTGGGAGGCCAGCTCTGGGTCATTGGTGGATGAATCGCCACAGGCGACCATCAACAGAGTGGCGGAAAGTAGCGAAGCGGCAGGCAGCAGTTTCATGGAAGTGTCCTTGTGAAAGGTCTTTGGGCGAAATTTGATGACGAGTCGGGCATCAAGAATAACAGAATTTGCCGTTTGGTTGGCCCCGCAGCTACAGTAACCACTCCTTTTTTGATGGAACTCAACTACTCATGACCCGCTTTGAAACCCTGTATTGCGCCGCAGCCAAAAAGCTCGGTGGTGAGCCGCAACTGCTGGAGCAGTTACCGCAAGTGTTGACGGATACGCAATTGCGTGAAATACCGGATGATCGCTATCTGTCGATGATGACTCGCTGTGTGTTTCGGGCGGGCTTTGTGTGGCGGGTGATCAATAACAAATGGCCCGGCTTCGAAGCCGCTTTTGATCACTTTCACCCACTGGTTATTGCCCACTACTCGGATGAAAAACTGGAGCAACTGGGTAAAGACGAACGTATCGTGCGCAATTTTCAGAAGATTAAAACTGTGCGAGAAAACGCTACCTTCGTGCTCGATATCGCCCGCAAGCATGGCAGCGTGGGTGCCTGGTTGGCGGAGTGGCCATCAGACCGTATTGTCGATCTTTGGTTGACGCTGAAAAAACAAGGGTCGCGGTTGGGTGGTAACAGTGGCCCTGGTTTTTTGCGCAATATGGGTGTGGACACCTTCATGCTCACTGGCGATGTGAAATCGGCACTGATAAATCACGGCTTGATTGATCGCATCAGCCCGTCATCAAAGCGGGATCTTGTTCGGGTTCAGCAGGTGTTTAATGAGTTGCAGCAACAAAGCGGTCGGCCATTGGCGCATATCAGCAAAATACTGGCTTACACCGTGTAATGAATTCCGCTTGCTGTTGTCTGAAACCTGTCGATCAATCATACGGAGAAAAAGGACATGCAATTCAAAACAGTGCTTTTGCTGCTGGCAATGATTTTTGCCGTGGGCAGTGCATGGGGGCAGGTGGACGATGATAACCATGAAGTCGCGCCTCCGGGGATGACTCAAAAGCAGCTGAACGATCTGATTGAGCACTATGGTGACGATGTAAAGCTGGTGGGCAATGCGGGGGAGTTTCGTTTTAACGATGTCGAAATGCTGGTGGTCAGTGATGCCAATGCGGATCGTATGCGGATTATCAGCCCCATTGCGCATATCTCTAACGTGGAGCCGCAAATGGTGGTGCAGGCCATGGCGGCCAATTTTCATTCGGTATTAGATGCGCGCTATGCCATTGGTGATGATGGCACCATTTACGCCGCCTTTATTCACCCGCTGTCGCCTCTAACCGAACAGCAACTGGCATCGGCATTGCGCCAGGTGGCTTCGGCTCATGAAACCTTTGGCAGCAGCTTTAGCAGTGGTGAATTGGTGTTTCCAGGCCCAGGTGGTCAACAACAGCCAGCGCCACCACCGGATTCCATATAAAAAGTGTCGAGCATCGGGCTGCTGGCTGCGAGCAGGCTGGGTAGTGCTGCCCGTTGCCCGTAGCAAGAAGCCAGCAGCTGAATCAGTACCACACGGATAAAAACAGGCGGATAACGTCTGCGTCAAAGCTGTAGAGGGGCTCACTACCCACGGCAAACGCTCCAGGGTTGGTGTTATGTACAGTCACGTCTCGAAAATTATCGTAGTCGAATGCAATTCGATCCCAAAACAGATTCACCGTACTTTTCTTTGCTAATCCCCAGAGTTTATTTGGGATTTCATAGCTGACACCAATACCGATGGTGTTAGAGGTAAATGTACTGAGCTCTTTGTCTCGGGCAAGAAAGTTTTGTGCGCCCTCGAAGGCAAAAATATCGCTGTAAAAGTCGGCATCGTCCTGTTTGTAGTGGCGCAGTTTGGCTTCAAAGGTGAGGCCGTGTTTCCAAGGGTGGGTATAGCCAAATTCCACACTATCCGCTTCAATGCCCCAGCTGTCGGCAAAACGGCGGTATTCGCCTTTTAGCGATGCGTGCCAGGGTAAGTAATAAAGGCTGCGTAAGGCCACAGCGTCACTGTTGCGAGTGCGTGGATACAGTTCCAGTGCGTAGCCAAAGCCCAGGGGCTCACTGGCATCAACAAAGCGGTACTGCCGGTAGGGGTTATTCAAAAAACCCTCATCCACAATACTTTCCACCGCCAGGCTGGCCACCAGTTTTTGGGTAAGAATCTGAGTGAATGTAAGGCTGAATTGCTGGCGGTCAATCTCATCTTCAAAGACGTCATCATCGCGGCGGCGCACGGTGTCGCTGCCGACAGCGTAGCTCAGTGCCAGTGTGCTCAGGTCGCCAAAAAAATCCTGGCTGATGGAAAAACCCACGGTTTGTGCTTCGTAATCGTTCTCGCTACTGGAGGTGACGTTGAGGCTCATGGTGGTTTTATTGTGCAGGTAGTCCATGCCCACACTGAATTCGTTGCGTTCCTCTTCGTAGGCGCTGGCGGTGGCAATCACATCAATAGAGGCACTGCTGACAAAATCCGTGTAGTAGTTGGCTCGCACCGATACTTTGTCGGCAAAGGTTTTTCGCACCAATACCGATGGTCCATCAATGGTGGCGCCACCACCTTTGTAGCCGTGGTAGAGAATATCCAGGCGGTCATCCGGCAGAGTGGCCGCGGTGGCACTGAGCGAGAACAGCGCGAAAAATAAAGTACCGAGCGCTGATCGGGTAGTCAGGCGTGCGTTTCGCGACCAAAAATCAGTTACACCCACAGCCGCCTCCCGAACCACCTTCTGCACCTCGCGCGCCTTCGCGCGACTGGAATACATGATGCAGGTAACCAGAGGCCACTGGGTCGCGATCGAATTGCATAATGTCTGACGCCAGATAGTGGCGTTCGTACGGCTTTACCCAGGGTTCGATGCTGCTGCAACCGCTGAGGGTGAGCAGGACTGTAGCTGTTAATACTGTGCGCTTAATCAGTTTCATGGCGCCTCCGTTATTCCCGGATCAGTTGTTTAATTTGTTTGCGGTATTCGTCTTCGTAGCCGGGTTTGTAGCCCTTGTGCAGGTGACGAATATTGCCGTCCCGGTCGATCATCACGGTAGTGGGCATGGCGCTGACGTCGTAGGCTTTGCTCACAATGCTTTCGGTATCGAACAGAATGGGAAAAGTAACTGGAATGTCATTGAGTACTTGCAGTGCGTCTTCAGTATCTCGCTCTACATTGACACCGAGAATGGTGAACCCGGCGCGGGAATAGCGTTGGTACAGTTCATCCAACAACGGCATTTCTTGTTTGCAGGGGCCACACCAGGACGCCCAGAAATTCAGCATCACCACATTGCCCCGTTGTTCAGCCAAACGCAGGTTGTCGCCACCGTGGCTTTTGAGGGTAAAGTCCGGTGCTTCATCTGCGGCGTTCACGGTAGTGGCAATAACACCGAGGCTGATAATGGCACTGATAAAAATTTTGGCTAATTTATCCATTGTTATTCTCCTGATTTTTGTCATTACCGCTTACGCGGGATGACGGCGTTTTTAAAAAAACGCGGTAAAGCCGAGGGTAAATTCCAGGTTGTTGAGGGTTTTGTCTTCCCCCAACAAATCACTGTTAAATACGTGGTTGCGCATATCCAGGTGCGCGCTGAGCCAGTCAGTGGCGTAAAAGCGATAGCCCACACCTAAGTTGTAGGTAAAGTGGCTGCTGTCGGCAAAGTCGGTGTTGCCGGCACCGGCAATCAGGTACAGATTGGTATTGAAAGCACGGCCTTTGCCCAAAAATACCTCACCGGGAAACAGGTTGTAGCCCACCGATAAGTTGTAATAGGTCAAGTCGCGCTGATCGTCTGGCAGAATTTGAACATTGCCACTCAAATCTTCAAAACTGGTGGTGCCCAGCTCTGTAGTGCCGAGAGTCGCCTCCAGGAAAAAGTCCTCAGTGGCGTGGTAGGCAGCGCGAATCCCGTATACCGGGTTGGTGCCAAAGTCTTCCACGTTCATAAAACCGGCAAAGCCACCGATTTCAAAGTTTTCGCTGTCGATGTCAGATTCTTTAATGGTGCGCCTTTCCAGGTCCGGCAACACAATTTGGTCGAGGCCGCGTTCATCGTCGCTCTGTTCCTGAGCGTCTGCCGTTATAGGCAGTAGTGTCAGGCAGAACACTGCGGCAATGGTTTTTAATAAAAGATGCTGATTCCGAGTGTCCATTCTTTTACCTCCTCGTTTTGGTCGCGGCTGGTCAGGATGACGTGATTGCGATACTCCGCTCGCAATACCATGTTTCGTGTGATGTAGGCTCTGGCGCCAATGCCCACGTTAAGAGTGCTGTCGGTGCGATCTTCCACCTGCACCAAAGTGGCGTTGGGTTGGGTGCGAATCACACCGGCCCCCAAACTGAAATATGGCGATACCCGCCACTGCGGGAATGGCTGGTTCTGAATATTAATGCTGGCCAGAGTGTTGTCGGAAAAATTACCAATGGCGTGAGTAAGGCGCAGTTCGGTGGTAATGTTTTCTGTAATGCGATAACCCAGATTGCCATTAAGGGATGATGCGCCTTCGAAATCGCCGGCAGAAATTCCCATTTCCCAACGGCTGTTTTTGAAGTCATCGAAACCGGCGTGCTGCAATCCCAACTGCTCGCCATTGGGAGACAGGGTTCGCCCCATCTGGCTGCGGTGTACCCAGCCCACCCGTTCACGACCGTCGATACCTTTTTGAACCCGAACCTTGAACCAGTCAGTGCGGCTTTTCAGGGTTTCTACGGTTTCGCCTTTTTCCACCACATGAAAAATTGGGTAACCGCGACCAGGGCCGGAATGCATTTCCAGATAGGGGTCTGCGACGGTAGCGATCAGCGGAGCCTTGTCAGCAAAGGCCGGGTTGTTTGGCAGGGCAATGAGCAGAATGCTCGCTAGCAGTGCTTGAAATAGAACTGGCAGTCGCGTGCTCCACTTTGTTAAAGAATGCAGCCGGAAAGGTACCCAACACAAACGCGAAGAGGAGGGGGACTCTACGTTTGTGACTACGGGCACCAAACCAGCTGCGGGGGAGACCGGTTGCGCAAAAAAACTTTGCAGTGTGCGCCAAAAATTATTGGCCATTTTTATTATCATTTTTTGTTGTTCTAGTTTTGCGGTACATCAAACGGGTTGTTGTAGTACTGCCCACCAATATCGATCCATTCCGACAGTAACTTGAGTTCAGCGTCGTCCAGATAGCCCTCGTGGCTGCCGCCAGTGGCAAAGCGCGAGAAAAGTCGCGGGCTTGCCAAGGCACCGTTTACGGACAGGCTGGCGGGCACGGTCACCGGGTCGAGAATGGGAATTGGGTCGCCATTGGCATCCAATACCTGGTTGCCGTCGGCATCCAGCAAAAACAGCAGGTTGCCATTGGCATCGGTGCGCTGAACCATCACGTCTTGCAGAGTGTTGGTGTCAATATCAAGAAATTGTTCGTTGTCCGGGAACAGCAGCTCCCGGTAGGAAGTGAGGTGATCCGGTTCATCGGTCGAAGGAGTACCCGCCAAATTGAGCTGTCCCAACGGCTCCATGGGCATATTGTTGTCGTCGACAATATTGTGGCAGCTGGTGCAGGTATTGTCCTGCAACAAAGTGATGCCGTCGGTATCAAAAATCTGGCGGTCGCGATCCCACAGTGGCTGAATGTGTACCGGGTAATTGACCACGATGCGGCAGTTGCTGGTCCAGTTGGTCTGGCACGCCAATGAGGTGGGGTGAGGCGTGGCCAGGTCGGCGTACTGATATTGGATATCCGGGTCAGGCGTGCTGATATTGGCGTCGCTCCACACATCACTAAATATCAAATCCACAGTCAGTTCGCTAACACCGTTAATGCGTCCCAGGGTTTGCGCCATGGTTTCGCCGGCATCGGGAAACAGAGTGCTGGTGGTGTTGGGGAAGGCTACGCCGGTCACCATAGCACCGGTGTTAATGCTCGGCGCTTCGCCATTAGGGCGGCCGTGAGGCAGCTCACTGGTGCGGCTGTGACAGCCGCTGCATTCACGCTCTTCGCCGGGGCGCAGTTGCAGCCAGTTGTTGTGACGGCCACCAATGGGCTGGTTACTGATGCGTCTGCCGTCGGCGTCCAGTACTGACACCATAAAAGGTACATTGGCGGGAATTTTTACCTGCACAGAGCCGTCTGGCTGGATGGGTGTGTAACCCAGCACTTCCCGCATCAATTGGTTTTGGCTGCGGCCAAATGCGGTGTTGTCAAAGTCCAGTATGTCTTCGTCCGGCATGGGTACTGCTTTTACCACCCGCAAAAAGCGCGCAGAGCGAGTGGCAAAGTCGGCCTGTAGAGGGTCTGCGGTTGCAGCAATGCCATTGGCGGTGGTGTCGGTACCATCCAGGTCGTAAACACTGCGAATATGCAGCACACCGACATTTTCGCTGAGCAAGTCGTTATCCAGAGTGACGCCGGGTACGCCATCTTCAATGTTGGCGGGCAGGCTGCGTGGCTGCATGGCGACGACTTCGGTAAACATGATGTCTTCAATACCATTGACGATCGGCTGCTGGGATTGGTCCGTCAGGTTGTAGCTCCAGATGCCGTACAGAGGTGCTGCCTCTTGTACGTTGGGCAGGGCCAGGTTGGCATCGGTGCAGGGAATAATGGTGGTGCCGTCAGCCGGGTCAATCAGGCGGCACTGTGCCCAGCTTACCAGCAGACGATCGGTGCCGTCGAGCAAGGGAAATATCGAACTGAAGTGGCCATGAGGGGAGGGTGTGCCGTCGGTAAACACTTCCGCAAACGCCAGGGATTGTTGGCCTTCACCACTGTTGGGCGCTGCGGGATTGGACAGCTCTGACTGACCAATTTCGGTAAATCCGGCAAAATTCACCGCCACCATATCACCCCCCAAACGGTCGCTTTGCGTGGGGCGTAGCGATACCAGCACTTGGCCATTGGGGAGTTCGCGAGGGTGCAAGAAGCGACCTTCGCTGTTGTTGGTGCCGGTATCTTGGCTGTGAAAGCCATAGACAAAATCCAGCTGGCGACCGTCGGGATTCATCTTGTACAGGCTGATGCTGTTGTTGCCTGCGGCGTTGTCCCAACGGCTGAACATCACTTCGCCGGTGCTTAATACGGTGGGATCCAGGTCGTGACTCTGGTTATAGGAAACCTGGCGAATATTGCTGCCGTCACTTTCCATCACGTGAAGCACAAACGCTTCGGTATCGCGGTCTTCAGTGAGGCCAGAGTACTGAGGTTTGCCTTCGTCCAGCAAAATGGAGCGTGCCTGGCGTTGGCGGGTAGAGGAAAATACGATGCGACCATCTGCCAGGTAGTGAGGCGCAATATCCTGGCCAGCGCGGGCGTTGGTGTCGGATTCGATAATGCGCCGCAGGGTATTCGTTGTCAGGTCGTATTCCCAGATATTCCAGGTGGGCTGTTCGTCGTCATCGGCGTTGGGTATTTCCGGGGCGCGCATGGAAAACAGCAAGCGTTCGCCATCAAAGGAAGGTTCCAGGTCTTTGACATCGTAGAGCTCGTCTTCGGCAAACACTTCAGCGGTAATCACCCGCTGCGGTGAACTTGGTGAAGCGCGATCGCGAATCACCAGCTCGGCGCCGGGACGGAAAGCTGCGGGCTCGAGCACATCGTCTGCTTCACGGTTGCCATTGTCATCTACCGGTAAAGGGCGTTGTACGAAAAAAATGGGTATATCCAGCACCACCGGATCCGGGCTTTGACCGCTGCCCAGCCCGGCGCCAGAGCCACCTTCGCCACCACCGCTACACGCTACCAGTAATAGTGAACTGATGGCTGCGCAACTTTTTTTCAAAAAAGCTTTTTTTAGAAAAACTCTTTGCAAAAAAGAAAGGCTAAGCGCGGAGTGGCTTGTCACGTCGATTGGCTCCTCGATGGGGTACAACAGTTTTGTATTTCTGGTTTTATATTTTTTGTGTGGGCTATTTTTCGTTGCCAGCGGCATTAATGCCGTGCGCTCTGTCACGAATTAGTGGTTGTTGGTGCGGATGAATGGCAGTGGGCAGGGTTTTTGTGCGGAACTGAGAAAGAGGTCTCAAGTTGGGGGATAACGCAGCGGTATTTCCCAATGGGTGGTGGGAATAGTATGCCAATCAATAAATACAAATATAAACAGTAAATAACGAATAACCCAGCCACGACACAACTATTAAGGCGAGGCAAATGAATAAAAAGCCACTCCTCACCATCAGCCTGCTCAGCCTTGCTCTTGTCAGCACCGCTGTTTTTGCCGGGCCTCGCGAGCAGGCAAAGCGTATTCACGACCGTATTGCCGGTGTGCCACCTTCTGATCAGGTGCTCGCAAATATGGAAGCGCTGTTGGCGGATGCCAACCCCGACAATGATATTGATGCTGCGTTAATGGCCACGGCAAACCCGGAGTTTTATCGGGTGAGCCTGAAAAATTTTGCTGCCAGCTGGACCAACAGGGACCAGAGTCAGTTTGTTGCGCTTAACGATTACACTGCCACCGTTATCGGTCTGGTGCGAGACGAATTGGATTTCCGCCAGGTGCTGTACGGCGACATCATTTATATCGGCAATCCCAGCCTGGGGTTACCCGCCTACGCCAATGGCAACAATAATCACTATGAAGCATTGGAAAACCAGGGCATCGACTTGCAGGCAGAGTTGGTGCAGCGCACGCAATCATCGGTCAATGGACTACCCAGTGAAGCGACTGCCGGAGTAATGACCACCCGCGCAGGTGCTCAGGCATTCTTTATTGCGGGCACCAATCGGGCAATGTTGCGTTTTACCTTGCTCAATCACTTGGGGCGGGATCTGGAGCAATTACAGGATACCAGTCGTTCGCCAGATCGTATCCGCCAGGATGTGTCCCGTAGCCCTGGTGGTGACAGCCGTATCTTTCTCAATAACTGTGTGTCTTGCCACAGTGGTATGGACCCACTGGCTCAGGCATTTGCCTATTACAATTTTAGCTACGATGCCAACAACGACCCCACCGGTATCAATGGCCAACTGGTCTACAACAGTGCTGGCCAGACAGACCCGGATACCGGCACCCGGGTGGTGGGCAAATACCATATTAACAGTAACAACTTCCCGTTCGGTTACATCACCCCTGATGACGGTTGGGACAACTACTGGCGAGCGGGCGTCAACAGCCTGTTGGGCTGGGACAGTACGCTCACAGGCAGTGGCAATGGTGCCAAGTCACTGGGTATGGAACTGGCCCACAGTCGCGCCTTTGCCGAATATCAAGTAACCAAAGTATTCCGATCGGTCTGCTTACGTGAACCCGGTGATAGCAACGACCGCGGCCAGGTAACGACCATCACTAATTCATTTATTGCCAATGGCCACAATCTCAAGCGAGTGTGGGCGGAAGTGGCTCTGTACTGTAAGGGGGAGTAAGACAGTGACCAATTTGCAGATTACTCGACTCCTTAAAGCCACTGTACTGCCTGCGGCTGTATTGTTGTTGACCGCCTGTAGCGGTGGCAGTGGCTCACCTACCACTGCACTGCCTAACCCCAACCCCGGTGGTGGTGGCAATGTTGGCGGCGTGGTCTATAACGGGCCGGCGCCACAAACAGCGGATGTACAAAGCTTCCGAATTCATGTTTGGGATAACCTGGTTGAAGATAACCGCTGTGGTCAGTGTCACGGCGACAGCTTGCAGTCCCCGGCCTTTGTACGCACCGACGATATCAACACGGCCTACAACGCCGCTAACGCGGTTGTGGATTTAAATAACCCGGCCAACTCTGTACTGGTTACCCAGGTGGCCGGTGGTCACAACTGCTGGTTGGCCAGTGACCAGGCCTGTGCCGATATTATTCAGGGCTATATCGAAGACTGGGCCAACGACAGTGTGGGTGGCAGCGGTTCGGTGATTTCCCTGACTGCACCTGCTATCAGAGACGTGGGTGACAGTAAAACTTTTCCTGCCGATAGCGCTGACTTTGGCAGCACCGTTTACCCGCTGCTGACTCAGTATTGCTCCAATTGCCACAGCGACGACGCGGGTACTCCCCAGCAGCCTTATTTTGCCGCTGCGGATGTGGACGTGGCTTACGCTGCGGTACAGAGCAGAATCGATTTGGACGATCCGGCTCGCTCACGGTTGGTGGTTCGCTTGCGCAACGAATTCCACAACTGCTGGGACGATTGCTCAAGTAATGCCACTGAAATGGAAAATGCCATTACCGCATTTGCCGATGGCATTCCCCTTACCACCGTCGATCCTCAGCTGGTGATCAGTAAAGCGTTGACCCTGTTCGACGGTGTGCTGGCCAATACCGGTGGCCGCCACGAGAGCAACGCCATTGCCAAGTACGAATTCAAAACTGGCAGCGGCTTTACCGCCTTTGATACCAGTGGTGTCGACCCGGCCATGGATCTGACCATCAGCGGCAACGTGGAATGGGTGGGTGGTTTCGGTATTCGCATTAACGACGGCAAAGCGCAAGCAACAACCGCTGCCAGCGCTAAATTGCATAACTTGATTGCCGGTAGCTCTGGAACCGGTGAGTACAGTATCGAGGCTTGGGTGGCACCGGGTAACGTCACCCAGGATGGCCCGGCGGGTATTGTCAGCTACTCCGGTGGCAACAACATCCGCAACTTTACCTTGGGGCAGACACTGTATAACTATGACTTCCTCAACCGCAGCAGCACGACTGATGGCAACGGCGAACCAGCCCTGTCTACAGCGGATGCAGACGAACGCCTGCAAGCGACCTTGCAGCATGTGGTGGTGAATTACGATCCAGTGAATGGCCGTCGCATTTATGTAAACGGCGAATACACCGGCGACCTGGACAGTGTCGGTGGCGGTAACCTCAGTGACTGGGACGACACCTTTGCTTTTGTGCTGGGCAATGAAGTTTCCAATCAGCGCTTGTGGCAAGGGGTATTCCGCCTGGTGGCGATTCACAATCGGGTGCTCACCGATGAGCAGATTCAAGATAACTTTGACGCCGGAGTAGGTGCCAAATACCTGCTGCTGTTTAGTGTCAGCGACCTAGTGTCTGTGCCCGACGCTTATATCGTGGTGGAAGTCAGTCAATTCGACAGTTACAGCTACCTGTTTAATGCGCCTTACTTTATCAGCCTGGATAGCACGGCCACGCCGGACAATATTCCGGTGCAGGGTATGCGTATTGGCATCAATGGTCGCGAGGCGCCAGTAGGGCAGGCGTACCAGAACCTGGACATCACCCTTAACGCCAATGACTATAGCGCCAGCGGCCAGGTAATGTCTGATCGCGGCACCATTGTCGCACTGGAAAAAGGCCCGGAATCCGACGAGTTTTTCCTCACCTTCGAGCGTATTGGCAGCAATACCAATGTGGTATTGGAGCCGGTTCCGCCAACACCGGCAACGCCAGCAGATCTTGACCCTCAATCGGATATTGGCCTGCGAACCTTCGACGAGATCAACGCCACTATGGCGGCGGCCACCGGGGTCAGTGCTACTCAGACCGATGTGCAAAACACCTTTAATACTGTGCGCCAGCAGTTGCCGACGGTGGAAAGCATTAACGGGTTTTTGTCTGCTCACCAGATGGGTGTTACCCAGCTGGCTATTGAGTACTGCAATGCCCTGGTGGAGGACACCAGCCTGCGCACCAGTTATTTCAATAGCTTTAACTTTGCTGCCAGTGCCGCCACAGCGTTTGATACTCAGGGCGAAAGGGATCTGATTATCACGCCGCTGTTGAACAATATTGTGGGCACCAATCTGAGCAGTCAGCCGGATGATGCAGCGATGCGTACTGAACTCAATAACCTGATCGGCACTATGACTGCCAACCCGGCTACCGATACCAGCACTGTGGTAAAAGCCACCTGTGCCGCGGTACTGGCCAGTGCCACTATGTTAATCCAGTGATAGAGTCAAAACTGAGCAGAATAAAGAGCGGAATAAGAAAATGATTATTAAAAAACAAAGCCCGAGAGCCCATGGCCTGAATGAGCCTTTGTTCCACGCAGACCATTCACGGCCGGTTACCCGCCGTGACTTTCTCGCCCAAGGTTTCTGTGCCGGTGCGGGTACCGTACTGGGTGGCTCGGTATTGAGTTTATTTGCCAGCCCTCGTAAGGCTCATGCTCTTTCTCAGGATTTGATCGATGCCATGGCTGACGCTGGTTGTTCTTCTGGCCTGGGAGCAGGAAAAATCCCCTTTATCTGCTTTGATTTGGCCGGCGGTGTGAATGTTGCCGGTTCCAACGTATTAATCGGTGGCCAGGGCGGGCAGATGGATTTTCTCAGCACCGCGGGTTATTCCAAGCTGGGTTTGCCCGGCGATATGATTCCCGGCGTGGCGGAAGTAAACGGTGCCGGCTCGTCGGAAACCGGCACCAGTAATGGCGACCATACGGATACCACCCTGGGTTTGGCATTTCACAGCGACAGTTCGTTTTTGCGCGGCATTCTGGAAAAACTGTCGCCGGGAACCGCAGCCAATATCAACGGCGCCATTATTCCCGCGCGTTCGGAAAACGACACCGGCAACAACCCCCACAACCCCATGTACGGCATTGCTACCGCTGGTGCTGAAGGCTCTATCCTGAGTTTGATCGGCTCTCGCAGCAGCGACTCCGGAGGCAACTCGATGGCGCCCATGGCCATGATCGACCCCACCATTCGCCCCACCAAAGTGGATCGCCCCACGGATGTCACCGGTATGGTAGATATTGGTGATCTGGTTGGCTTGTTGAATCAATCCGATGCAGTGGCGGTGATGGAATCCGTCTATCGACTCAGCAACGCCAAACTGGGCGCAGTGAATACCCGTTTGACCAACGATGCGGTGATCAAGGATTTGATTGAGTGCGGCTACCTGAGCAGTGCGGATCTGGCAGAGCGTTTTGGTGACCCGAATACTCTGAATCCGGATGATCGCAATGCGCCCAACCCGATTATCGTTAGCGACAATGGCGGTATTTTCTCCACCGCCGAATTTGATGGCGAAGGCGAATTCCGCAAAACCGCGTCAGTGATGAAAATGGTGATCGACGGCTTTGCCGGTGCCGGCACCATTACCATGGGCGGCTATGACTACCACACCGGCGAGCGCGCCACCGGCGAAATTCGCGATCTGCGCGCTGGCCGTTGCATGGGTGCCTGTCTGGAATACGCCGCGCGTACCAACACACCGCTGATGATGTACGTTATGAGCGACGGCTCAGTGGCCAGTAATGGCCGTATCGACAATTCCGTGGATGGTCGCGGTAAAGGAGAGTGGACGGGCGATAACCAGTCTACCGCGTCTTCTTTCTTTATGGTGTACAACCCCAATGGCCGCCCGCAGCTACTGGGTGCCACTCCAGAAGAGCAGGCCCGCCACCAGCAAATTGGCTTTATGCGCAACGATGCCTCTGTAGAAACCGCTGCTACACCTGCGGCCAACAATGTGAATTTGCTGGTAGAAACCGTGATCCTGAACTATATGGCGCTGCACGGTGAGCAGGGTAATTTTGCCAATCTGTTCCCGGCGAATGGCTTGGGTAATTCTGCGTTAATGGATTCACTGACCGCGTTCCAGCCAATTGTGAATGGGACGATTTGATCGCTCGGTCGTTTCATTTCCATTATTGCGAGAAGTATTCTTGTAAAGAAAGCGACGCGGCTAGTAGCTCTTTTGAACGTCTTTTGGTATGTGATCTGCGACCTCGGTATCTCTTCCCGTGACACGCTGTAAATCCTTCCCTGGAGGCTCGACGCCAGCATCCCTGCTGGCGACGGTCACGGAAAGTGATGCCGAGGTCACTTGCCTTCGCAGTTCTTAATACAGCTTTTCAATCGACCTTCGACTAAATTACGTGATACTTTCTGCCTGCGTCACTTCGCCGAATGCGGGAGCCCATGTATATGAAATTACAATGAATACCTGACTTACCAGCAATGGCGTGATTCAGAGTGGCTTAGTTGTAATTTTTGGTCTTTCGGTTAGTATTGCCCGCTGAGCAGGGAGAGCTAAATGATTGTCTTTCGATTCTTTTTCTACGGTTTTTTTCTATTTGGTTGTTTTGCTGTTCTTTTGAAATGGCCGCATGTGCCATTCGATAGCATCAGTACCAAATTAATTATTTACCTGGGTCTTGCCGGTGGACTTAGCTTTGTTGTGTCATATGGCTCATGTGTTGTTTTATACCGCCTGATAAAGGATTTGGTTTGTGGGACTACTTGAATATATCTTGGCAGTTGTTCTTGTTATCACAACGCTGTTTATTTTCTTCTATATTTTTTACAAAAAAATTGAGAACAAGCTATTTTTTCTTGCAGCTTGCTTCGGGGTTTATTGTTTCATTGAAATACTGCTAATAGTTGCTACTGCGCCTTTTTCACTCTTTTTTATCAAAATCCTTCCTCAGTTAGCGGAACAAGAACAGGTAGAATATTTGATACCCTTTTTAGCTGTATCTGAATTTGTTCAGGAGTATTGGTATGTGGTGTTTCACCCTATATTAGCTGTTTGGATTCCTGTGGCTATACACAAGAGATACGATTTGTTTCAGTCTGTTCGTAGGGTGGATTAGCAAAGCGTAATCTACCAGATTTTTGATGTTTCTCTTATCGAAGTTCATCATCACGAGCGTAGCGCGGCGATCCAGTGTCTTTGAAGTGAAATCACTAGATTGCCGCGTCACTATGTTTCTCGCAATGACGGGTTTAGGGTTTCGTTACGGATCTACCGTAATATATGCCCTATTACTTCAACAGCAATGAACGCAATACCTTAAATACCAAATCTCGATTCTTGAGAATAAATCGGTTTTTGGGCAGGGATGCTTTGGAGTACAAGACTGTCTTTGCTTTCGAAAATGTCAAAAAACCTTCATGGCCGTGATAGTGCCCCATGCCTGATGGGCCGACACCGCCAAAGGGGGCATCGTCAGCAGCTACGTGCATGGCTGTATCGTTGATGGCAACACCGCCACTGTGGGTATTTTTCAAAATGCGATCAATCAGCGCGTTGTTTTTGGACATGATATACAGTGCCAACGGGCGTGGGCGCGCGTTGATATAGTCAATCACTTCACCAACGTCCTGATAGGTTTTGACCGGCAGTATAGAACCAAAAATTTCCTCCTCCATAACCCGCATATCTTGGCTGACGTTAGTTACGATGTGTGGGTAGATCAGCCTGCCATCACCGTCTTTGTATTCCTTAACAGGGTGAATGTCCGCACCTTTCTCTTTGGCGTCGTCCAAAAATCCTTTCAGACGTGTAAATTGCCGGTCAGTCACAATATGTGTTTGGGTATTTTTGTTGTCGCCAGAAAGGTGATACTCCGCGTAACGTTTTTTGAATGTCTCTACAAATTCCTGCTTTCTGTGCTCGGGAACGAATACGTAATCCGGAGATACACAAATTTGCCCAGAGTTGGTCGACTTGCCGATGCTGATGGCATCCACAGCAGTGTCCATGCTGATGTCGTTATCGATAATTGTTGGG
The DNA here is from genome assembly GCA_024397955.1 of bacterium SCSIO 12696. NCBI lineage: Bacteria > bacterium SCSIO 12696. Next base: position 2,862,822 of record CP073744.1, read on the forward strand.
GACTTACCGCCCATTTCCAGAGTGATTGGCGTAAGGTTGTCAGCAGCGGCTTTGGCGACCAGCTTTCCAACGTTGGTTGAGCCCGTAAATATCAAATGGTCGAAGGGTAATGCTGAGAAGGCGGCGCCAATGCCAGCTTCGCCTTCAATAATAACGACATGCTCGGAGATAACGTCCACTACCTTGCGCAACGCTTTATTGGCATTGGGAGTGAATTCACTCATTTTAATCATAACCCGGTTCCCTGCAGCGAGAGCTTGTACAGCTGGCCCCAGGGCCAGGAAGAAAGGGAAGTTCCAGGGAGTGATGACGCCAACAACACCCAGTGGCTGGTAATGTACACGAACCTTGGATGGGGCCAACATTAGGCCCGCATGCCGCTTTGACGGCTTCATCCATTTTTTCAGATTTTTCAGCGCGTAATTGATACCTGCCACACTGGGTAATACATCGGCAATTAGCGAGTCAAATTCACTGCGATAACCATAATCTTGTTTGACGGCGTCATAGATGAGTTGTTCGTTGTCTATCAGCGATTTCTTGAGTTTTAGCAATATGTCTCTGCGTTGCTCATAACTGAGATAAGGTGCGTTGTTGTAAGCGGATTTAATGCTATTAAATTGCGCCTGAAGCTGTTCCTCTTGAACAGCGCTATCTTGTTGTAAAACGGTGCTTGCAATGGCGTTCATGGCCTTTTCCTTCAAAATCAAATGTAAGTTGAATTCAGTTTTTGCCTTTGGAAAGGCTTTCAATAATTAATGTCATCTGTTCGAGAAGTTTTTCTCTTGATGATTCTTCCAGTAAGAGGCCTTTTGCGGCACATATCAGTGTGAAGGCTATGCCGTCTGCGTTAGCGTTCGAGGCATAGCAATGGTATTCAAGGAACTCCGCAAGCCGTGCTCGATAGCGTAATGGCCAGTCTTCCTCTGATTTCCAGGTTTCATTCAGCACATTGTCCATCACCGCAGTACCGTGGGAGTGGCTGACAATATCGATGGCTTCTCCCGTGGAAATGTCAAAAACTTTAAGTAGTGTGGACAACGGGTCTTGGTGGCCATTGCTTAATACGGTAAAGATTTCCCTGTACATGGCGGCCAGGTACACATTAATCACTCGCTTGTAGCATTGTTCTTTCGATCCAAACTTTTTGTATATCGACTGTCTGGATAAGCCAGCAGAGCGAGCGATATCTTCCATCGAAGTTTTCTGGAAGCCATACTGAGCAAATGTGGTCAGTATGGCTTTTGCCATTAACTCCTCGTTTTTTGCTGTACTAGCCATTGGTGCCTCATTCCTATTGCGCAAATGACAAATCACAGTGGCCATCGACGATGGATTGCAAAATGGATTTGATGTCGCTGCGTTTCATGCGCTTTGGCACTGCGTAGGTTTGTCGAGCTTCTTTCAATGCATCACTGGTGATCTTGTCAAAATCCTTTTCTTTGAGTTCAGTGAGACTTGAGGGAATGCCGATTTCTTTGGCTAGCTGATCCACCCGTGCGATAAATTTGTCTGCCAGTATCTGCGTATCGGCAGTGGATTGCTGGCCACTTAACATCGTTTCAAGCTGAGCAAAACGCTGTGCGCAAACGGTTTGATTGAATCGCAACACCCTTGGCAATATCACTGCGTTGGTCAAACCGTGGGGGGTGTCATAATGTGCACTCACCTGATGTGAGATAGCGTGTACATAGCCCAAGCTGGCTTTGGTAAAGGCGTGGCCTGCGAGCAAGGCAGCCTGGGCAACCATTTCTCGTGCTTTCAAGTTGTTGCCGTCGGTGTAAGCCAAGGGTAGGAAGTCAAACAACAACTTGATTGCAGTGGCCGCCTCCCGGTCAGTGTCAGTAAAGTTATTGCGTGATGTATAGGCCTCAATGGCATGGGTCAACGTGTCCATACCCACAGCGGCTGTCATGTGAGGCGGCAATGATTTCAATAGCTCTGGGTCGAGAGCAACAGCCAAGGGAATGTATTTGGGGTCAACAAAAAATTTCTTTTTGTGAGTCTCCGGCTCCGAAATAACGGCCGTATTGGTTGCTTCAGACCCGGTTCCCGAGGTTGTTGGAGCCACATAGAAGGGCAGCGGTGGTTTTTTGACCTTAAGGATGCCGGCCAGCTTTTCCAGGCTGCGGTTATTAGTACTGGCAGCAGCAATCACTTTTGCCACATCAATGATAGAACCACCGCCAATAGCAATAACGCTGTCACAGTTGTGTTCTTTGCTCAACGCAAGCCCAGCTTCCACATCTTTGTATGTGGGGTTGGGAGTGACACCATCGTATATGGTGACTTCACAGCCATTTACCTTGAAGTGATTAAGCAGCTCATCCAACTTCCCATTTTTTAGCAAAAAGCCTCCGGTAAGCAGTAGAGGTCTGCTTTGCCCACTGGCGATGATCAGGTCTGCCAATTGCTGACTCGATCCAACTCCGGAAAATGCCAATGGCTTTTGTGATGGCCAAAATGTTGAAAATGCACGAAGCACATAGGTGATTGCAGTGGACATCATTGATTCCTTTAAACGTTGTGTTGAGGCCTTGTAAGCGCTCTTTGCTGTTGTCTATAGCTCGAATAATACTAAAATCTTTATTTATGTCAATTTAAAAGTTACAAAAAATATATAAAATGTAAATTAAAGGATAAAAATATTTTGAAATCAAAGGGTTAAATCTGCCCGGATGTTGAGACATATTCAGTGTCAGGTATCGGTAGAACGCCTGGAAGGAACACTAGATTATTCCGCACCACCACTTTTTATGGTGCTAGCCAGCCGATTGTCTCTTTTGTAAATCAGGCGTTTGCACAGCGGCGGGCAAACCAATGGATGAGTCTGCTATCGTCAGTGATGTTAGTTTGCAGGGTAGGGAAGGTAGGGTTGTGTGAACAACCTCTCTCAACCAATAGAAAGGTCGCCTTGAGGTTATTGGGCGGTGATGCTTTCGATAATTAATGTCATTTTTTCCAGAAATTTTTCTCTGGACGATTCTTCCAGTAACAGGCCTTTTGCAGAACATATGAGTGCAAATGCAACTCCGTCGGCCCTGTTCCCAGGTGCGTAGTTGTTCTGTTCAAGGAATTCAGCGAGCCGTGATCGATATCGCAATGGCCAGTCTTCTTCAGATGCCCAGGTTTCCTCCAGTACATCATCCATCACTTCGGTACCGTTGGGATTGCTGACCACATCAATGGATTCGCCCATGGATATGTCAAATGCGTTGAGCAGCGTGCTGAGGGAGTTGTCGTCGCTACTGCCCAAGGTGGCAAAAATTTGTGTGTACATATTGGCAAGGTAGGTGCGTATGCTCCATTGGTAGCACTTTTCTTTGGAGCCAAATTTCTTGTAGATAGACTGTCTGGACAGGCTTGCAGCGCGAGCGATATCTTCCATGGAGGTTTTTTGGAATCCCCTTTGAGCAAAGGCAATTAATACGTCCTTCGCCATCTGTGCCTCTTTATTGATACCGCTTTTCATGGTTCTTCTCAAAGAATTTAAAAGTAAGGTGAGAGTGAGCTTAAACAGCCACTTGAATCGATAGTGATATTGCCAATATAGGTGCTGCTGTCAATGATAAATTGACAAGAAATTAGAATAGTGTACATCGTTAGTCACTGCTGTTGGCTATATGGAGCTGGGTCTCGACGCGACCCTCATGTCAGCTGTCGATATAGCGCCGTTAATCAGGTTGCAGAGGCTATTTGCCACCGCCTCTTTGGGTTTGCAGTAAACGCATCCAAACAATTTTTGAAACGAGGCAGTTGTCACCTTATGCTTGGCCAATGCCGCGATAGGTGTAAGGCAAGTATTGAATACAGTTGATCACAGGAACAGAAAATGGTGCAGGAAAATCAATTTTCCAGGGTGCTGAATGGCCGAGATACGTTGACTTTGGCGTTTGGCGCAATGATCGGTTGGGGCTGGGTGGTACTGGCCGGCGACTGGGTTGAAACCGCAGGCACATTGGGTGCCGTTGTTGCGTTTGTTATTGGTGGTGCACTGGTGTGCCTGATTGCCTGCACCTATGCGGAGCTGGCTACGGCTATGCCCAAGGCCGGTGGTGAGCATGTGTACAGCCACCGGGCGTTAGGGAATTTTGGGTCTTTTATTTGTACCTGGACCATTATTCTCGGCTATGTTTCTGTATCAGCCTTTGAGGCGGTCGCACTGCCAACAGTGCTAGATCATATTTTTGATTTTGAGCATCTTGGGCACCTGTGGCAAATCGCCGGCTCGGACGTCTATTTTACGTGGGCGCTTATTGGCAGTTTGGGGGCGGTGTTGGTTACGGTGGTCAATATTTTTGGTGTAAAACCGGCGGCGTTTTTACAAACGGTTCTGGTAACGCTGCTGATTGCTGGCGGGCTAATGCTGATGACCGGATCCGTGGTGGGCGGTAACACTGAAAACCTGACACCGCTATTTGCCGATGGTTTTGCCGGGGTGAGTGCGGTCATTATTATGGTGCCCTTCATGCTGGTGGGCTTTGATGTGATACCTCAAGCGGCGGAAGAAATTAATCTGCCGTTCAAGAAGATCGGCAAAACTCTGTTGGCGGCACTGGCGTTGGCGGTTGCCTGGTATGTTTTGATTATTCTCAGTGTCAGCCTGGCGTTGCCGGCTGAGCAAATAGCCAATGCTGAACTGGTCACCGCTGCAGCCAGCGAGGCGGGCTGGAACAGCAAGCTCGCGGGTACCTTTCTGGTGATTGCCGGTGTTGGCGGAATTATTACCAGTTGGAACGCGTTTATGGTGGGCGGCAGCCGCGCTATTTTCGCCATGGCCAGAGCCAAACAGTTGCCCGGTTTTTTGGCGTACCTTCACCCAAAACACAATACTCCGGTTAACGCCATTTTGTTGATTGGTGTGCTTTCCGCGTTGGCACCATTACTGGGCAGTAAAGCACTGGTGTGGTTTGTGAATGCCGGTGGCCTGGGTATTGTGATTGCCTATGGCTTTGTGGCCCTGTCCTTTTTGGTGCTTAGGAAAAACGAGCCAGAGATGGAGCGCCCTTACAAGCTCAAGTATGGCAATACCGTGGGCTTTCTTGCGTTGGCAGCAGCGGTTGGGCTGGTTGCTCTGTACTTGCCAGGCAGCCCTTCGGCATTGGTCTGGCCCTGGGAGTGGCTGATATTTATTGGCTGGAGCCTGCTGGGCTTTGTCTTTTACACGATGACCAAACGCTAGTGGATAGGGCAGGGTTAAGTGATTTCGTCTAGTATCACGGGACCTTTATGGTTTGTGCCTAGTTTATCCCCTTCGTTGTAAATGGGGCAGCTTTTCATCGACAGGCAGCCGCAGCCAATGCAGCCGGTAATCAGGTCGCGCAACCGCTCCAGATAGGCGATGCGATTGTTTAAATCTTCTCGCCATTCTTTTGACAGCTTTTTCCAGTCGCTGGCGGTCGGGGTGCGACTGTCGGGAAGGCTGTCAAAGGTTTGCTTGATCCCCTCCAGAGTAAAGCCTACCTTTTGTGCCGCCTTGATCAAGGATACCCTCCTTACCACATCCGCTTTATAGCGACGCTGGTTACCGCTATTTCGATAACTTTGGATTAGCCCTTTTTGTTCGTAAAAATGCAGGGCGCTGACTTTCACCCCGCAACGTTTGGCGACTTTGCCCACGGTCCAGTTACTGTCGTTCATAACGGTTATTTCACCATAAAGATTCCCAATCAAAACCATAGTCAAAAATCCTCTTTACCTCAAGTTAGGTTGAGGTTTTATAGTGGCCTCACTTTATCAACGACCACGGAGGAGAGAGCAATGATTCGTATAGAACATATTAACTTGGTGATCAAAAACCTGGATCAATCCATGGCGTTTTACAAAGCGGCTTTTCCCCATTGGGGCGTGCGCACTCAGGGTGGCGGCGAATGGTACGGAAAGCCCCGTAAGTGGGTGCATTTTGGTGACGATTATCAATACCTGGCGTTGAATGAATTTGGCGAGGGAGAGAACCGCAATCTGCAGGGTCATCAGGTGGGTTTGGCGCATTTTGCGTTTGAAACCAACGACCTGGATGCCCTTATTAAACGCATGAAAAACGCGGGCTTTGATGTGGATAAAGACGGCTCTGATGAGCCATACCGCAAAAACATCTACTATATTGACCCCGATGGTTTTGAAGTAGAGTTTGTGGAATATTTGAGCGACCTACCTGCCGAGCGTAATTTGAGCACAGAGGAAGAATAATGAGAGTTTTAGCGTTTTCATCCAGTAACAGCAAGCAGTCTATTAACCGAGTTCTGGCGGCTTACACAGCCAATCTTGTACAGGGTGCAACCGTAGAAGTACTGGATATTCACGACTACGAACTGCCATTGTTTAGCCCGGAACGTGAGGCCGAATTAGGGCAACCGCAGTTGGCTCGGGACTTTCTCGACAAAATCGCCTCAGTAGATGCACTGGTTATCTCTCATGCCGAACACAACGGGTCGTATACTGCGGCTTACAAAAATTTGTTTGACTGGGCGTCCCGGGCAGAGCGCAAGGTGTTTCAGGGTAAACCCACTTTGCTGCTGGCCACTTCTCCGGGGCCGGGTGGCGCAAAAAACGTTTTGGCATTGGCGGAATCGTCAGCTCCCCATTTTGGTGCTGAGGTAGTGGCAGCCGTTTCAGTGCCAAAATTTCAGGATAATTTTGATGCAGAGGCAAATGAAATCACCAACCCGGAAATCAACGCTCAGTTGTTGGCGGCGGTAGAGAAGCTGAACTCTTAACCTGGCAAATTGCGTGAAGTTTCTTGATTTTACTGTGCTCGTGCCGACTTTGTCGGGGTCGGCACATCCATATGCCGGGTTATTAACACTTCATACATTCTATTGCCGCGTTAATAAGTAATCTGGAATTGTTGGATTAGTGGCCTGCGGCGTTCTAAACTGACATCTATGGTTAGCGGTTTATTGAGTAAACGTTTATTTTGGGGCGCTGCTTTTTGCTTGTTGTTAATATCTTGTGGCGGTGGCGGCGGTTCTTCTAACTCGCCGAGCTCTCCAGCGCCACCGCCGCCTACTCCACCACCTCCCGGTGGTGGCAATCCACCTCCGGTAGCGACAGCGGAATTTTCCTGGCCCTTGTGCGGGCGCATTTCCGAAAACCCGCCAGCTGGGTGGATGGTAGGGGATGATTGTCCCAGTGATCGACTGACGGCAGCATTTGATGACTCTCCCATGTCCAGCACTTTTGGCCCTCGCCAGCTGGCCAGCCAGGGGTTGCGCTACGATTTTCATCGTGGCATTGATTTGCCAACGGATCAAAATACACCGCTTTTCGCCATTGCTGCTGGTGAGGTGATTAAAGCTGGTGCCGATCCCGCTTTTGCGGACAGTGTGATTCAGGTTCGTCACTACGATCCAGACACGGATGATTGCGATGCTATTAAGTGCATCAGCAGTGTCTACCTGCATGTGAATAGCCCTGTAGTAAGTATTGGTGAGCAGGTGGTTCAGGGTCAGATGTTGGGTTACAGCGGAGCCAGTGCCAGCGGTTTTGCGCATCTGCATTTTGAAATTCGCCAGGCACCGGGCAATCACGATATCCGCAGTAATTGGCAGCGCGATTGTCGCCATCCATTGGCGTTTTTGGAGTACGACGATACCGGTGCAGCCAATATGTTGGTGACTATTGAATCGGTAGACAGTGCCAATCCGCTGCTTCCGGTTGTGACGGTCAGTGTTGAGCAAACCAACGGCGTGGAGTTGGATGTCAATAGGCTGGAAGTGGAAGTGCGCGAGAACCAATCCGGCGGCGGTTCTGTACTGGTGGCTCAGGCCCAACATCAGCCGCAAGGCAATACGCCGGAAAGTGTTCCTTACCAGGTCAATCCCCCGTTCTTTGATACCCAGCTTTTCAATCGTCAGTACACGTACAAAGACAGTTCGTTATTTCCCTGGTCAGTGTTTCAGACTGGCGGTTTGCACCAAAGTCCATTTCATCTTTTGCTGCCTGCGTCTTACGACCCCCATGTACACCTGGATGCCCAATTGCCCAGTGATTCGCAGATTGGCTTTTTCAATGGTTTGACCATTGCCCCGCAACGCTTTACATCGACGTCCTCTGAGTATCGTTTGGAAGTTACGTTTAATGAGCTGACTGGTGTTATGAACGCGGCGGACTTGTGCGTGCGCGCACGAGCTGTAGATGCTTTGGGAAATGCCACCGATTGGGTAGATAGCGGCTGTCAATAAGGTCGAGCTACGTGTCTTCGTGATTGGTCCACTTCCAACGACCACATTCGGTGGGGCCAGTCCAGCCAGATCTCAGAGGAAATTGCCCCTTAACCCGGTCCCGGAAGTAGTTTTGAAGAGTGACCTTTACGGACGTAAAGGCAATGTCGTGCCAAGGCACTTCGTGTTCGCGGAATAAGGCCACTTCCAGGCTTTCCGGGCTGATGTCAAAATCTGGCTTGGGTAGCTGAGCCAGAAAAAACAGATGTACTTGATTGACTCCCGGAATGCTGGTCATGGTGTATAGCTGGCCAATCTCTACTTTTGCTCGAGCTTCTTCCCAGCATTCTCTGGCAGCGCCCTGTTCGGTGGTTTCCCCGTTTTCCATAAAGCCTGCAGGCAGCGTCCACTTATTTGCCTGGGGCTCTATGGCGCGTTTGCACAGCAGTACCCGCTGTTCGTTGCCATCGTCGTAAACGGGTAGGCAGCCGCTGATAATCAACGGATTTTGATAGTGAATGGTGTCGCAACTGTCGCAAACATGACGTTCATGATCGTCACCTTCGGGAATGGTGAGCCTAACCGGTTGTCCACAGTTACTGCAGTAGTTCATAGTAGCCCGGCCTGTATTCAGTTAAACGAGTATTGGTCGACAGTATACAAGAGCTTATAAATTCAATGGATCCCATGCTGACTACCATTACACAAAATTTAAGACAATTGCCGGTGCAAGCTGCACAACCAGAAGGTGGTGATGAGCGTGAGGCGGCAGTATTACTGGCGTTAACTGAAGAGCCAAGTTCTCAATTGATACTGACTCGCCGAGCGCGCCATCTCAACGACCACGCTGGCGAAGTGGCGCTGCCCGGTGGTATGTGGGAGCCGCAGGATGGCAGTTTGCTGGATACGGCCCTGCGAGAGAGCCACGAAGAAATTGGTTTGCCGCCAAACGACGTAAAGTTGTTCGCTACCTTGCCGCCAAGGGATACTCGTCTCGGGGTCAGGGTGACACCCTTTGTAGGCCGCATCGCCGCAGATGCAAAACTAATCCCTGAACTGGCGGAGTTGGACGCTATCTTCCGTGTGCCATTGGAGTATTTGTTGGATACTAACAACCTGACTCGTGCGACGTTTGATATCAACGGCAAAGACTACTCGTTGCCCTGTTATCAGTATCAGGAGTACACCATCTGGGGGTTTACCCTGGCGTTGTTGGTAGAGTTTCTCAATTGTTCACTTCACGCCGGTATCCGGTTAAAGTACCCGGCCATTAAAAACTTCCCCCAAACTTGGCCAGAACATTCATCATGAGTAACGACGAAAAACCCATTAACTCCCCCTGCATCTCTATCTGTGCTTTGGACGACGATGATGTTTGTGTGGGCTGCTATCGTACTGCCGATGAAATTCGTGGCTGGATGGCGATGGATAATGTCGAGCGCAAAGAGGTGTTGAAGAAGAGCATGTTGCGATCGCGCCAAGCCAATCCTTTCGCCTAAGAAAGCAGGCGAGACTCGGAAGATGTGAGACGTTAAAGTCCGGACAACAAAAAAGGCGGCTAATGCCGCCTTTTTTGTCTCTAATACTACGAGAACATCAGTTCGCCATATCTTTGAGTTTCTTCAGTGCCAGCACTTTTACGGCAGTGCTGGCTGGGCGAGCGGCAAAGGTCGTCTCTTCACCGGTGAACGGGTTAATGCCTTTACGCGCTTTGCGGGCGGGCTTTTTAACCGTCTTGATTTTCAGCAGGCCGGGCAGGGCAAATTCGCCCACAGCACGCTTCTTGATGTGACGTTCAATCACCACGCCCAGCTCGTCCAGTACTGCGCCAACCTCTTTTTTGCTCAGGCCGGTGTTGTCAGCGATTTCGGTAAGAATTTGGGTTTTGGTGTAGCGGGTTTTAACGGCGGTTACCTTGCGGGCAGGTGCTGCGGCTTTGGCGGGAGCCTTTTTCGCAGCAGGTTTTTTAGCAGGGGCTTTCTTTGCAGGGGCTTTTTTGGCGGCCATCTCACTATCCTTTATTCGTTGTTGGTGTTGAGTTTGGTGCAGACTCTGTGGCACATCGCAACACATGCAGGGGTTAGAGCGGGGGTGAACCATAAACGCTTTTAAGTACACTCACAGTTCGTGTTGCAGCCGAGCCTATATATAAAGCATCGTTAAGGTGCAGGCAACCGTAAAGCGCTTAAAAATAGGGGTTTTTGTCAGTTTTTTGTGATCGCTATTGTTTTTCCGGGTTCGCTTTTTTGCGGCGGTGCATGTCGCTGGGCCCTAGGGTATAATGCCCGGCTTTTTGCATGGCCAGTTGGTCTGCTCACTATCACTTTATTCAGAGAATAGCGGGAATCGATTATGCGCACCGGTTATTGTGGCGCCCTCAACAAAACCAATATTGACGAAGTAGTCACCTTGTGTGGCTGGGTGGATCGCCGTCGTGACCACGGTGGCGTGATTTTTATTGACCTGCGGGACCGCGAAGGCGTGGCCCAGGTGGTGTTCGACCCGGATTGTGGTGAGCACTTTACCACTGCTGAACGCCTGCGCAGCGAGTACGTGATTCGTGTGACCGGTAAGGTACGTGCTCGCGATGCCGCTGCCGTAAACACCAATATGAAAACCGGCGAGATCGAAGTATTCGCCAGCGAGCTGAGCATTCTCAACAGCTCGGAAACGCCTCCGTTTCCCTTGGACGAGCACCATAAGGTGGGTGAGGACGTGCGTCTGAAGTACCGTTACCTGGATTTGCGTCGCCCGGAGATGCTGGGCAACCTCAAGTTCCGCTCTGACGTCACCACCGCCATCCGCAGCCACTTGGCTGACCGCGGTTTTATGGATGTGGAAACCCCCATGCTCACCCGCGCCACTCCGGAAGGTGCCCGTGACTACCTGGTGCCCAGCCGCACCCACGAGCATAAGTTCTTTGCTCTGCCGCAGTCGCCGCAGCTGTTTAAGCAACTGTTGATGATGTCTGGTGTGGATCGCTACTACCAGATCGTCAAATGCTTCCGCGATGAAGACCTGCGCGCCGACCGCCAGCCAGAGTTTACCCAGATCGATATGGAATTCGCCTTCGTTGAAGAAGACGACATTATGGGCCTCAGCGAAGACATGGTTCGCAGCGTGTTCCGCGATGTTAAAGACATTGAACTGGGTGACTTCCCACGCATGCCCTACAGCGAGGCCATGGAAAAGTACGGCTCCGACAAGCCGGACCTGCGCATTCCCCTGGAGCTGGTGGAAATCAAAGACCTGGTTAAAGACGTCGACTTTAAAGTGTTCTCTGGCCCGGCCAATGATCCGAAAGGTCGCGTGGCGGCTCTTAAGGTACCCAAGGGTGGCGAGCAGTTGGCCCGTAAAAAGGTGGATGCCTATGGCAAATTTGTCAGCACCTATGGTGCCAAAGGCCTGGCCTGGATCAAAGTCAACGACCGCGACGATCTGGAAAACGGTTTACAGTCGCCCATCGTTAAACACTTGGGGGTAGAGAACTGCGAACCAATCCTTGAGCGCCTGGGTGCCGAGTCCGGCGATATTATTTTCTTTGGTGCAGATAAAGCCAACATCGTGTCCGATGCACTGGGCGCACTGCGCTGCAAGTTGGGTGAAGACCTGAATCTGTATACCCGCGAATGGGCACCCCTGTGGGTGGTGGACTTCCCCATGTTTGAAGAACTGGATGGTGGTGCCTTAACGCCATTGCACCACCCATTCACTCAAGCGTCCTGTTCGCTGGAAGAACTGAAGGCCAACCCGGCGGAAGCGCTGTCCCGCGCCTACGATATGGTGTTGAACGGTACCGAACTGGGCGGTGGCTCCATTCGTATTTATGACCCGCAGATGCAGTCTGAAGTGCTGAGCATTCTGGGTATCAGCGAAGAGCAGGCCCGAGAGAAATTTGGCTTCTTGCTTGACGCTCTCAACTACGGCTGTCCGCCCCACGGCGGTATCGCCTTTGGTCTCGACCGTTTGATTATGTTGATGGTGGGTGCTGATTCCATTCGCGATGTTATCGCCTTCCCGAAAACCCAGACTGCCCACTGCGCCATGACCGACGCACCGGGCTTGGTGGAAAATACTCAGTTGCGGGAACTTAATATTCGCCTTCGTGAGAAGGTAACTGAAGCATAACCGGAGGTTTTGACAATGGCAGGTCACAGTAAATGGGCCAATATCAAACACCGCAAGGCGGCTCAGGATGCCAAGCGGGGCAAGGTATTTACCAAAATTATTCGCGAGCTGGTGGTTGCCGCCAAAGCCGGTGGCCCCAACCCGGAAGATAACCCCAGCCTGCGCGCCTGTGTTGACAAGGCGCTGGGCGCCAACATGAAACGAGACACCATCGACAAAGCCATCGCTCGCGGTGCTGGCACCGGTGATGGTGATGATTACGAAGCGGCCACCTACGAAGGTTACGGGGTTGGTGGCGTAGCGGTGTTGGTGGAATGCCTGACCGATAACCGCAATCGCACCGTGGCGGAAGTGCGCCATGCGTTTAGTAAGCGCGGTGGCAACCTCGGCACCGACGGTTCGGTGGCTTACCTGTTCTCTAAAATCGGTCAGCTCAGCTATGGCGAAGGTGCTGATGAAGACCAGATTATGGAATTGGCCCTGGAGGCCGGTGCTGACGATGTGGTTGCCAACGACGATGGCTCCATCGATGTGGTCACCGCCTGGGAAGACTTTCTGTCGGTAAAAGATGCCATGGTCGCCGCCGGCCTGACGCCAGAGCATGCGGAAGTCACCATGCAGCCTTCCACCAGTGTTGAGCTGGACAAGTCTGGTGCGGAAAAGGTGATGGGCCTGGTGGATATGCTGGAAGATTTGGACGATGTCCAAAACGTCTATACCAACGCGGATATTCCGGAATCGGTATTGGCGGAAATGGAGTAAGAGCCTTGCTTGGCATGGCTAGCGTTGAAACATTTAACCAAAGACTTTTAAAAAGGTAACAACATGAAAACCATCAAGAAAACTGCTGATTACACTATCTTCCAAAAGCGCAATGAGCGCTACGCCGTAAAAGGCGCCGACAGCAAGTGGATCAATGGTGAAGAGAAAGCCAAAATCCTGTTGGCGGAAGAGCTGATCAAACTGTCTGTTGCCGCTCCTGCGGAAGAGCCAGTAGAAGAGGTAGCAGAAGAAGCAACTGAAGAAGCTGTTGCTGAAGAAGAGGCTACTGAAGAGGACGCGAAAGAGTAATTTTCTCTTCGATGTTTAAAGCGGGCAGCCAACGGCTGCCCGTTTTCGTTCTGGATACCGTTAAGGTATCCTCGTCTCTCGTTTCCTGTCTCCCATTTCTCACGTTATGACCCGTATTCTCGGTATTGACCCAGGTTCCCAACGCACCGGCTTCGGTGTGATTGATGTGGCGGGTTCTCGGGAAAGTTACGTCACTAGCGGTATTATCAAACTGCCACCACAGGCCAGCCTGCCGGAAAAATTAAAAATCATCTACGCCGGTGTCAGCGAAATTATTGCTGAGACTTCCCCAAATTTAATGGCGGTGGAAGAGGTGTTTTTTGCCAAAGATCCCCGCGCGGCGCTCAAGCTGGGTCAGGCCCGTGGCACCGCTATTGTGGCGGGTATGAATGCGGATATTCCTGTGGGTGAATACTCTGCCCGCACCGTGAAACAGGCGGTTGTGGGCACTGGCGCGGCTACCAAAGAGCAAGTGCAGGAAATGGTGGTGCGCCTGTTAAAACTCTCCGCCACCCCCAAAGAAGATGCCGCCGATGCGTTGGCGGTAGCCTTGTGCCACGCGCAAAGCAGCCGCACTCAGGCGAATATGGCGGGGGTAAGTCGGTATGCGCGGGGGAGGAATAGGTGACGGTGTGCTTATGCATAACCTCATCCTGAGGAGCCCTTTCATTTATGAAAAAGGGGCGACGTGAGGATCTCACGACTAGCCGCCCCTGAGATTCTCACGGTCACTGCGTTCCCTCAGAATGACAGTAGACAGTGCTGGCATTTGGTGGATTACGCTGCGCTAATCCACCCTACAGCGCCGCCGATTGTTTCCCATCCAGCAACTGCAAGCGCGCCTCAATGGCCCGCTCGATGCCCGCTGCGTCCAAACCCACTTGAGCTAACTGCTCGCTGTGGCTGGCGTGGTCAATATAGCTGTCTGGCAAGCCCAGATGTAACACTGGCATCACCACGCCGGACTGGGCCAAGTATTCGCTGACTGCCGCACCGGCACCGCCGTGGATGCTGTTTTCTTCCAGGGTCACCAGCAGATCGTGATCCATAGCCAGTTGTGCAACCAACTCTTCATCCAGCGGTTTCACAAAGCGCATATCAGCGACAGTGGCGTTGAGGTTGTCCGCCGCCTGCAAGCCGTGATGGAGCAGGGTGCCAAAATTGAGGATGGCCACTTTGCGGCCCTGGCGCTTGAGTTCACCGCGGCCAATGGGCAGAGCAGTCATTTGTTGCTGGATGGCAACACCGGGACCAGTGCCTCGAGGGTAACGTACTGCGGCCGGGCCTTTGTGAATAAAGCCGGTATACAGCAGTTGGCGGCACTGGTCTTCGTCAGACGGTGCCATCACCAGCATATTGGGTACGCAGCGCAGGTAGCTGAGATCAAAGCTGCCTGCGTGAGTAGCGCCGTCTTCGCCGACCAGTCCGGCGCGATCAATGCCAAAAGTCACATCCAGATTTTGCAGGGCCACATCGTGAATCAGCTGGTCGTAGGCACGCTGTAAAAAGCTGGAATAAATGGCCACTACGGGCTTCTGGCCTTCGCAGGCCATTCCGGCGGCCAGAGTAACCGCGTGCTGCTCGGCAATGGCGACATCGTGGTAACGATCTGCAAAGCGTTTTGAAAATTCCACCATGCCCGAGCCTTCGCACATGGCCGGGGTAATCCCCACCAATTTTTCGTCCTGCTCGGCCATATCGCAAAGCCAGTCGCCAAAAATGTCTTGGTACTTTTTCTTCGCGGGTTTGCGTGGTTGTGCTGGACTTTCAGTGGGCTCCAGCGCCGGGGTTGGCTCAATTTTACTGAGCGCGTGGTAACCCACCGGGTCATCTTCCGCTGGTGTAAACCCTTGGCCCTTGCAGGTAATGCAGTGCAGTAATACCGGCCCGGTCAAGTGTTGCAGATTTTCGATGGTGTGAATCAGCTGTGGCAGGTCGTGGCCATCAATAGGGCCGATGTAGGTAAAGCCCAGTTCTTCAAATAACGTGCCTGGAGCCACCATACCCTTCATGTGCTCTTCGGTGCGGCGCACAAACGCGGCCGCTGAGGGAATGGCTTTTAAGACTTTTTTGCCGCCTTCGCGAATGGTGTTGTAAAACCGGCTCGCCCATATCTTCGAGAAATAGGTAGCCAGCCCGCCCACATTGTGGGAGATGGACATATTGTTGTCGTTGAGCACTACCAGCATATCCGCGTCGGTATGGGCAGCGTGGTTCAGTGCTTCGAACGCCATGCCGGCGGTCATCGCGCCATCGCCAATTACCGCCACGGTGCGACGTTGCTCTTTAGCCATTTGCGCACCCAGAGCCATACCCAAGGCGGCGCTAATGGAGGTGCTGGAATGCCCTACACCAAAGGTGTCGTATTCACTTTCACTGCGTTTGGGGAAGCCGGATAGGCCACCTTTGTGGCGGATGCCATCCATTTGCTCGCGGCGGCCAGTAAGGATTTTGTGGGGGTAGGTTTGGTGGCCCACATCCCATACCAGGCGATCCACAGGGGTGTTGTAGGCATAGTGCAGGGCGATGGTCAGTTCCACCACACCCAGGCCCGCGCCGAAATGCCCGCCAGTACGGCCCACAGTAAACATTAGATAGGCGCGCAGCTCGTCCGCCAGTTGCAGCAGCTGCTCTTCGCTGAAATTGCGTAAATGCGCTGGCTCCCCACTGCTATCCAGCAGCGGGGTAGTGGGGCGGGTCAGAGGAATGTCGGTAAATTTCTTTGCCATTGCCGTGTTGGGGCACTCTTTCAAACAGGTCGGCAATATTACATTAATTTGACCAAGTTAGCCCCATTGGTTTGAGCAGGTTTGTGGGGATACTGTGGAGATTAAAGGGACGTTATACACAACGGCTATCGGGTTTACTTAAAACTCTCTGGATACAATGTAATCCGCAACGGCCCTTAATCCGTCTGCTTGATGATCAAAGTCTGCTAAGGCTTGCAAGCTGTTGTCACAGAGTTCTCTGGCTTTTTGCTTGGCGGCAGATACTCCCAGCAGGGAGGTGTACGTTGGTTTGTTGAGTGCCTGGTCGGCGCCTTGGGTTTTGCCCAGTGTTGCCGTGTTGCCTTCTACATCCAGAATATCGTCCTGCACCTGAAAGGCCAGGCCAATACAGCGGCTGTATTCCGCCAGAGCTGTAAGCTGTGCAGTAGTAGCGCCAGCGCTGGTAGCGCCCAATTGAATACTGGCGTCAATCAAGGCACCGGTTTTCAGGTTATGCATTTGCTGCAGCTGCTCCAGCGACAAGGTGTGGTCGACAGCGGCTAGATCGATGGCCTGGCCAGCTACCATACCGTGGGAGCCTGCGGCTCTAGCGAGTGTGGCCACCATCTGCAGTGCCTGCTGGGTAGAGGTTTCGGTGAGCTGAGTCAGTTGTTCGAACGCCAGTGCCTGCAGGGCATCACCTGCGAGGATGGCCGTGGCCTCGTCAAACTGAATATGGCAGGTGGGTTTGCCGCGGCGCAGTTCGTCGTCGTCCATGGCGGGCAGGTCGTCGTGAATCAGAGAGTAAGCATGTGTCAGCTCTACAGCGCAGGCGACTTTGTCCGTATCCGCGTTTATGCAGCCCACTGCCTGGGCAGCGCCGTAGGTCAGCATGGGACGAACTCGCTTGCCACCGTTGAGTACGCTGTAACGCATGGCTTTTGACAGGGCTTTGGCTTGTGGGTGCGCGACGACGGTGTCGGATAGTTGCCGATCAACCCTTTCTACAGCAAGGGACTGGAGCTGTTGTAACGCGGTGTTCATGTATCGCTGCTGCCTGGCTCGAAGGGCTTCTCGTCTAGTTCGCCTTGGTTGTTTTGCGTCAGTATGGAGACTTTTTGTTCGGCATCGCTCAATGCCTGTTGGCATTGGCGGGTGATTTGAATGCCTTTTTCAAAGGCTTTCAATGATTCCTCCAAAGACATGTCGCCACTTTCCATGTGGTTAACCAGAGCCTCCAGTTCGCTCAATTTTTGCTCAAAGTTAATGGATTTTTGTTTGCTGGATGATTTGCTGCTGGCCACGCTGAATTCCAAAATGACGAAAGCCTGCCACCCTAGCGGAGCGCACTTAATGGGTCAATCGGTCAGTGCTTGAAACCCTGGATCTGTTGATCTCAGTAGGGGTAGGAAAAAGATTACATAAAAAACAGATTTTTACCGATAGTATCCAGAGCCATGTATGGGCACACTGAGCGTGCTTTGGATGCATTTACCAAGGACGTACCCCCCACGGATGACATGGACGTATTGTAACGGTAACTCCACGGTTGGAGTTCTATACTGCTTTAAACCCCGGGTGTAACAACCCGGGGTTTTCTTTATGTCGGCAGTCTTTATGTTGACAGCACTCCCGATGCAGGTATGCTTACAACATTGACTGGATACCAGTCATGGTTTGTTTTGTAGAGGAGGATGCACCTTCTACAGCGTCTATTGCGCACAACTCAGATGGCGTTGCCCATCTGCCAGTTATCGTCATCGGATGTGGTCGTCCGTTGCAAGCAGTCTCTTTCGCGCTTTTATAAAACCCCGCCCGGATACCCTGGCGGGGTTTTTTGTTGCCGTTCGTTTGTTTACAGGAGTGATATTGTGCAGCCGATGATCTTACGTTTGAACCTCGCTGGGCAGCCCATTGAATGGCTTGGCTGGCAGGACGCAGTTTGTATGTATTCTCGTGAGCTGGTGCTGTGGACCATGGGGGATACCGTACAGCGAGTACGCGGTGGATTTTCTCGTTTTACCGGTGAACGTACGATAGTAGAGCTGCCCAGTATCATGGCCTGTGGTGGTGAGCGTATGGCCCAACCACGAAAGTGCTATCCGCTAAGCAATCAGGCGCTGTTCGTGCGCGACTCTTATCTGTGTATGTATTGTGGGCGAGACTTTTCAGCCAATGAGTTGACCCGGGATCATATTCGCCCCACCTCCCGTGGTGGTGAAGATTGCTGGAACAACGTGGTGGCGGCATGTCGGCGCTGCAACCAACACAAAGCGGACTATTTGCTGGAAGAGATTGGCATGGAATTAATCGCGTTGCCCTATAGCCCCAATAACGCCGAGTACCTTGCGTTGATTAACAGCCGGCGAATCTTGGGCGATCAAATGGAGTTTTTACGGGGTCAATTTTCTAAAAATGCTCGGTGGTTATAAAGCTGCGGGCCGCGCGCTTCGGGCTGCGAGCAGATCGAGCGTACTTGTCATTCTGAGTGGCTCAGCGACGTGAGTATCTGGTAGCTCGTTCAGGACTCAAAAAGATTGTCATCCCCGCGCAGGCGGGGAACCATGTTTAGTCTGGCACTAAAGTTCGCAAATACCGAAGTATGTGGATTCCCGCTTTCGCGGGAATGACGACAACGGGAGTTTTACCTAACTGTGGCACAATGTGCTCGCAGCCCGTAGCTAGTAGCCCGCAGCGTTAGTTTTCAAATTCATAACACCGCTCAACCTTCACCACTTCTACCTTATATTTCTGGTACCACTGCTCCCGCCCCAGCCGTTGTGCATCCAGGTGTTCACTGTTCGCCTTCCAGGCTTTGATGGCAGCCAATGACTCCCAGTAGGAAACCGTAATTTCGGTATCGCCTTCAAAGGCACTGCTGATGCCGATAAAACCCGGTTGCTGCTCTGCCAAATGGCGCATGCGCTGGGCCGTTTGGCTGTAACTATCGCCCTTGCCTTGGGGGGTGGGTGTGGCCGTGAATATAACTGCGTAGGTCATGCTCGCAGGCTCTGGATAAAGGTGATGGCTATCAGTGTTGGGCAGAAGTAGCGAACGTACGCCGGCCACACCTTCCAAAACAGAGTTTGTTCTGCATTGGGCAGCCCCTGACGAATCTCCTCAAGTATTTTATGGCGATGCATGACCCAACCTGCAAATAAGCAGATGGCGATTCCCAGTAATGGTTGGCTGTAACGGGTGGTTAAGTGCACAACAAATAGGAACAGGGATTCAAAATTGAGGATAATCAATGTGCTTATGGCGAGGATGATCAGACCAATAATCCAGGTGGCAGTGCGGCGTTTCATGCTGTGAGCTTCTACGGCGTAGGAAACCGGTACTTCAAGCATGGAAATCGACGACGTTAACGCAGCAATCGACATCAACGTAAAAAATGCGAATGCCACAAACAGGCCAGCACTTCCCATGGTTTTAAACAGCGCTGGCAGGGTTTGAAAAATCAGCGTGTCCTCCGAAATCAGTGCGCCTGCCTCTGAGTAGATTTGCACACCATTGTGCTGAGCCACAAACATGGCGGGTAAAATCAACAGTCCAGCAAAAAAAGCGATACTGATATCTACCCCGGTGACAATAGCGCCGAGTTTGGGCAAATTCTCTTGTTTGCTGATGTAGGAACCATAGATCAGCATGGTGCCAACCCCCAGCGACAGCGAAAAGAACGCCTGCCCCAGTGCGCTGATCATTAATTGCGGGTCGGTAATGCGGGCAAAGTCGGGTACCAGGTAGTGTTTGAGGCCATCGATAGCGCCGTCTTGAAACAGCACATAAACGATGAGCAGCATCAAGATGATCAACAGCGACGGCATCAGCCGGCTGGACCACTTCTCAATGCCATTTTCCACCCCGGCGCTGATTACCCAGATGGTCAGCAGCGAAAACAGTCCGGCGAACAGCAGGTTTCGGGTTGTACCAAAGTCCGTCAACCAGCCCGCTAATTCCGCGAAGCCCATTGCGGTGGCAACTGGCTCAATGGTGTGTGAGATCATCCAGCCAGCGACAATGCTGTAAAAACTGAGAATCAGGCTGGCAACGATCAGTCCGCAGAACCCGGTGAGTTGGCCAAAGCGGCTTATCAGGCGGCTGGTAGCCACTTTCTGCAGCGCGCTAACCATATTGGATTTGGTGTGGCGGCCGATCACCAGCTCCGCCATCAATGCCGGATAAGCCAGGCAGAACGCCAACACTAAATACATGAGCAGGAAGGCACCACCGCCGTTGCTGGCAGTATTGGTTGGGAAACCCCACACATTGCCCAGCCCCACCGCTGAACCGGCCGCAGCCATAATAAAGCCAAAGCGTGATGAAAACTGGCCGCGAGTACTGCCCATGGTCTACCCTCATAGTTATAGTTTTGGCCTATGATAACGGCACTAAACCCACTGCCACAATTGAAAACGACTTTCAATCACATGGCACATTAAGGTAAAAAGAACACTGGTACGTCCATTTGGTCGACCGCCAGCAAAATAATGACCAATAACTAACCGATAAAAGAGTCTCCCATGAAAGCATCTGACCTGTTTGTAAAATGTCTGGAAGAAGAGGGTATCGAATACATTTTTGGTGTTCCCGGTGAGGAAAACGCCGACTTTATGATGTCCCTGGAAAAGAGCGACCAGATTCGCTTTATTCTGACCCGCCACGAACAGGGTGCGGCTTTTATGGCAGAAATTTACGGGCGACTTACCGGTGACCCGGCAGGTTGTTTGGGCACACTGGGTCCGGGGGCTACTAACCTGATTACCGGCGTCGCCGATTCCAATATGGACCGCGCGCCCATGTTAGTGCTGACAGGGCAGGGCGCATCGACCCGCCTGCACAAAGAATCCCACCAGGTGATGGACGTGGTCGGCATGTTTGAGCCAGTGACCAAGTGGGCCACGCAGGTGATTCACGCCGACAGTATTCCCGAGATTACCCGTAAGGCAGTGCGCCTGGCGCGTACCGAGAAGCCAGGTGCTGTGCACGTGGAACTGCCGGAAGATATTGCCAAGTGGGAGACTGACAAAAAGCCCCTGGCGGTGAAGAAGTTCCGCCGTTCAGTACCGGATGACAAAGCCGTCGACCGCGCCTTTGAAAAAATCAAAAACGCCAAACGCCCATTGATCGTTGCTGGTAACGGCTGTATCCGCCGCCGCGCCAGCAAGCAGCTGCGCATGCTCTGCGAAAAAACCGGTATCGGTGTGGTCAGCACGTTTATGGCCAAGGGCTGTGTGGACATGGACGAGGACTACTGCCTGTACACCATTGGCCTCGGTGCCAAGGATTTTGTCTCCTGTGCGGTGGATGCAGCCGATCTGGTGATTACCATTGGTTACGATATGGTGGAATACCACCCCAGCCTGTGGAACCCGGAAGGCAATAAAGAAATCGTGCATATCGACTTCCTGCCTGCGGAAATTGATGAAAACTACCACCCGGAAGTGGAAGTGGTCGGCGACCTGGCCCACGCTTTGTGGATGCTCAATGAACGTGTCGATGCCGCCGGTGGCCTGGAGTACGACCTCAGCCAGCAAAAAGCCGTGCGCCGGGATATGTGGGCTGAGTTTACTGCCCACAAAGACGACGATACCGAAAATTCAATTCGCCCACAGAAGGTTTTGTGGGATTGCCGCCAGGTGATGGGGCCGAATGACATTCTGCTTTCCGACGTGGGTGCCCACAAAATGTGGATTGCCCGTCACTACCAATGTCACGAACCCAATACCTGCCTGATTCCCAACGGCTTCTGCTCCATGGGCTTTGCGCTACCTGGTGCCATTGCCGCTTCATTGGTGCACCCTGACAAACGCATTCTGGCGATCTCTGGGGATGCCGGTTTTATGATGAATGTGCAGGAGATGGAAACCGCTCGCCGCCTCAACAGCAACTTGGTGGCCATGGTTTGGGAAGACAACGCTTACGGCCTTATCGCCTGGAAGCAGGACAACGAATTTGGCAAACACACTGAGCTGGATTTTGGCAACCCGGACTGGATTCAACTGGCCAATGCGTTTGGCTGGCACGGCCATTTTGTGTCCAACAGTCGCGATTTACAAAGCTCACTGGAGGCTGCTTTTAACGAGTCTGGCCCGAGCCTGGTGGTTGTTCCCATCGATTACCGTGAAAACAACATTCTGACTGAGCGTTTGGGGCAGGTGACCTGCTCTATTTAATCGCCATCAATATGTCGTCATTCTCGCTGTTGCGGGAGTGGCGACGGCTGCGTTCAGGATGACCGCTTGAACTCATTGGGGGCAATTGGGATTCCCCACAACTGTACTGCTGAATACTATGGCCACTCATTACCCACTGATGATTCCCGGTACCTCAGAAACCGCTGAACCGGAAGCGGTTTTCTCTCCCTACACCGGTGAGCAAATTGCAACGGTTGCTCGCGCCGACGAACAGCAAGTGGAACTTGCCCTCAATACCGCCCATGAATTGTTTCGCGACCGCGACCAGTGGCTGCCGTTACAGCAGCGCGTGGAAATACTGGAAGCCACCGCGGTACTGATGGCTGAGCATTTTGATGAGCTAGCCAACGGCGCTGCCCAGGAAGGTGGCAAGCCGCTGCTGGATTCCCGAGTGGAAGTGCAGAGGGCCATTGATGGGGTGAAGCTTTGTGTTGAGCACATCGCCCAACATGCAGGCGGTGTGGTGCCTATGCCTCTGGCTGACCGCATGGCATTTACTCAGAAGGAGCCTATCGGGGTAGTGGTTGCGGTAAGTGCCTTCAACCACCCATTGAATCTGATCGTTCACCAAGTGGGCCCGGCGATTGCTGCGGGTTGCCCAGTGATTGTCAAACCGGCACACGATACGCCGATTTCCTGTGTACGCTTTGTCGAGTTATTGCATCGAGCCGGCTTGCCGCCGCAATGGTGCCAAGTGGTGATGCCCACCACACTGGAATTGGCTACGGCCTTGGTCAGTGATAAGCGGGTTGGTTTTTTCTCCTTTATTGGCAGCTCCAGAGTGGGTTGGATGTTGCGCAGTAAACTGGCGCCGGGCACCCGTTGTGCTCTGGAACACGGCGGTGCCGCTCCGGTTATCGTAGACGCCAGCGCGGATTTGGGTAAATTGATTCCGTCGCTGCTGAAAGGGGGCTTTTACCACGCCGGCCAGGTGTGCGTGTCGGTACAGCGGGTGTATGTGCCCAATGCCCTGTTGCAAAAGGTCGCTGAACAGTTGGCCAAAGGGGCTTCCAAGCTGGCAGTGGGTGACCCACTGGATGATGCCACTGAAGTGGGGCCGTTGATTCGCGCTGCGGAAGTGGAACGTGTGCACCAGTGGGTTCAAGAAGCCCAGCAGCAGGGAGCGCGTTTAAAAGCCGGTGGCAAAATATTGGGCAATAACTGCTACGCGCCCACCGTGTTGGTGAACCCGCCCGACGATGCCCAGGTGAGCACGCAGGAAGTGTTCGGCCCAGTGGTTTGCCTGTACGGCTACAACAAACTGGATGAGGCTATTCGTCGAGCCAACAGCCTGGATGTGGCCTTCCAGGCTGCGGTATTCAGCCAGGACATCGACCGCGCCATGACCATTTGCTATTGGTTGGATGCGTCTGCAGTGATGATTAACGAACATACTGCCTTTCGTCACGATGGCATGCCGTTCGCGGGCCTGCGGCACTCAGGGCTTGGCGTCGGTGGCATAGGCCACACCATTGACGAAATGCAGATCGACAAAATGACGGTGATACGCGTCACATCACACTGATTTTTCCGGTTTGCTGTCGTAGTCCGTTGCTTTATGGCTGTGCTAATCTAGGGCCTGTTAACACTAATTGAATCGCCACTGTTGTGACTAAAAAAGCGCCAATCAAGGCGCGAGTCGTGTGGTTTGGTCACTCCAAATGAGCGACGAGCAACACCGAGTGACGCTTTTTTAGCCGCAACCCGAAGGGCTGGGGCCATTTTTCCGCCCAGCTGTGTTATCAGTCGCTTATGTAGAATGACTACACGGCACTCTTTCTGCCTTGCTGGGCAAAAAAATGGCTCCCAGCAGTGATGATTCAATTAGTGTTAACAGGCCCTAACACCATAATAATTAACAACAACGGACTGCCGCTCACCATGACTATCGACGAAATCTTTAAACGGGTTCAACAACTGCCTCCCGGGCTTCCGCAAATTGCCCAGGAAATTCTACTGGCGTTTGAAAGTAACGCGGATGTAGATCTCAAGGTGATTGCCGACAAAATATCCCAAGATCAGGTTATTGCTGCCAAGGTACTGCGCTTGGCCAACTCCGCTTATTTTGGTGGGGCTCGCAATGTGGCCACTCTCGATCAGGCCGTGGTATTGCTGGGCATGTCGGCACTGCGTACCTTAGTGGTGGCTTCCAGTGCCACGGGTCTGTTCCCGGATATGCCAGGTTTCAACAAAGAAGCCTTTTGGAAACACAGCTTCCAGGTCGCCAGTCTGAGTCAGAAGCTGGCAAAAGTAGCTGGTCTGGATGCCAACGTGGCGTTTATGTGCGGCATGCTGCACCGCATTGGTGACCTGCTGATCCGGATGGCCAATCCGTCTTTGAGCGCGGATATCGACAGTTACGAAGAAATGGGTGCCTGCCGCGCCGAAAGCCAGAAAAATCTGATGGGCCTCGATTACGCCGAAGTGGGTGAAGCCCTGGCGCAGCGCTGGGACTTTCCAGAAGTGATTCAACAGGCCATCGCCCACCAACTGGAGCCACAGGCTTACGAAGGCGACGAAAATTACGCTGCATTACTGGCGGTTGCCGACCACTTATTGTGTTCAGCAACCAAAGAACTGGATGAAAATGACGAAGAGTACTACCCCGAGGTAGCAGCCAATCTGCTGGCGTTGTCGCGGGATAAAGTGCTGGATCGGTTGGAAGAAGTGATGGAGGCTAGTGGGGAAGAGCTGGCGGTGGTTTGATGGGTGTTCAAAAAAACAAAAGCACTGTACGCGAGCGGGCTGATGAGATAAAAGATTTTCGTTGCAAGAACCTAATTGCAGTAATAGAAAATCCGATGGATATCAAAAATATCGGTACGGTGATAAGAAATGTCAATGCATTGGGTGCTGAGAAAACCTATATCATCGACTCTCGAAAATCTTTGCCGGATGATTGGCAGGAAATGAGAGATAAAAAATCTTTGTCTAAAACCTCTGTGTCTGCGATTAAATGGAGTTTCGTTAAGAGATTTGATAGTACTGAAGAATGCTTGGCCCATTTAGAAAAAAATCGATTTTCTTCGATTGTCACGTCTCCACATATCAAGGGCAAAGATAATGTTGTTTTACATGAAGGAGACTACACAGCTTATACAAAATTAGCCGTATGGTTTGGCAATGAGGCAAGAGGTGTCAGTGATATCGCTGTTGAAAAGAGTGATATGTGTGTACAAATTCCGATGTATGGAATTATTGAAAGCCTTAACTTAGGGACAACATCAGGAATTGTTTTGTACGAAGTTACCAAACAACGGCGTGAGTATCAGAAGCGCTTTAAGCGAGCTAAACAAAAGCGGCCGATACCCGAAATAGACAATTAGTGCTTTTTCTTTGAATAGATAATAAGCTGCCGCGTCGCGGTGTTCCCCACAATAACAAAGCGGGAAACTACTCCTCAGTCTCCCACTTCTCCATAAACCGTTTCGCTCCGTCCTTACCCAAATACCGCTTCAGGTAACGGCCTGGCATTTTGCGCATATCCACCAGAATCAAACCGTCCAGTGAGTCGTTAAACACTTTGTTGACGGAGAAGCAGACAAACTTGCCGTTCAGAGACAGGTAGTGGCGCAGCAAGGTGGGTAGGCCCTTGTCCGGGTCGCAGCGACCCACCAGTTTGTTAAGGGCAGAGACGTGCTTGAGGGATTTCAGCATGGCCTGTGACCAAGGTTTTTTCGACACCTTTAATGGCACGATAGGGTGTACGTCTTCCATATACTCTTTGTCTGCCGGGAAGGCCGTGACCATGCTTTCGGCGATCAGGGCGCGAGCAAAGTTGGAATACTCCCGGGAGATGCTAACCGCACCAAACAAAGTGTGGTACTGGGGGTGTTTTGCCACGTAGGCGCCGATACCACGCCACAGCAAGTCCAGCACCATCGGGTGGCGTTGATACTCGGGGTAAACAAACGAGCGGCCCATTTCCAGTGAGCAACCCACTTTGTCCAGGTAGTCCCGGTTAAAGTTAAACAGGGTACGTGCGTACAGAGCGTCCATACCGTGTTCGTCGGCAATGGAGTGAGGGTGTCCAATGCGGTAGCCGCCGGCAATGCGCTGCTCTTCCTTATCCCAGATAAACAAGTGCAGGTAGTGAGGGTCGAAGCGGTCTGTGTCGATCGGGTTGCCAGTGCCTTCACCTACGTCGCGGAAGGTGACTTCCCGAGCAATACCAATTTCGGTCATTACCGGGCCCAGCTGATCGTAGGGTACGCAATACACATCAAATGTGTCGCTTTCGATCAGGCGAAATTCAGTAATGGTCTGCAGGTGTTCGTGGGCGTCGCCGCCGGGCTCGGAAATTTCGGCAAACTGCAAAGTGGACGGGGCGCCAGTGCGCTCGTACTGCAGGTTGAGAAAGTCGGTGGCCAAGCGTATGTAATCGGTAATGGCACGTTCGTTTTCCAGGTGCCTGAGCTCTGCCGGAGTAATGGGTTCACCAATGGTCAGAGACAGAGTACTGTTCTGTTTGTTGGTGAGTTCACGGGGAAGCAATACGGTGCGCAGCCGGGGGTGAATCAGCCCCAGGGAATAAAACAGCTTGCTGTTGTAACCGCCCACATGGATAGGCAGGCAGGTGGCACCACTGCGTTGCAGCAGTTTGCCCGCCAGGCGATTCCAGGGGTGGTCCTCAATGCGGCGATTGCGCACATTAATAGACGCCACTTTACCCGCCGGGAACATCAACAGGCAGCCACCGTTTTCCAGGTGCTTGGCCACGGTGCGAATGCCGCGAATATTTTCACGGGCGGCGTTATCCGAGAGTACGTTAACGCCCACAAAAATAGACTGGAATTCGGGGATTCGGGTCAACAGCTCGTTGGTGAGCACTTTGATGTCCGGGCGAATGGCCATCAACAATTTAGTGATGGCAACCCCTTCCAGGCCACCGAGTGGGTGGTTGGCAACAATAAGCAGTGGCCCGCTGCGAGGGATTTGCTCCAGGCTTTGCTCTCCGCCAGGGGTGTGCAAGCGAATGCCCAAGTGATCCAGGGCAAATGCCAGAAACTCTTCGGTGTTGGCGTTCTGCGGACGCTGGGCATAAGTGTCAGCCAAGCGATGCAGGCCCAGCATGCGCTCGATGGCGCTGGCAACAGGGCGGCTTTTCAGCGGGATGCGGAATGGGTTAGTGGTTGCCATAGTTTTGTCCTGGGATTGCGTGTTGCTCCAATCGGTTCCAGTTAATCAGTGTCCGGGTATTGTTTCACCAGGGCGCTTTCCTCTTTCCAGGCGCGCCACAAAGCCAGTATGCCTGGGGCTTTGAAGCCTCGCTGGCGGTTTTTTGCGCCAATACGGAACAGTGAACCGTATTGAAACAATAATGCTTTCCATGCATCTGTCAATTTAGCACCGCTGTCCCAGATGTGCAGCGATTCCGAGCTGGCACCGTTGATTTCAACGATTTCCAGATCTTCGCCTCGGGTCAAACTGTCGGTATCGCGAAACTTGATATCCAGCCGACCGTAATAAAACTCAGGCAATCCGCCCAGAATATCATCCAATTTTTGCCGTAATGTTTCAGTAATGTATTCGCCGCCATCGCGGAACACCGCTCCACGGCAGTGGCTGGCGGAAAACACCAGTCGATAGGGCTCCCCAGCGGGAATAACCGTATCCAGCATCTCTTGATGACGCTCTTCGTACAGGTGCTGCAGTTGCCCGGCGCGAGGGTCATTGGCCATCAGTTCTGCCAGAGTGCTGCGGCCATCACCAGTCACATAGGGGCTGTATTTCAGAGCCAGAGATATAATCTCCCCTTGGGGTGCTCCGGGGTGGCGGATATAGAACACTCCGGCTTCCGGTTCCCAAGATGCCAGCTGTTGCAACATAAAGGTGCTGCCCTGGGGGTAACTGCCCAGGTAGTCCGCCAGTTCCTGTTCGTTTTCCAGCAGGCACACCCCTGCGCCACGGCAACCCAAATCGGGCTTGCCGACCAGAGGCAGTTTCAGCCCCTGTTCGCTGAGTTGTTGGCGAATGGTTGCCAGATCGCTGTCAAAATGCCCGCCTACGGTATGAGTAATGAAGGGCAGGATATAAGGTTGGCTGTCGGGGCTGGCCGATGCCATCAGGTCGCTTTTGGAAAACCCCACCATGCCCGACATTTCCACGTTGGGATTGGCCACCAGTGGCAATGACAGGGAGCGAAAACGGATCGCCAAGCCCAGCCACTGAAAAATCACCGGCAGATATACCAGCCAGGTGGGCCAGAACTCAAAGTGTGACACCGCATTACCGCTGTGCTCCAGTTGGGGCATGCCGGGTACGGTGTAACTTTGTTGTGAGGTCGAGGATGTGGTGCTCATGAGGCCATTGCGCAGGCGGCATTTGCCACCAAAGGCTGCTCAGCTGCTGACAGGCTTCTTTCCAATATCAGCGGTGCTGACAGGGGAGTGCGGCAGGGGCTGCCATCGGCGTAGCGTATGGATACCGACGTGTCATTCACTTCTACCACACACTGGCTCACCGTTTTTGCGTCGGCCCGGTGCATACAAGGGGCATGTGCGGGGCTGGGTGGTGGTAAGTGAGCGGAAGTCTCGGCGCTGTGGCAGTTGTGGAAGGCCAGCAATTGCTGCAAGTTGTGCGGTGCACTTTGCAGAAATAACTCACGGCGGTATTCGCACACTTCCTCGGTTTTGTACGAGGAAGATGTAAGAGGGATTTCTGGCAGGTGACGAGTCAGTTCAACAGCGTCCCAGCGGTACTGTACAGGCCGCTGATTGGTTTCCATCAGTACCAGGTCGAAACCTCGATAATGACTGGTGTCCAGCTGTTGAATAATGGCTTCTGCTTCGGCGATGGTGCGGCACCCAGTGAGCATCAGCACAATTTCGCCGCGGCTGTGTACATCGTTACTGGGTGCACGATCGGCAGCGTAATAGTTGAGCAAGCAGGCGGTGAGGCCGTGCTCATTAACTTGTAGCCAGCTGCCTCCAGCGTCGGTATCCGTTGGCGACAGGCAGCGGCTGCCGTCGGCGCCAACTTTCACCGTTGGCGGTAAGGCTCGCTGGCGGCTGTTCAGTTCGTCGCGATTAAAGACCAGGCTGTAACTGTCCCGGTGCTGAATCCAGCTCAGCGTGCACATACCTGTTCACTCCGGTATTTCAGGGTAGAGGGGGCGTAACCAAAGTTGGTGTCCACGGGGGTATCCTGCAGGCGCAGGATCAGCGCCATCAACGAGTGGTGATGGGTGGTGTGCCCGTGCAGGAAAATCAGCTCGCGGCCCACAGTGGATGCCTGAACCGGTGTTGTTCCTTCAATAGTGACCTTAATAGCCGCATTGATGGGAGTGTCGTTGCTGGGCAGATGCTTGAGCCCGTCAATAATACGGCCAATGGTTGCCCTGGCGTGGTCGCGATTGGTTTCTATTTCCGGGTCGCGACAACGTTTGTCGTAATCGACCGTGCCGCCTTCGACACCCGCCAGGAACATCAGGTAATGATCCAAAATGTGGCGCGTATGGGCGCCAATTGAGGAACTGTAGAAGGTGTCGTGGGTGGCGGTGTAAACGGTGTCGTCCAGCTGACTGATAATGGTGCGCAGGCTGTGCAATATCAGAATATTTTGGTCAACCAGTATGTTCTGTTGTGGATCGTTCTGCAAAATAACTCACATGGCGGGCAATGCCCGCAGTTTTATTCCGGGTATAGGCATGTTCGACTAACAGCGGCGGAAATAATTCCATTGCGGTGACTTCTCGATCCACACCAAGCCAGTGTATGGTTGCTCCAAAGTCTGGCTACGGGAATGACTTGTATCAACTGGGTGGTGGGCGCACAGTAGGCCCATGGTTCAAAATAGCCGGCATTATACCGATAGCTGGTTTTAGTTGCGACTGGTCAGGGCCTTCGCCTCATAAGACCTAACCCGCGTACCATGTGCGCTGGTTATACGATTTGGAGATCTCTGCATGAATAAAAAGCTCGAATGGGTACTGGTGGGCTATATCGCCTTTGTGTTTGTTCAATCGCTGTTCTTCAAGTTTGCCGGTTATTTTGGCGAGCCCGCCGATATTACTGTGTACATTTTCCAGACCATTGGTACTTGGATCAGCGATGACGTCGGCCTGCCTGGCTTGGGGGCGGCCTTTGGCAGCTATGGTGAAACGGTGATTGGTCTGGCAGAGCTCGTGGCCAGTGTGTTGCTGATTATTGCCGCTACCCGCTTTTGGGGGGCATTGTTGGCGCTGGGGGTGATGACCGGGGCTATTTTCTTTCACGTATTTACCCCGTTGGGGCTGTTCCCTTACACGGATTTGAGTTGCCTGGAAGAGGGCTGCCCTAGGGAATATGCCTTGTTCTTTATGGCCTGTGGGGTTTGGTTGAGTGCGGCGTGGCTGGCTTGGGTACGGAGACCTTCTGATCAAGGTTGATAGCCTGACAAAACAATAGTCCATCTTGATTCATTTAGCCGCCAACTAATTATTTTTTTGATTTACTCTGTAATAAGGGTTGACGACTTTCTTGATATTGATAATAATTCTCATTATCAATTTTTAGGAGGTTTATTGTGGATACTGTTTCAACCAATCACCAAGCCCGAAATTTGGAAATAAAAAGCAACGTTGTCTCCAGTGATGATCTGCTGGGTAACTCTGTGGTGATTTTGATTCGCCACGGCGGCCACTTCTATCAATTGCGTAAAACCAAACAGAACAAGTTGATTCTGACCAAGTAAGTCTTTTCTTTAAATCAGCCACCCCACATTTGTGAGGCAGCCATTGGAACCCACCGAGAGGAGGTTTTATGAGCTGTTCAATCACAGGGGTGGCTGCTTTGGCCGCTGTTGCGTCCACTGCTTCCGCGCTGGCATCTTCAGTTGAAGGTACTGCAGACACTGAAACATCATCGAAAACGAACTCACCTTATGAAGAGGTGATAACCACTGCCACTCGTTTGAGTAGAAAGGCATCCGACGTTGCCGGAACCATATCGGTATTTTCCAAAGACGATATCGAACGGGAACTGGTGGCAGAGCTGGCGGATGTGGTGCGTTATCAGCCCGGCGTGTCCGTTGCCAATTCTCAGCGCGGTGGTAATCAGGGCTTTGTGATTCGCGGTATTGGTGGGGTACGAGTGCTCAACCTGGTGGATGGTATTCGCAGTGTCGACAATTATTTCTCCAACGGCCGTGACCTGTTTGAAACCGATGATTTGACCTCCGTGGAAATTATCCGCGGGCCGGCGTCTGCGCTCTATGGTGCCGATGCCTTGGGCGGGGTGGTGTTGCTCAATACCAAAGATCCGGAAGACTATTTGAGTCAAGAAGAACAGCGCTACTTTGCCGCCAACTTTTCCAGTGACCAGTCCAGGGATGAGGGCAAGGTTGGCCTTGTGGGTGCTGCAAAGGGAAGCTGGGGTGCCGGGCTGCTGCAGTACACTCGGCGCCAGTTTTCCGAGCAGGAACTCAATAGCAGCGCCCGTTTTGATCCTTTGGATGGTGTTAGCGATAACCTGTTGGTGAAATGGTCGCTGCCAACCGGTGACAATCACCGTGTGGTAGTGGCACTGGACAGTTTTCACGAGCGCAATGATTTTGAACTGGATTCTCAAGAAGTCAGAGGTGTTACCGAAGCCACTGGTGAGGATCGAAAACAGCGTAACCGTTTCAGTGTTGCCCACAACTGGACGTTGGAAAACACCTTGGCAGACAGCCTGCATACCCGTTTCTACTGGCAAGACAGCGATGGTTTGCAAACTACTCGCCAGCGCCGCACCGGCTTTTCATTCGCCTCTGCCCCCACGGGCACCCCTGTACTGAGGGTTAGTGATTTTGAATTCAATCAGCAGGTACAGGGGCTCGACCTGGTGGCGCACAGAGGGTTTAGCCAGGGGAGTTTTCAGCACACCGTGGTCTACGGTCTTACCTATGAAACGCTGGACACCGAGCGCCCTCGCAACCGCACCGAAACCAACCTGACTACCGGTCAGCAAACCACCGATATCATTGCTTTTCCTTTCGCGCCTGCCGAGAGTTTTCCCAATAAAACCTTCCCGGATACCGAATCCACCCGCTGGGGACTGTACGGCCAGAATGAAATTGTCTTTGGCGACAGTGGCCTTACCTTGATTCCGGCGTTGCGTTATGACGCTCACAAGCTCACCGCCGACAGTCGTGGGGTGGTGGATACCAGCGCCTTGGGTGGTCGCCTGGCGCCATTGGATGAAGGTGAGCTGTCGTTGAATTTTGGCGCGCTCTACGCCCTTAACGATAACCTGACATTGTCCGTGCAGTACGCAGAGGGTTTTCGACCGCCCAACTACAGCGATGCCAACCAGTCGTTCGTCAATCGTGCCTTTGGCTACGCCGTGATTCCCAACCCCAACCTACAGCCAGAAACCAGCAAGGGCATTGAGGTCGGCTTAAAAGCCCGCTTTGACCAGGGTTTCGTGGATTTTGCCCTCTACCAAAACGACTACCGCAATTTTATCGACTCCGGTTTTTTGCGGGTAGATCAGGGTATTCGAGTTTTCCAGAACCGCAATATCGACTCGGTGGAGATACGCGGTGCTGAACTCAATGGCCAATGGTACCTGGCGGAAAGCTGGTCTTTACGTGGCAGCCTGGCCTATGCCAGGGGCGACAACCACACAGAAGCCGCGCCCCTGGATTCCGTTGATCCGCTCAATGGGGTGCTGGGCCTGTCTTATGCCGAGCCCACCGGTTTATGGGGAGTTGAAACCCGCGTCAGTGCAGCCACTCGCCAGAAGCGCTTGGCAGATGATGGCAATACGGCGGGGGCTGGCTATGGCGTGGTGGACCTGATTGGCCACTATCAATTGGCCGACAACACCCTGCTGCGCATCGGTGCCTTCAATGTGTTCGACAAAGCCTATGCCCAGTGGAATGACCTGCGTGGCGTTGATGCCAGTGATGCCTCTGCCATCGCGTTAGCTCAACAGAGTGGTCGCCAATTACGTGCCAGTGTACGCGTGGAATTTTAATTTTCAGGAGATGGAACCGTGACAAGATCAGCCACAGTACAAACAGTTAAACAAAAGCCTGAATTTGAACGCTTGCAGCAGCAATACAAGGAATTGAAGCATCAGCAGCCGCAACTGCGGCCACGCAATGCCGCTGCGGTATTGCAGGTGTCAGAGGCAGAATTATTGGCCTGCCGAGGGGATGTCAACGCGGTGCGTCTCAGCGAGGACTGGTCCGGCATTCTGTCAGACGTGGCTGAGCTTGGCGACGTTATGGCACTCACACGTAACCAATACTGTGTTCACGAGCGTCACGGGGTGTACCACAACCTGTCCTTTTTCGGTTCTGAAAATGATGAGGAAGGCAAAGGCCCAACAATGGGTATGGCGCTCAATCCGGACATCGATTTGCGCTTGTTTCTCAGCCGCTGGTGTTTTGGTTTTGCGGTAACAGAACCTCTGGAATTTGGAGAGCGCCACAGCTTGCAGTTTTTTGACCCTCAGGGTGTGGCGCTCCACAAAATTTACCTCACCGCCGCCAGTGATCTGGCGGCCTATCACCGACTGGTGTCTCGCCATCGGTCAGAGAAGCCACTGTGGCCTGATGTGTTGCCAGCAAAGCAACAGGCACCCAGTAAAGCGCCGACGGTGGTGGATATTTCTGCATTGGAACAGGACTGGCGCGCCCTTACCGATGTGCACCAGTTTTTCCCGATGTTGCGCAAGCACAAGGTGGAACGCCTGACCGCGCTGCAACTTATGCCAGTGGATTTGGCCAATCAGGTGCCCTTGGGAACGGTGCAGGTGGCCCTGCAACAAGCGGCCTGCAAAGGCTGCGACATTATGGTATTTGTTAGCAATCATGGCTGCGTGCAAATCCACACCGGTGCGGTAAACAATCTGCGACAAGTAGGGCAATGGTTCAACGTATTGGATGAGCGCTTTAACCTGCATCTGGATGCCAGTGGTATTGATCAATGCTGGGTGACACGCAAACCCAGTAAAGACGGAGTCATTACTGCCATCGAAGCCTATGACGCCAATGGCGAGCTGGTGGTGCAATTGTTTGGCAGGCGCCAGCAGGGTGAGCCTGAGTTGGCGTTGTGGCGGGATATTGTGGTGGCCTGTGAGTGTGCCCTCAGCCCGGAGGGGGATTTCAGTTGCGCCAGTTAAGTTTCCCCTCATTGCTGATTGGCCTGCTGACTATGGTGAGCCAGTCATTTGCGGATTGTACAGGGCGGGTGGTGAGCATTGGTGGCGATATTACCGAGATTGTCTACGCCCTGGAGCAAGAACATTGCCTGGTGGCTACGGACACCACCAGTGTTTACCCCGCCAAAACCGATGAACTGCCCAAGGTGGGATACCTGCGTGCTCTTTCAGTTGAGGGCATTGCCAGCCTGAAACCGGATTTGGTGATTGCCAGTGACAACGCCGGCCCAGCCACTATCTGGCCACAGCTGCAGACAGCGGGTATTCCGGTGGTTCGGGTAACGGCGCAGACCTCGTTGTCGGCGGTTGAGCAGAAAATTCAGCAGGTGGCCGCTGCTTTTGGTACTTCCCAGCGCGGTGAACAGTTGGCGAGTTTGTTTCGCAAGGAGTTGCAGAGTACTGATGTAGTGTCTGGCAAAAGGGCGACGCCAGATTCGCCACAGGTATTGTTTATTCTCGGCCACGGCGGTGGCACTCCGATGGTGGCAGGAGAGGACACCTCGGCGGCCACCATTATTCAGCTGGCCGGTGGCCGCAATGCTTTCTCGGGTTTTTCCGGTTACAAACCCATGACCGCCGAAGCCGTGGTACAGGCCAACCCGGATATTATTGTGGTGACTTCTCAGGGGCAGAAACAGTTGGGGGGAGTGACAGGGGTGTTAAATCTCCCCGGTATTAAGCTGACTGAGGCGGGTAAAAACCGTCGTGTGCTGGATTACGATGCTCTCTTGTTACTGGGTTTTGGTTTGCGCACACCCAGCGTTCTGGCGCAGATAAAAGCCGATTTTCAGGAGAACGTTGAGGGTGAATAACGGCTCTGGTGCTTTGTTCTTTGCGCCACTTAAAAAAATGCCCGCACAGGGTGTGGCTGTCACACTGTTGTTATTCGCTGCAGTGCTGGCACTGTTTAATGGCTCCATGTCGTTACCTTTTCAGGCGCTGCTTAGTGGCTCAAGTGACGGTCAGAGCTTTGCCATAGAGCAAGCGGTGCTCTGGCATATTCGCCTGCCCAGAGTAGTGCTGGCGATACTGGTTGGTGGCAGCCTGGCCTATGCGGGTGCCGCCATCCAGGGGTTGTTTCGCAACCCGTTGGCGGAGCCGGGGCTGATTGGTGTTGCCAGTGGCAGTGCACTGGCGGTAGGCCTTTATATTGTTTTCCTCGATGGCGTGTTGTCCGGCTATTGGGCGCTGTACGGCCTCAATCTGTTTGCTTTTGCCGGAGGCTGCATTGCCAGCTTTCTGGTGCTTAAAGTGGTGCGCCATTGGGCCGCCGGGTCGGTGACGGTGCTCTTGTTGGTGGGGTTGGCATTTAATTCCATCACCATGTCTGGCAACGGTTTACTGACTTTTATCAGCGATGATCAACAACTGCGCACCATGACCTTCTGGACGATGGGCAGTTTGGGGCGGTCAGAGTGGGGATCGGTAGTCGCCAGTGCCACGCTGATGATTCCGGCTCTGTTTTGGCTGCGCCGCTATGGGGTTGCTCTCAACCTGATGCAACTGGGGGAGCGGGA
This sequence comes from bacterium SCSIO 12696, assembly GCA_024397955.1. NCBI lineage: Bacteria > bacterium SCSIO 12696. The sequence continues at coordinate 2,898,736 of CP073744.1, forward strand.
AACTGAGTACAGTGGTTTTGATGTGCGCCGTATCCAGCGTAACGTGATAGTGGCGAGCGCGGTTTTGGTGGGCGCGGCGGTGGCCGCTGCAGGCATTATCGGTTTTGTGGGCTTAATCGTCCCCCATCTGGTACGCCTGGTGTGGGGAGCAAACCATCGTACTTTGCTGCCGCTGTCCTTTCTATTGGGGGGCGCGTTGCTGGTGTTGGCAGATACCGGCGCCCGTACTTTGATCTCCCCGGCCGAATTGCCAGTAGGGGTAGTGACCAGTTTGCTCGGCGGGCCATTTTTTCTGTGGCTGTTGATTTCCCAATTCCGAAAAAACCGTTTGTGAGTACAACAATATGATTGCGCTAAAAGATGTGGGTGTTTCTGTGGGCGGCAAAGATTTGCTGACTTCAGTGTGGGCGGAGTTGCCGCGAAATGCGTTGACCGCCATTATCGGCCCCAATGGCGCGGGCAAAAGTACGTTGTTGAACGCAATGGCAGGAGGGATTGCACCCACCAGTGGCAGCGTGTCCTTCGACGGCTTTCGGCTCGCCAATATGCGTCGTTTTGAATTGGCTCAGCGCCGCGCGGTGTTATCGCAAAACCTCGAATTGCCATTTCCACTCAAGGTAGAGGAAGTGGTGGCATTGGGGCGCGCGCTAAAAGCGGATACGGAAGTTCAGCAGCAAAGAGTTATCGCTGCGGCTCTTGAACGGGCGCGGGCCAGTGAGTTGGCCGAGCGGGTATTCAGTACTCTTTCTGGTGGTGAGCGCCAACGGGTGCACTTTGCACGGGTACTGGCGCAACTGTGGGAGCCTATTGAGCGAGGTGAGCCGGCAACTTTATTGTTGGACGAACCCACCAGCGCCATGGACATGCATCATCAACACCTGCTTTTGGAGCAATTGCAGAAATTGGCGCGCAATGGGCTAACGGTTTGTTGCGTATTGCACGATCTCAATTTGGCCGCGTTGTTTGCGGACCATGTATGGGCCCTCAAAAACGGCCGCTTACACGCCAGTGGGCCAACAGATAAGGTGTTTGATGATCGCCTGTTGAGCGATATCTACGAAATGCCCCTGGTAACTATCAACCACCCGCAGCGAGCCAGCCAGGTAGTGGTGGCTTATGCCATGACGGGGTGATTGGCTAGCTTGAAAAAGTGGCTGTCATCGCGAGCGCAGCGTGGCGATCTCGTGGTTACAGAGTGCTTGGCTGGAGATCGCCGCAGTCGCCTTTCTTTGAAAGAAAGGGCTCCTTCGCGATGACGACGGAGGTGGTTAATTCGCCAGCAAAAACTCCATCAACGCCTTCTGTGCGTGCAGCCGATTTTCGGCCTCATCCCACACCACCGAAATATTGCCGTCTTCAATCAATTCGCTGGACACTTCCATATCCCGGTAAGCGGGCAGGCAGTGCATAAACAGGGCGTCATTGGCGGCCAGTGACATCAGGTCGTGATCCACCATATAGCCTGCAAACGCCTGCTCGCGCGCTTTTTTCTCGTCTTCCTGGCCCATGGAGGCCCAGGTGTCGGTAACCACTAAATTAGCGCCAGCCACGGTCTGTTTGGGGTCGCGGGTGAGTTGGATTCGAGCCGCGTGTTTTTCCAGCAGTTCGCTATTGGGCTCGTAACCCTCGGGGCAGGCGATATTGAGCTGAAAATCTAGCAAGTCAGCGGCGTTGATGTAGGAGTGGCACATATTGTTGCCATCACCCACCCAGGCCACCGTTTTTCCCTGTAGCGAGCCACGGTGCTCGGTGTAGGTTTGAATATCCGCCAATAATTGGCAGGGATGGTAATCGTCGGTCAGGGCATTGATCACCGGCACCTGCGAGTATTCCGCAAAGCGTTCCACCTTGGCGTGTTCAAAGGTGCGGATCATCACGATATCGGTCATGCGGGAAATAACCCGGGCGGAATCTTCGATGGGTTCGCCACGGCCCAGCTGGGTATCGTTGGGTGATAGAAATAACGCACTGCCACCCAGTTGGGCCATGCCCGCCTCAAAGGAAACTCGGGTGCGGGTGGACGATTTTTCAAAAATCATTGCCAGTACTTTTCCATTTAAGGGTTTGCCAGCGGTACCCGCGCGGTGTTGCGCTTTTAGCTCGATAGCCCGTTGGATAATCTGCTGCAGTTCATCCCGGTTAAGGTCTTGCAGGGTCAGAAAGTGACGTGGTTTGGGGGTGAGTGTCATGGTGCAAACTCCTCAATCAAATTAACCAGGGTGTCCACCAGCAGGCTGGCTTCGTCGTCCTTCAGGTTTAGCGGTGGCAGCAGGCGTATCACTCGCTCGGCAGTTACTGTAATCAGCAGTCCTTTGGCGGTAGCGGCAGCGACCAGCTGGGCGCAAGGGTGTGCCAGCTCAATGCCGATCATCAAGCCTTTGCCGCGTACTTCAACAAAGTGAGGGCAGTGGCTCAGGCGTTCTCGCAGTTGATGTTGCAGCTGTTCACCCAGCTGTGCGGCGCGCTCTGCCAGGTTATCTTTTTGCAACGTGTCCACTACGGCTAAACCGACGCTGCAAGCCAGTGGGTTGCCACCAAAAGTGGAGCCATGGCTACCCGGTTGCATCAGCTGTGAAGCCTTGCCGGAGGCCATGCAAACACCAATGGGTACGCCGTTGCCAAGCCCTTTGGCGGTGGTTAATACATCCGGAAGAATGTCCGCGTGTTGGTAGGCAAAGTACTTGCCGGTACGGCCATTGCCGGTTTGAATCTCATCCAGCATCAACAACAGATCGTGGTTGTCACACAAGGTGCGCAATTGTTTTAGGTAATCGTCACTTGGCGTGTGAATACCGCCTTCTCCCTGAATCGGCTCCACCAGTACAGCAACGATGTTGGGGTTGCTTTTAACTGCAGCTTCCACGGCATCCGCGTCGCCAAATGGCACTCGTACAAAGCCGTCCAGGCAGGGGGTAAAGCCCTGCTGTACCTTGGGGTTACCAGTGGCGGTGAGTGTGGCCATGGTGCGGCCATGGAAGGCGTTTTCCATCACCACGATAGTAGGTACCGGAACGCCTTTGTTGTTGCCGTGCAGGCGCGCCAGTTTGATGGCGGCTTCGTTGGCTTCGGCACCGGAGTTGGCAAAAAACATATTGTCCATGCCGGATAGGGTGCGTAGCTTTTCCGCCAGCTGCTCTTGGGGTTGCAGGTTGTACAGGTTAGAGGCGTGAACCAGGGTGGCCGCTTGCTCCGATAGGGCTGCTGTCACCGCTGGGTGCGCGTGGCCCAGGCCGCACACGGCAATGCCGGAGATGGCATCCAGGTATTTGTTGCCCTGGTCATCCCACAACCAACTGCCGTCACCCTTGGTGACAGTGATGGCGCGGGTGCCGTAGTTGTTCATTAGTGCATTGCTCGCCACGCTGGACTCCTGTGAGCGGGAAAACCGCACATCATATAGCAGTGTGGTATTTGGTGGAATGGTTTGGAGCAGGGCCTGTTCGCACTAATTGAATCATCACTGCTGGGAGCCATTTTTTTGTCCAGCAAGGCAGAAGGAGTACTGTGTAGTCATTCTACATAAGGACTGATAACGCAGCTGGACGGACTTCTTGTTTATAAACAGGGGCCCCAGCCCTTCGGGTTGCGGCTAAAAAAGCGTCACTCTGTGTTGCTCGCCGCTCATTTGGAATGACCAAACCACACGACTCGCGCCTTGATTAACGCTTTTTTAGTCACAACAGTGGCGATTCAATTAGTGCGAACAGGCCCTAGAAATACTCCGTGCTGGGTAGAGTGCCAGTGCTGGTAATAGTCCTGAAAAACTTGTGGTTTTTCGCACCTGCCCAATGGAGTAGAATCAGCGGCCTTCCAGCCCGTTCGATACGAGCTCAGCCCGAAGTAACAAGCCCGAGGTAATCAGCCCATGGAAATTATGGATACCATTCGCGATCAGGTCGAAAGTAACGACGTGATCCTCTATATGAAAGGTTCGCCGAACCAACCCCAGTGTGGCTTTTCCGCTCGCACTGTACAGGCGCTGATGGCCTGTGGTCAGCGCTTTGCGTATGTGGACGTGCTGTCCAACCCGGATATTCGTACCAACTTGCCCAAGTACGCCAACTGGCCAACTTTCCCACAATTGTGGGTGAAAGGTGAGTTGATTGGCGGTTGCGATATCGTGGTGGAAATGTACGAAAAAGGTGAGCTCAAAGAGCTGGTTACTGAAGCTACAGCTGGTGATGAAAAGGATAATGGTTAATTACCTCAGCCGATCCTATTACCGGTATAGCTTTATTTAATGAGATTTTAGAAAAGGTTTGGGTAGAATTTATTGCTCAAAACCAAATACCTTACTGACCCATCTGGGTCAGTTGAAATTTTAGTGTTTAATTAATGCATCAAAGGAGAGCCAAATGGGCGTTTTAGTAGGCAAACAAGCACCGGACTTTACCGCAGCGGCAGTACTGGGCAACGGCGAAATCGTTGGCGATTACAACCTGGCAGAATCCATCAAAGGCAAGAAGGCAGTAATCTTCTTTTACCCGCTGGACTTCACTTTCGTATGCCCTTCCGAGTTGATCGCTTTCGATCACCGCTACGAAGAGTTCCAAAAGCGCGGTGTTGAAGTGATCGGTGTTTCCATCGATTCTCAGTTCAGCCACAACGCATGGCGCAACACCGCCGTTAACGACGGTGGCATTGGCCCGGTGAAATACGCTCTGGTTGCCGACGTAAAACACGAAATCTGCCAGGCTTACGACGTAGAAGCCGACGCTGGTGTTGCTTTCCGTGGTTCTTTCCTGATCGACGAAGATGGTGTTGTTCGCCACCAGGTAGTTAACGACCTGCCACTGGGCCGCAACGTAGACGAGATGCTGCGTATGGTTGACGCCCTGAACTTCCACCAGGAGCATGGTGAAGTGTGCCCCGCTGGCTGGGAAGAAGGCGACAAAGGCATGACCGCTTCCGGTGAAGGTGTTGCCGCTTACCTGAGCGAGAACGCTGACAAGCTGTAAGCCATAGCTGTTTTGCACAAATAAAAACCGGGCCTTTTGCGAGGCCCGGTTTTTTTATGCTGTGTCTTGGCTATTTCAGTGTTTGCTGGAATTGACCAGTACAAACATTACACAAATTGCTTGCGCCATGCTTTTGGTGTTGTGTTATTGAGTTGCTTGAATGTGCGCGTCAGGTGGGCCTGATCCGAGAAGCCGCAGCTCAGCGCAATATCGAAAAGCGGCTTCTTTGTGTTGGCAATCATCTCCGCCGCTCGCTCAACTCTGTAGCGCATCAAAAACTGGTACGGTGTGTCGCCAATCACCTGTTTAAACAATCGTGAAAAGTGGGATGACGACATGCCGATGTCCCGGGCCAAATCGTCAATTTGAATCGAATCGCCAAAATGGTTGGCTACAAAATCCAGTACCCGCTTATAGTGCTTGGCGGTAAATTTGTCCGAGTAAGTAATGTCATCGCTGCGGTCATCTCCATACTTGTTAACAAGTTTGACCAAAAAGACTCGCGCCAGGCTTTCAAACATCACATCGGAACTTGAACCTTCCAGCTGCAGGGCATCAAGCAGCATAACAGCGGCATTGGCAATGTCTTCGTCTTTGAAGTGGGGCAGGTCGAGAAGCTGCTGATCGGTTAATAAGCGCCCCAACTCACTCTGGGTAAATGTTTCAAGTTTATCCGGCTCCAGAGTAACCACAATGCATTTTGAGCGCGCATGCCAGCGCCAGCCACTTTCCAGGCCAGCGGGGGTAACCACGATGTCGTGCTTGCTGAATGTGAAATCCCGGTGTTGACCGCCACGCCAGTTTTCCAAACGGTGGGGTTCGTCCTTCAGATTAATCAGTATGTGGTGCTGGCTGAATGCCTGTGTCGCCATGCTGTCGGGTTCGGCTTCAAAATACTCCAGCGACAGGAGTTCACCGGCACTTTTGCGCACTTGATCACCGGAGCGCAGTAGGGGTTCTGACGGGTAACTGTCCTGATAATTACTCATGTTTGAAAGATAACGCGCAGAGCAGGAATCTTCAAAAAATAAGCAGCCTTTTCCTATAACGGTTTGCGCCGGATTGCTATTTTTCTCCCCGATCATCAAACGGGAGAGTGCAACCATGAACAGCCTCAAAAAAATCATTCTGTGTGCCACAGCTGTGGGCGTATTGACTGCCTGCGGCGCTAGCGACACCGCTTTCCAGCCGTCAGAAACATCAACAAGTTATGTGAAGGAGGTTCCAATGAGCCAATTTATCAACCTGCAAAACACCGCAGACTCTGCCGATATCACCAAAGAGTTCGTCAGCTTCGACAGCAATGGCGTTACCTTAAAAGGTGTTATTTATAAGCCCGCTGAGCTGAAGGGTGTCGCCCCTGCGGTTATTGTCACCGGCGCGTGGACGACGGTGAAGGAGCAAATGCCCGGCACTTACGCTCGTGAACTTGCCGAGCGTGGATTGGTGGCATTGGCCTTTGACTTTACCGGCTGGGGTGAAAGTGGCGGTGATCGCCGTTACGTGGAAGACCCCACGGTAAAAACCGCCGATATTCTCGCCGCTACCCGCTACATGGCAAGCCGCAGCGATGTAGATGCTACGCAGCTTTCTGGTCTGGGTATTTGCGCCTCTTCTGGTTATATGGCCGCCGCAGTAGCAGACAGCTCCCAGCTTTCCAAATTGGCTCTGGTGGCTCCCTGGTTGCATAACCCGGAAATGGCTGAAGCCATCTACGGTGGCTCAGACGCCGCCTCTGGGCTGATTGCAACCAGCGAAGAGGGCGAAATTGCCGACAGCCCTGTCGTTCTTACCGCAGCCAGCACGACGGACAATACCGCACCGATGTTTGAAGCACCTTATTACACCGAGGAGAACCGCGGCTTGATTTCGGCGTACGACAATCAATTCAGCGTGCTGACCTGGAAGCCCTGGTTAACTTACGACGGTTTAGCCTCTGCTGAGCGTTTGGGCAAACCTACGTTATTGGTGGGGTCGTCGGGTATGGCGTTGCCTGCAGGGGCAGATCACTTTGAGCAACTGACTGAGGCGCCACTCAAAAAGTTGTGGTTCGGCGATGAGGTTTCTCAATTCGATTTCTATGATCGCCGCGATGTTGTGACTGAAGCCTCCGATGCGGTGGCGGCGTTTTTTAAGGGGCAATAGTGTGTCCATTAAACCGATGATCATTCTGTTTGCTGCGATGACTTTGCTCGTGGCTTGCAGCAACCAATCAGAGCGTCAGCCTCAAAAGGAAGCAATGATGATTACCCCCGATCAAGCGGCTGTAGCCGGTATTGTTGAAAGCGTCGGCCTTCTGGCGGATCGCAGCGAGTACGATGCCCTGGCCCGGCTTTACGCGGATGAGTTTACCTTGGATTACTCGTCTTTAAACGGCCAGCCCCCTGCCACCAAAACCCCTGAGCAATTGATGTCTGAATGGGCCAGCGTGTTGCCGGGTTTTGGTCGCACCCGTCATCGCCTTTCTAACGTACAAGTGAGTGTGGATGGCAACAATGCCACAGCCACCGCAGACGTGGTTGCCTATCACTGGGTCGATGACCTTTTCTGGCAGGTAGATGGCAGTTATGACTACAAACTCGCCAAGCAAAATGGCCAATGGAAAATCACCTCAATGACCTTCAATCTTGAAGGTGAGCAAGGTACCCGAGAGGTGTTCGGGCCGGCAATGGCTGCGGCTGGCAGTAAGCTCTTGCCTGGTAGCATTGGTGAGCGCAACAAAGCCACGGTTAGTGCTTTTTTCAAGTATCTGGAGCAGGAAGATATTCCCGCTTTGGTGAATCTGTTTGCTGAAGATGGCGTACAAATTAACCCATATACTGGCGGCGTATTTCCATCTGGCGCTGTGGGGCGGGAAGAGTTGTTAAAATACTGGGCGCCGGTGCCCGGTTATTTCGATGGCATGATTTTTCCTGTTGAAGAAATTTTAGCCACGGAAGACCCGAATATAGTTTTCGTTCGCTACCAGGGAAAGATGAAGCTTAAGGATGGTGCGGGCATTTATGAAAATAAATACTACTCCACTTTCCGTTTTAACGATGAAGGCAAGATTACCGAGTACGTAGAAATTTTTGATCCTGTTGTTGCTGCGCGAGGTTTTGGGTTGCTGGATCAGCTCAAATAGTTCTCGGTTGTTTTCAGACAGTCTCTGATTGATTAGGAGCCACAAAAAATGCCAGCGCAGTGCTGGCATTTTTTGTGTCGCGAATCCTTACGCGGAGATTTAAATTGTCTCAGTCTTCAGAGCTGCTGTTTTGACAATAGTGCTCCATATCCACCGCGGTCAGTGCACTCATATTGAAAATGCCCCGTGAAGTCACGGAAGGAATCACAATGTGTGCAGGCTTTTTCAGGCCGGTGAGGAAGGGGCCGATCAACAGGGCGTCGGTAAAGGAGCGTACCAGCCCCAGGGCGATATTGGCGGCGTCCAGGTTGGGCATTACCAGCAGGTTGGCGCTGCCGCTGAGGTTGGCTTCAGAGTAGGCGATATCGCGGTTTTGGCTGTTGAAAGCACTGAGAGCGTGCATTTCGCCGTCCAACTCAATATCCGGGTATTGCTCCCGCAAAATCGCGGCCGCCTTGCGCATTTTCTTGGCAGAAGGCGCATTTGAGGTGCCAAAGTTGGAGTGAGACAGCAGGGCTACTTTTGGCTTGATGCCAAACTGACGAACAAATTCGATGGCAGCTTTGGTCTTGGTGACAATTTCCTCCGCTGTGGGGTCCACAGTCAGGAAGGAATCGGTCATAAAGATCGGGCCAGACGGCATCAACAGCGCCTGCACCGAGGAAATATGCTGGCCTTCTTCTTTGGTGCCCAATACCTGGTGAATATCGCGCAGGTGGCTGAGGAAGCGGCCAACCTTGCCGCAGATCATGCCGTGAGCTTCACCCAATGAAACCATTACCGCTGCCAAGGCAGTGGCATTGGTGGTCATCAGTGACTTGGCGGCTTCTACAGAAACGCCTTGGCGGCCGGTCATGATGTGGTAATGCTGCCAGTAGCGCTCGTGCTGGTCGGCGTCTTTGGGGTTGAATACATCAATATCTTTGCCTGGCTTCAGACGCAGGCTCAAACGTTGAATTTTTTCCTCGATAACATCCGGGCGGCCCAGAATGATTGGGCGGGCGACGTTTTCATCCACAACCGCTTGTACGGCCAGTAGTACGTCGTCGTTTTCGCCTTCCGCGTACACCAGGCTGCGCAATGGTCCGCGTTTGGCGGCCTGGATAACTGGCTCCATAAACAAGCCTGCGCGGTTAACAAACTCGTGCAGGGACTTTTTATAGGCGTCCAAATCTTCAATAGGGCGAGTGGCGACGCCACTGTCTATGGCGGCTTGAACCACGGCTACCGGCAGCTCTTCCACCAAACGGGGGTCGAAGGGCTTGGGAATCAGATAGTCGGGGCCAAATTTCAGCTCTTCACCCGCGTAGGCTTCTGCTACTACGTCGGTGGCTTCTTTCATGGCCAAGTCGGCGATAGCTCGCACACAGGCCATTTTCATTTCTTCGTTAATGGTGCTGGCACCACAGTCCAGAGCGCCACGGAAGATAAAGGGGAAGCAGAGTACGTTGTTTACCTGGTTGGGGTAGTCGGAGCGGCCGGTGGCGAGAATGGCATCTGGACGTACTGCCTTGGCTTCTTCCGGCAGAATTTCCGGTGTGGGGTTGGCCATCGCCAGAATCAGCGGATCGCGAGCCATGGTTTTGACCATGTCTGGCTTGAGAACGCCGGGGCCAGACAGGCCCATAAAGACGTCACAATCGACCATGGCGTCTGCCAGGGTGCGGGCGTCGGTATTGGCCGCCAGTTTTTCCTTCCAGGGGTTCATATTCTCTGGGCGACCTTCGTAGACTACGCCGCCGCGGTCTACCAGCAGCAGGTTGTCTTTGCTCAGGCCCATGCTGATCAGCAGCTCTACACAGGCGATACTGGCGGCGCCGGAACCGGATACCACCAGCTTGATGTCTTCGATTTTCTTGTCGACGATGCGCAGGCCGTTGTACACCGCAGCGGCAGCAACGATAGCGGTGCCGTGCTGGTCGTCGTGGAACACGGGAATGTTCATCCGCTCGCGCAGCTGGCGCTCTACCAAAAAGCACTCCGGTGCTTTGATGTCTTCCAGGTTAATGCCACCAAAGGTAGGCTCAAGTGCGGCGATGGTGTCGACCAGTTTGTCCACGTCGGTTTCGTCCACTTCAATGTCGAATACATCGATGTTGGCGAATTTTTTGAACAATACCGCTTTACCTTCCATCACTGGCTTGGACGCCAGCGGGCCGATGTTGCCGAGGCCGAGTACTGCAGTACCGTTACTGACCACCGCTACCAGGTTGCCACGGGAGGTGACTTTAGCGGCATAGTTGGGGTCGGCAACGATTTCCTCACAGGCGTAAGCCACACCGGGAGAGTAGGCCAGAGACAAGTCCCGTTTGTTGGCCAGGGATTTGGTGGGCTGGATTTCCATCTTTCCCGCTACCGGGTGAGTGTGGTAATGCAGGGCACTTTCTTTGAGGGAATCGTTATTCGTGTCGGACATGGCCTACCCCATTTCAATTAAAGGCTGTTACTGTTGTTTGTTGTGCTTTATAGCGGATAACGCGACTAAAGGCACAATTGTGTCACTAAATAGCCGCGTAGTTTAGCGCGTAAGAGTTTTTATTCCCATTGGGGAAATAGATTGCGGTTATGGCTTGGGTACCCCTAAGGTGTTAGACCAGCCATCCCCCCAATTCCCGCCAGCGGTTGACGATGGTGCAAAACAAGTCTGCGGTGCGTTCTGCGTCATAGCTGGCCGCGTGTGCTTCGCGGGTACTGAACTCGATATTGGCCGCTTCGCAGGCTTTGGCCAGTACTGTCTGACCATAGGCGAGCCCGCCCAGAGTCGCTGTATCAAAGCAACTAAACGGGTGAAACGGGTTGCGCTTGATGTCGCAACGCTCCACTGCGGCGTTAACAAAACCCAGGTCGAAATGCGCGTTGTGGGCAACCATGACGGCTCGTTTGCAGCTGTGGGATTTCACCGCTTTGCGCACTTTCTGGAACACCAGGTTTAGCCCCTCACACTCATCCAATGCGTTGCGCTCTGGGTCGTCGGGGTCAATGCCTGTAATTTCCAAAGCCGCTGGCTCCAGATTGGCCCCCGGAAAGGGTTCAACGGCGCAGCTGACGGTTTCGTCCGGCAACAGCCAGCCATCTTCGTCGACGGTCAGGGTGACAGCGGCAATTTCCAGCAGGGCGTCGGTATCTTTATTAAAACCGCCGGTTTCCACATCGACCACAACCGGTAAAAAACCGCGAAAGCGCTCTGCCAGAGGGGTGTAGTGATCTGACACCAGAATTCCTTATTGCAGTTTCCAGTTGAGGGTTTGCCCGGCGGCAAGTGGCGCCATGGTGTCTTTGCCCAGTGCCACTGCATCGGGAATCTGCCATGGGTTGCGGGCCAGAGTAATGGTTTCTGAATTGCGTGCCAGGCCGTAAAAGTCGGGCCCATGAAAACTGGCAAAGCCTTCCAGTTTATCCAGCGCGCCTGCCTGCTCAAACGCTTCGGCGTAGAGCTCAATAGCGGCGTGGTTGCTGTAGCACCCGGCACAGCCGCAGGCATTTTCTTTGCGATTTTTGGCGTGTGGTGCGGAGTCGGTGCCGAGAAAGAAGCGCGGATTGCCACTGGTGGCAGCTTCAATCAAGGCTTGTTGGTGGATATCTCGTTTCAAGATAGGCAGGCAGTAAAAATGCGGACGAATGCCTCCCACCAGCATGTGGTTGCGATTGTAGAGCAGATGCTGCGGCGTAATGGTGGCGGCCATATTGGTGTCAGCATCGGCAACGAACTGAGCTCCCTGGCGGGTGGTGATGTGCTCCAACACCATTTTCAACCCTTGAAACTTCTGGCGCAATGGGCCCAGGTGGCGGTCGATGAATACCGCTTCGCGATCAAAAATATCGATGTCGCTATCAGTCACTTCACCGTGCAGCAATAATGGAATGCCGGTTTTTTCCATCGCCTCCAAAGCGATGTGTACCTTGTTGAGGTCAGTCACTCCAGAGTCTGAGTTGGTGGTTGCCCCGGCAGGGTAGTACTTTACGGCTTTCACGAATCCGCTATTGGCGGCGGCTTCGATGTCGGCAGCACTGGTGTTGTCGGTAAGGTAAAGCACCATCAACGGTTCCCATGGGCTGTTTGCCGGGCGTTGTTCCAGTATGCGTTCCCGGTAAGCGGCGGCCTGTTCTACCTTGGTCACTGGTGGCACCAGGTTGGGCATAACAATCGCACGGTTAAAACAGCGGGCTGCGTCGGGCACAGTGGTTGTCAGTGCGTCGCTATCGCGCAGGTGTACGTGCCAATCGTCGGGGCGGGTAATAGTGAGGGTCTGCATAAATACCTGGTTGCCGGGTGCTTGTCTGGGGGCGAATGCTACCGGAAAGTGTTCGGCTTTTATATAAGGTGGCCCTAGGTTATAGGTATTGTCGATTTTATGAATGAGATTGCCTGTGAATTTTGCCGTGACAGGGGTAAAATGCGGAATCCGCATCCCAGCGCTATCTGCCAGGTGGTTAGAAAAAACAGACCATAACGTTGGCCGCCCATCCCACTTGATGTGTGTCAACGACCGCAGGTACCCCCAAAGTGATAATGGGCGCGGCTACCAGACAGACTATATTAATTAACTAAAAATCTGGGCGTTTTAGGGGATCTTCGACTTGAACTGTTGAGTACCAGGATTCTGCGCCCTGAGTTCTATCTAAATTGTAACGACAACCATAGGTAATCTGATGAGCAATGTTGCGACTGCCGGCGAGCAACCGGTGCACGACAGCGAAACCAGCGGCCAGTATTACACCGGTGTGGTGAAGGCCTTCGCCATCATGACAGTGGTGTGGGGCGTGGTTGGTATGGCCGTAGGGGTGCTGCTGGCAGCACAGCTGGTATGGCCGGACCTCAATAACCTGCTGCAGCCTTACACGCACTTCGGCCGCCTGCGCCCACTGCACACGAACGCAGTTATCTTTGCATTTGGTGGCTGTGCTTTGTTCGCTACCTCTTATCACGTTGTGCAGAGAACCTGTCGCACACGTTTGATTTCAAACGGTGCTGCTTGGTTCACTTTCTGGGGGTGGCAATTGGTTATCCTCGCGGCAGCGATTACCCTGCCAATGGGTTTCACCAGTGCCAAAGAATACGCCGAGCTGGAATGGCCCATTGATATTGCCATTACCATTGTTTGGCTGGTCTACGCCTATGTGTTCTTCGGTACCATCATGAAGCGCACCATCAAGCATATCTATGTAGCCAACTGGTTTTACGGTGGTTTTATTATTGCGGTGGCCATGTTGCACGTGGTGAACAGCGCAGAAGTACCAGTGAGCATGTGGAAATCCTATTCTGCGTACGCTGGTGCTGTAGATGCCATGATTCAATGGTGGTACGGCCATAACGCGGTGGGCTTTTTCCTGACCGCTGGCTTCCTGGGCATGATGTACTACTTTGTACCCAAACAGGCTGAGCGTCCGGTTTACTCGTATCGCTTGTCTATTGTTCACTTTTGGGCGTTGATTTCCCTGTACATCTGGGCTGGCCCTCACCACTTGCACTACACCGCATTGCCTGACTGGACTCAGACTTTGGGTATGATCATGTCTCTGGTGCTGTGGGCGCCATCCTGGGGCGGCATGATTAACGGTATCATGACTCTGTCTGGTGCCTGGACCAAGCTGCGCACCGACCCAACTCTGCGCTTCCTGGTTGTGTCTCTGTCGTTCTACGCCATGTCCACGTTTGAAGGCCCGATGATGGCTATCAAGTCGGTGAATGCCATGTCTCACTACACCGACTGGACCATCGGCCACGTTCACTCTGGCGCACTGGGCTGGGTGGCAATGATTTCCATCGGTGCTGTTTACCACCTGATTCCGGTGCTGAGCAATCGCAAAGAAATGTTCAGCGTGCAGCTGATTCACGTGCACTTCTGGTTGGCGACTATCGGCACCGTGTTGTACATCGCCTCCATGTGGGTAAATGGTCTGATGCAGGGCTTGATGTGGCGTGCTTTCAACGATGATGGCACTCTGACCTACCGCTTTGTTGACTCTGTTGAAGCCAGCTACCCAGGTTATTTTGTACGCCTGCTGGGCGGTGCCATGTTCCTGACCGGCATGCTGGTGATGGCCTACAACCTGTACCGTACGGTGTCTGACAAGCCATCCGATGAATCGGAACAAGCCGTTACCACGCAGAGCCAGGCGGCATAAGGGGAGATAACTGTGAAACACGAAGTCGTAGAAAAAAACATCGGTTTGATGGTGGTTCTGATTCTTGTGGCAGTGAGCTTTGGCGGTTTGGCTCAGATTCTGCCCCTGTTCTTTATCGATGAGACCACTCAGCCTGTGGATGGACTCAAGCCCCTGCCAGCTCTGGTGCTGGAAGGTCGTGATATTTACATTCGCGAAGGTTGCAACGTTTGTCACACCCAAATGATCCGTCCCTTCCGCGCTGAAACTGAGCGCTATGGACACTACTCAGTAGCGGGTGAGCATGTGTACGAACACCCGTTCCTGTGGGGCTCAAAGCGCACCGGCCCAGATTTGGCCCGTGTGGGTGGGCGCTACAGTGATGAATGGCACCGTGCGCATTTGTACAACCCCCGCGACGTTGTGCCCGAATCCAATATGCCGGAATTCCCTTGGCTGTTTACCAACGTATTGGATGGCAAGCTAACTGGCAAGAAAATGGAAGCTCTGCGTTCGGTTGGCGTTCCCTACACCGATGAAGACATTGCCGGTGCCGGGGAGGCTGTGAAAGGCCAGCGTGAAATTGACGCGGTTGTGGCTTATTTGCAACAGCTGGGCACTCTGCTCAAGCAGAAGCGTTAATAATGGATCAGGGAACCCTGCAGGGGATAGGCACCATTTTGGCAATGCTCGCTTTTGGCGGAATTGTCTGGTGGGCCTTTAGCAAACACAAAAAGCAAGATTTTGATGAAGCAGCGCAGTTGCCTTTTGACGAAGGTGAACTGGACGCTAATCAGCAAAGCGACGAGAAGAGGCAAAAACCACAATGAGCGCCTTCTGGAGTATCTGGATATCTATTATCACACTCATCGTTCTCGGTGGCTGTACCTGGTTGTTGTTGGCAAATCGCAATGTCGAGTTGCGAGACGACCAGACTCACACCGGTGAAGCGCCAACCACTGGCCATGTCTACGATGGTATTGAAGAATATGACAACCCGCTGCCTGCCTGGTGGTTCTGGAGTTTTCTGGGGTCGGTCATTTTCAGTGTGGCCTACCTGATCTGGTTCCCGGGGATGGGCAGTTGGGAAGGTGCCGCCAAGTTCTTTTCCAGTGACGGCAAGCCCTGGACCAAAGAAAATCAGTGGCAGCGCGAAATGGATAAGGCTGAGGAAAAATACGGCCCTATTTACGAGCAGTTTAAAGATACCCCAATTGTGGATATGGCCAAGGATCCGGTTGCCTTGAAAATGGGTCAACGTCTGTTTGCTGATAACTGTGCGATCTGCCACGGCATCGATGCCAACGGCAGCCATGGTTTCCCCAATTTGGCCGATAAAGACTGGCTGTTTGGTGGCGCTCCTGAAACCATCGAAGCCACCATTGCCCATGGCCGCCAAGGAGCGATGCCTGCTTGGGGTGAAGTGATTGGTGAAGACGGTGTGGTGAATGTGTCTGAGTATGTTCTCAGCCTAAGTGGCGAAGAGCACAACGCCGAGCAAGCCCAGGCGGGTGCAGAGGTCTACAACGCCACCTGCTCGACCTGCCACGGTCCTGACGGTACCGGCATGCAAGCGTTGGGTGCGCCGAACCTGACAGACAATGTTTGGTTGTATCGCGACCACCGCTACCCGCTGCGTTTGAGCATACGCCATTCTATACGCAGTGGCCGCAGTGGCTTGATGCCTGCTCAACAAGATCTGCTGAGACCAGAAAAAATCCGCCTGCTGGCGTCTTATGTATTCAGTCTGACGGCGGACGAATAACCAGTATAAGGTTGCTGGCAAGTATCTAAACGTAAGGTGGATTAACGCAATGTGATCCACCTTTCTTTTACGTGGTAGAGAGTGCTAAATGGTCGATTTACATAAGCCCACCCATGTTGAACAGGCTCAGGATGAAGAGGTTGTCAAAATTGTCAGCCTTTACCAAAGCGCCGATAAAATTTACACCCGCCGGGTAAAGGGCTTTTTCTCCAGTGTGCAGCGGTGGAGCTGGTTACCGCTTTTAGGGGCCTATTTTCTGCTGCCCTGGATTCAATACGATGGTCGCCAGATTGTCTGGTTTGATCTGGCAGAGCGCAAATTCTACGTATTTAGTCTGGTTTTCTGGCCACAGGATTTTATGCTGTTGGCGTGGCTACTGATTATTGCAGCGTTTTCATTATTTGCCGTCACTGTAGCGGTGGGCCGTGTGTGGTGCGGCTTTACCTGCCCACAAACGGTGTGGACGCTGATGTTTATGTGGGCGGAAAACCTTTGCGAAGGGGACCGTCTGAAGCGCATCAAACTGGATCGTGCTCCCTGGAACGCCAATAAAATCATGCGCAAGTCAGCAAAGCAGGGCATCTGGATTGGAATTGCCTTGCTCACTGGGCTGACGTTTGTGGGGTATTTCAACCCCATTCGTGAACTCAGCGTGGATATGCTTACCTTTAGCGCTGAGTTTCAGCCGGTATTCTGGGTACTGTTTTTTACTGCAGCTACTTACACCAACGCGGGTTTTATGCGTGAGCAGGTGTGTAAGTACATGTGCCCGTACTCGCGTTTTCAAAGCTCTATGTACGATGAAAACACGTTGCTGGTCTCTTACGACCAGAAGCGTGGCGAGGGCCGAGGCCCTCGCAAAAAGGGCGCGGATTACCGCTCTCAAGGGTTGGGTGACTGTGTAGACTGCACGCTCTGTGTGCAAGTGTGCCCGGTGGGTATCGATATCCGCGATGGCTTGCAATACGAGTGCATCAACTGCGGTTATTGCGTAGATGCCTGTAATGCGATTATGGACAAAATGGAATACCCGCGGGGGCTAATTCGCTTTACCACAGAGACCGCATTGACCAACAAGAAAGTACGCATTTGGCGGCCAAAATTGCTTGGTTACATACTGGGTGTGTTGATTATGTCCTCTGCCTTTGTGTACACCATGGCCACTCGAATACCGGTGGAAGTGAATGTGCAGCGGGATCGTAATGCACTGTTCCGTTTTACCAGTGAGGGCTTGTTAGAAAATGCCTACACCCTGAAAATTAACAATATGGATACTCTGGATCGCAGCTACCGGATTACGGTAGAAGGCGGCTTGCCCTATGAGATCAAGGGTGACCAGGAGGTGCTGGTAGAGGAAGGGGAGGTTCGTCATGTCCTGGTGAAACTTCGTCTCGACCCGACACTTCTGCAAACCCCTAATGCCGACCTTGCTTTTACTGTCGAAGCGCTGGATGATCCCAACATTCGCGATAGCCAAGAGAGTCGTTTTATCGGCCCTCGATAGCCATTTAAGTATTGTCTCGCCATTACTCCGGTGCTACTGGAGTAATGGCTTGAGTTCAATACCAAACCGTTTTCCTCAATAAACCGTGTAAGTAATAACGTGCAAAAAGTTATCGATACAAAACCCTGGTACCGCCAATTTTGGCCTTGGTTAATCATCAGTTTGCCCGCTACGGTGGTGGTGGCTGGCATCTCGATGATTCAACTCGCCAACCGCACTGCAGACGATATGGTGGTGGACAACTACTACAAGGATGGCAAGGCCATCAATCAGCGCCTTGAACAGGATGTGCAGGCTGCTGAATTGAATATGTTGGCGGAGATGAGTTTTAACTTCGACAGCGGCATGGTGAATGTCAGCCTCAGTGGCGATGAATTACCGGAGAGTTTGCAGCTGAAACTGTTGCACCCCATGGAAGCCGATAATGACCGCAATATTGCTCTGCAGCGTTTGTCCGCAAACAGCTATCGCGGAGAGCTGGATCAGCGTTTAAAACACCGCTATTTATTACGCCTGTTGCCGCCACAGGCTGATGAGCAAACCTTGCCCAAGTGGCGTTTGAATGGCGAGATCGATTTTGATCGCAGCCAGGGAACCGTACTAGTCGCCAATCAGCCGTGATTAGGGCCTGTTAACACTAATTGAATCGCCACTGTTGTGGCTAAACAAGCGCTAATCAAGGCGCGAGGAGAGTGGTTTGGTGATTCCAAATGAGCGACGAGCAACACCGAGTAGCGCTTGTTTAGCCACAACCCAAAGGGCTGGGGCCATTTTTTCGCCCAGCTGTGTTATCAGTCGCTTATGTAGAGTGACTACACGGCACTCCTTCTGCCTTACTGGGCAAAAAAATGACTCCCAGCAGTGATGACTCAATTAGTGTTAACAGGCCCTAGTTGTTACCACTGTGGCCTGCCGGTTCCTGATGATACTCATTTCCCGGCTGTCATCAATGGCGTAGAACAGCCAATGTGTTGTATTGGCTGTCAGGCTGTGGCGGTTGCCATTGTCGACGGTGGCCTTGGCAATTTCTACAAATACCGCTCCCAGCAACAGTCCCGCCCTGAAGAAGCCAATAACGACAGCCTGGCTGCTTATGACTTGCCAGAAGTACAAGAAGAGTTTGTTCACCATTTGGGCGATGACACCCTGAGGGTGGAGCTGCTGGTGGAAGGCATCACTTGTGCAGCTTGCTCCTGGTTGATCGAACACCACCTGGGCCGTATTAACGGGGTGCAGGCGGTGCGCGTCAATGTGACCACCCATCGCTGCTGGCTGGAGTGGGATAACAGCCAAGTGGCTCTCAGTCGTTTGCTATCCGGTTTGTTGGAAATTGGTTACCGCGCCCGCCCTGCAGGGGATGAAGAGGTGCGCCGCAACCGCAAGCAGGAAAACAGCCGCGCCTTGCAGCGGTTGGGGGTGGCCGGTATCGGCATGATGCAAGCGGGTATGCTGGCTATCGCACTCTATGCCGGGGCTTTTGACGGCATCGAATACCAGTGGCAACAACTGCTGCGCTGGGTCAGCCTGGTCGTTGCCACGCCGGTGGTTTTGTTTGCTGCCGCTCCGTTTTTCCGTGCTGCCTGGCGCAGCCTGAAAGCATTTCACCTGGTGATGGATGTGCCGGTGTCGCTGGCTATTGGCGCTGCCTACCTGGCCAGTGTTTGGGCCACCGTGAGTGGGGGCGGAGAGGTGTATTTCGACTCCGTATCCATGTTTACCTTCTTCCTGCTGTTGGGTCGTTACCTGGAAATGCGGGTGCGCCACCGCAACGAACAGCGTATGGAAGGCTTGGGCCAATTGCTACCACCGGTAGCACAGCGAGTTGATGCGGATGGTGAACAGTCGGTACCGGTAAAGGCCCTGCGTGCCAAGGACTTTGTCAAAGTGGCGCCGGGAGAAGTGATTCCCTGCGATGGTGTTGTGGTCGATGGCCACAGCCATGTGGTTGAGGCAGTGCTGACCGGGGAGCAAAACCCGGTGGTGAAAGCCCCGGGTGATGTGGTCAGTGCGGGCACCGCCAACAGCGAAAACCCACTGCTGGTGGAAGTGCAGGCGGCGGGCAAAGACACTCGCTTGTCGGCCATTCTCCAATTGGTGGCTCGAGCCCAACTGGAAAAACCCAGGCAATTGGCGTTGGCAGATCGCCTGGCTGGCTGGTTTGTGGGCTTCGTGTTGCTGGTGTCGGCATCGGTTGCCTGGTATTGGTACCAGCAAGAACCTGCAAAAGCGCTTTGGGTCACCCTTTCCGTGTTGGTGGTCACCTGTCCATGCGCGCTGTCTTTGGCAACACCTACGGCTCTGGCAGTGGCGACACACGGTATGCGTCGCCTGGGTTTGTTGGTGAGTCGCGGCCATGTTATGGATGCACTGTTAAAGGCTGGCAGGGTAGTGTTCGATAAAACCGGGACACTCACCACCGGCCAAATGAGTGTTGTAGAAGTGGTGTCTCGCAGTGGAGCGCCCGAGCAAAAAATTCTGGCCATTGCCGCTGCCCTGGAAGCGGGTTCTCGTCACCCCATTGCCCGCGCTTTTGACGATTGTGATGGCGGCCTGCTGGCAACGGCTATTGATAACCGGGTGGGTGCCGGAGTGAGCGGTATTATTGATGGCGTACGCTACGCCATTGGCCGCGAGCAATACATTACCGAGTTGTTTGGCCGCAGCGATGAATTGCCACGCGCCCCCGGTGGTAGTGAAGTCTGGCTGTTGCTGGCCAGCGAATCCAGAATCATTGGTTGGATATTGTTGCGAGATCAGCTGCGTAGCGACGCAGGCCAGGCAGTGAATCAGTTACAAGATGCTGGTTTACAGGTGGAATTACTCAGCGGTGATCGCCCGGTGGCGGTGGCGGCACTGGCTGGGCACTTGGGTATCAGTCACTGGCAGGGTGGTATTTCCCCGGAAGATAAATTGGCTCATGTGCAGCGGCTTCAAGACACGGGTGAAACGGTACTGATGGTGGGTGATGGCATTAACGATGTGCCTGTTCTCAGTGGCGCCGATGTATCGGTTGCCATGGGCGATGCCGCTGATATCACGCGCATTCACGCCGATACTGTACTGATGTCTGGGCAAATTGCGACTTTGCCGAGAGCGTTGCAGTACGCTCGCCTTACCCACCGAGTGATTCGCCAAAACTTGTGCTGGGCACTGGCGTATAATCTGCTCGCATTACCGCTGGCGGCCATGGGCTTGGTGCCACCTTGGGCGGCAGCCATTGGTATGTCTGCCAGTTCACTGGTGGTGGTGCTTAATGCGCTGCGGCTGTCCCGCCACGGGTAAGCGTTGAGGTAACCGTTATGGAAAGTCTGTACTTGCTGATTCCTGTTTCCGTCCTTTTGCTGCTGATCGGCATTGGCGTTTATTTCTGGGCGGTTAAAAGTGGCCAATACGATGATTTGGACGGGGAAGGCGAACGCATTCTGTTTGATGACGACGACACTCCCTCTGACAGTGAGCCCAAATGATTGAAGCTTCTATCCTTGCGGGTTTGTTGGCCATGGGACTGTCCAGCGGAGTCCACTGTATCGGCATGTGCGGTGGTATTGCCGCAGCACTGGGGTTTGCAGTGGATCCAGAGCGCTCTTCTCTGGGGCAGCGCTTGCCGGTATTGCTGGCGTACAACCTGGGGCGAGTTATCAGCTACAGCATCGCCGGTGCACTGGTGGGCTTTCTGGGCTTACTCAGCCGTCAGCTGCACGGCGACATGATGGTGGCCTTGCGCACATTGGCGGCATTGCTGTTGGTGATGATGGCACTGTATCTGGCAGATTGGTGGCGGGGCTTGGTACGGTTGGAAAAAATGGGGGCAGTGTTTTGGCGTTTGCTGCAACCTTTGGGGCGACGCCTGATGCCTGTGCGTACGCCGGGCAGAGCATTGCTGCTGGGCGCCGTATGGGGCTGGTTGCCCTGTGGCTTGGTGTACAGCGCTCTGGCGCTGGCGGCTACTGCTGGCAACCCGGCGGCGTCGGCACTGGGAATGGCGATATTTGGCTTATGTACCATACCGGCCATGCTGGCCGGTGGTATTTTCTCGGATCAGTTGCGAGCCTGGCTGCAAAATCGCACATTGCGTACCGTTATGGCACTGCTATTAATCGGTTTTGCGATTTGGGTGTTTTGGACCGGCGCAGGCCATATAATAACAGGGCATCACGGCACGGGAGAGTTGCACTGCGAACCCTGGCATTAACTGTGATGACAGTTCACCGGCGTGCAGTTGACTTTGGTCAAAGGCTCTTGTTCACTCCCGGTGGATAATTACCGCATTGTAGGTAGGGGAATACACGGTTTTTACGGTAAAAGCCGGATTTAATTCTCTATAACAACTATCATAAGGGCATATTTCAAATAATTGCGTTTTGAAATGTGCCTGCACGGGGGGTGTGATAGCACCCATAAACTACTGAGTGTGTTGGGAGTAAGTTATGTTCAACCATATTCCAGGGCTATTGTTTAACCCACGCCAGGAATGGAAAAAAATTGCTCATCTTTCTGATGAAGCCCTCAAGCGTCAGCTGCCGTACTTTATTGTGATGGCACTGATTCCCGCTGTGGGTTTTTATTGGGGGACTACCCAAGTAGGCTGGTCTATTATCGGCGATAAGGTGTACCGGATTACCGAGGCCAGTGCATTGCCGCTTACCGTGCTGTTTTACGCCGTGATTGTGGGCTCGGTTCTGGCGGTTGGTTACATTATTCACTGGATGTCGCGCACCTACCGCGGTGACTCTTTCAGAATCAAAGATTTTGTATTGGTGGGCTATGCCATGACCCCGGTATTTATTGCCGGTGCCTTTAGTTTCTACCCTATCTTCTGGTTGGACATCATCATTGCTACCGCTGCCTGTAGCTACATGATCTACCAGCTTTATATCGCCATTCCCCTGCTGCTGCATGTGCCTCAAGAACGCGGCTTCCTGTATGCCAGTGCGGTAATGATGATGGTGCTGGTACTGGCAGTGATTATTCTGGGTGCCACAGTCATTCTCTGGGAAATGGGTGCGATGCCCGTTTTCATTGATTAACGGCTCACTCAGTGATCGAACGTTAATCACTGGCATTGCCGATTGCCCATGGTTGGCATAATATCGGCGACTGCCACAAAGTCGAAGCCGGGCATAAGCCCGGCTTTTTTGTATCTGAACGAGGGGATTATGCGCTTACTACACACCATGCTCAGAGTTGGCGACCTGGACAAGTCCATCGAGTTCTACGTGGATGTTTTGGGCATGACATTGCTGCGCCGTAAAGATTACCCGGATGGTCGCTTTACTTTGGCGTTTCTCGGCTATGGCCCGGAGTCTGAACACACAGCGTTGGAATTGACCCACAATTGGGATACCGACAGCTATCAACTGGGTAATGGCTTTGGCCACCTAGCCATAGAGGTGGCCGATGTTTACGATGCCTGTGAGCAGATCCGTGCCAAAGGGGGCAACGTTATTCGTGACGCAGGGCCCATGAAGCATGGAACCACCGTGCTAGCATTTGTTGAAGATCCGGACGGCTATCAAATCGAATTGCTGTCTGGAAAATAAAAAAATCAAAGTGTAAGGAAAAGGATTGATGAAAAAAGTACTGACCATTGTTGTGATATTGGTGGTTATAGCGGTTCTTGGGGGGCCTTTCTTCACCGCCAAGCTGGCTCGCCAAGGGCTGGAACAACAGGTAGCGCTGATTAACGAAATGCCGGGTTATCAGGCAGAACTGGTGAATTACCAAAAAGGCTGGTTCAGTGCGACTACCCAAATGCATGTGGGTATCGATGAAACGGCTCTGGCCAATAACCCCGGTATGGAAGAAGTAGGGGATCTCGGTTTTCTGATGGACATAGACATTGTCCATGGCCCCTTGTTGCTGAGGGACACAACTGGCGTTGGTCTGGTTGCAGCCACCGGTACGCTCAATGAAGACAACACACCTGCACTCACGGAGTTTCGTGAGTTGGCGGGCCTGGACACCTTGATGACCTACGAGCAGGTGACCAACCTGCTGGGTGTGAGCAGCTATGTGGTGGCGGTTCCGGCATTTGACGTGGCCGATGACAATAGCGAGTTTGTGTTTGGTGGCTTTGAGGTTGCCGGCGATTATGACCTCAAATCCCGTATGCTGACCGGGCAAGGTGCACTGGCTGAAACCCGTGTTGTGAGTGCTAACAGCACCATGGTATTCGATGCCATGACCTTTGATTACGACCTGGAGTTGGTGAACTGGGCACTGCAGCTGGGTGAGCAGAATATGACCATGCCCGGTGTTCGCGTTTATCCAGGCAAAGACACCAGCAGTGAGCCAATAATGCTGCTGCAAAACCTAGTGATTGTCTCTGATGCTGATTACGACAGCGATGAAACCGTCACTGTAAAAATGAATGTGGCCCTGGACAAAGTGAATGCCCAAGGCATGCAGTTGGAAGGGTTTAATTTCGACTTTCTGATTGAACGCTTTAGTGTGAAAGCCATCGATCAATTTATGGAAATGTACCAAAATGCCATGGCCAGTATGGCAGACCCCGAGTTGGCTCAGATGCAAATGGCCATGGGCGGGATGGCCCTGGCACCGGAAATTTTGCAACAGTCCCCGGTATTTGCGATTCCTGACCTCAGTTTAAAACTCAATGGCGAGCCTCTAACCGCCAACGCCCGCATTGAAGTTCATGCGGACGGCTTGGACATGGCTACTGTGACGGCGAACCCCCAGCCACTGCTGCAAAAATTGGTGGCGGGGCTAAACCTGGAAGTCAGTGATGGTCTGATGCAGCAATTTGGTGCCTTTCTGGGTGGGCAACAGGCGATGATGGAAAAAACTGAAACCGGTTATCGAGTGCAATTTTCCATGAAAGACGGCGCGGCCACACTCAACGGTCAACCACTGCCGCCGTTGTTCTAAAGGATCGTATCTGTTCTTCTTAAACGGCCAGCATTTGCTGGCCGTTTTTGTTTATCTCCGCGCGGTGCCTATACTTTGTCTACACTATTAACCCAGCACTCATTGTAGAGTTGTTAATAGAATTTAATTTATCCAGTAGGGCGAAATTATGGCAACAGTAAAAACAACAGCACTGGTTTGTTTGGTCTTTTTAGTTGCAGGAGGGTTCGCTATGGCAGGTCCAGATCGAGTGACAGGTGTGGCGGGCACTACCCGCTCCGAGGTAATCGCCCGTCAGGGTATAGTAGCTACCAGTCAGCCGTTGGCGACTCAGGTGGGGCTGGATATTCTCAAACAGGGCGGTAATGCCATCGATGCCGCCATTGCCGCTAATGCAGCGCTTGGCTTAATGGAGCCTACAGGTTGTGGCATTGGCGGCGATCTGTACGCCATTGTGTGGTCGGCGAAAGACAAGAAACTCTATGGGCTAAATGCCAGTGGCCGCTCTCCACTGGGTTTGAGCTATCAACAGCTGCAATCTGAACTAAAGCAGCTTGGCCGTAGCGACTTACCCCCTTATGGAATGCTGCCCATATCCGTGCCCGGGGCCGTAGATGGCTGGTTTCAGTTGCACGACAAGTTGGGCGGCCTGCCCATGTCTGAAATTCTTCAGCCAGCTATTGATTACGCGGAGCAAGGGTTCCCAGTGAGTGAACTGATTGCCCACTATTGGCAACTGAGTGTGCCCCGCCTGCAGGATCAGCCCGGCGCGTTTAAACAGACTTTTACCATTGACGGCAGCGCTCCGAAAACCGGCCAACTGTTTCGTAACCCGGATTTGGCAAATACCTACAGGCTGCTGGCAAAGCAGGGCAGGGACGCATTTTATAGTGGCGAAATAGCCGACAAAATTCACCGCTTTATGCGCGACAATGGTGGCTACTTGCGCAAAGTGGATTTGCAAAAACACCGCTCGGACTGGGTGCAGCCTATGAGCGTCAATTACCGGGGCTACGATGTCTGGGAACTGCCTCCCAATGGCCAGGGTATCGCGGCGCTGCAAATGCTGAATATTCTGGAGAGCTACGATTTGTCGGCTATGGGCCACAACAGCCCAGAACTGTTGCACTTGATGATTGAGGCCAAAAAACTGGCGTTTGAAGATCGCGCCAAGTTTTACGCCGATACCGATTTTAATGACTTGCCCCTGAAGGGGTTGCTCTCCAAGGCCTACGCCGCAGAGCGCCGACAACTTATTGGCGAACGGGCCGCCAAACGGGTGGATGCGGGCAATCCTAACCTCTATCAAGGCGATACTATTTACCTCGCTACCGCAGATGCCCAAGGCAACATGGTGTCGCTGATTCAGAGCAATTATCGCGGTATGGGCTCCGGTGTAGTGGTACCGGGACTGGGGTTTGGTTTTCAGGATCGCGGCCAGCTGTTTTCCATGGATCCGGAACACGCCAACGCCTATGAGCCAGGTAAGCGCCCATTCCATACCATTATTCCCGCCTTTGTTACTCGCAATGGCAAGCCGGTTATCAGCTTTGGTTTGATGGGAGGTGGCATGCAGCCGCAAGGCCATGTACAAGTGTTGGTGAATATGATCGATTTTGGTATGAATCTGCAGGAGGCAGGGGACGCAGCTCGCTGGCAGCACTTTGGCTCTACAGAGCCGACTGAAAGCACCAAGGCCTATTTAACCAGTGGTGGCGAGGTAGCACTGGAGTCCGGTGTACCCTACCAAACCATCCGGGCCTTGATGGAAAAAGGCCACAAAATTGTCTACGACCGTGGTGGTTATGGCGGTTATCAGGCGATTCGCTATGACGAAAGCAATGGTGTTTATTACGGCGCTTCAGAATCCCGCAAAGACGGTCAGGCGGCGGGATATTAGGGACTCTAAGGTCGCTGTTAGTGAGCCTTTAAAAAGGCCACGGCTGATGGCTGCGCGCCACACAAACGATGTAGCCAAAACACAGTGTGGCGGCTATGGCTGCCCAAGGTCTTCCACGTTTAATGGCAAGGGCGCCAAAGCCGATATAAGCCAGTAGCCCAATCACTTTGGCTGTCAGCCAGCCGTGCACCAACGGGTACTGTTGAATGGTCGCTGCCAGATATATGGCACAGGCCAATAGCAGAGTGTCGTTGATATGAGGGGCGACTTTAACCCAGCGCTGCTGCAGTAACGCCGGTTTTTTCCATGCCCACCCGGCGCGTACCAGAAAAAAGCCAATACTGACGATCGCGAAGCCAATATGGGCACTTTTTATCAATGGATAATACATGCCCGCAATAAAGCCAACGTTATTGAAGCTGATCTTTCAGCTGCTGTAAGTAGGCCTGTAATTTGCGCGTATTGTCTGGTCCACTGCGTATCAGCTGCTTCTGTACCTGGCTCAGTGCTTCCAGTTGAGGGTCTTTAAAACTGTAGTTGACCGATTCCAGCACCAGCTCCGGTGGCTGTTCAAAGGCAGGCGTGGCCAGTATTTGGTCGATGGCCTCTACCAGCGCACCTCGGAAGGTTCTGTCCGGATAGCCTTGCTCACCAAAAGCCTGCTCCATAAGCGGTTGCAGCAGTTGCAGGGTTTGCGCCATTTTTTCCGGTTCCACCTCCACCAGGTTGTCAATCAACTGGTTGTAGCGCTGATAATTTTTTGGAGATACCGACAATATTTGCCCTTGCTTATCCACCAGGAAGTCGCCCTTGGGCGGGTTGATGGGCAGGAATTTTTGCAGCAACTGGCCGCGGCTGACACCGTCGGTGATGGCAGTGGCGCGGCGCACCAAATTGTCGGTTTTTAACCAATTGCCAGCAGCACTGGCATTTAACTGGGTAATGGCTTCGCGAACAAAGCTGTCGCTGTTGTCGAGATTGGGAAGTACCACCGGCTCTACTTCAGGGGTTGGTTCAACAGGTGTTTCGACAATGGGCTGCGGGGCAACTTCTGGTTCCGGTTCAACCAGCTCGGTAGGGGTTTCCACTATCGGTTGGTCGATCATTGTTTCTGGCGCTACGGCAACGGGCTCTTGCTGAGGTGCAGGTTCGCGAGTGGCCCACCAACTGCCCACGGCCAAAACCCCAATGGCAATGGCCAGCAGTAACGCTTGGGTGCCCCGGTTGCGCTTTTTTTCTGAGGGGTAATAGTAAGAAGAGTCGTTGCGTTCATCCGGTGGCAGGTTCATTCAATGTCTCCGGGTTATTGATGAGTGGCTGTTGGCGTGAATGCCATCATAAGCCAACAGAGTGCAGAAAAAATGAAAGTTACTCCGTTGTTTCTGCCATTTTTACCGAGCGCAGCGATAGGGCGTATTCGTCGCCGTCGTTTTCTACCCGGTGAAATTTAACCAGTAGATAGTCGTACTCCGGGGCCATCCAAAACGTGGTTTGACGTTTGTTGGGGTCGTTGATGCGTTCCAGCTTGACGGTATTGATCGCACCTGCGGGGGTGTCGATGGTTTCTTCGCCAACGACCTTGAAAGAATAGGCTTTTATTTCGCCTCGGCGCACAATTTGATAGTGCAGCTCATCTGCACCAGCCTGTAAATCCCGGGATATCTGCACTTGGTAGCCGAGCCAGTCCAGCTCTGTCCCGGTTAGCGATAATTCTGTGGATTTACTTTTGTAGGTACTGGTGGCGAGCTGCTGTTGCCAGTTAAACGTCGCACTCTCCTTTTTGCCGATGCCGAGGATGCGCCGGGACATGCGGTAGTCCAGTGGTCGAATCCGGCCCTCATGAAGAGTGAATTCACTGCTTTCTTTAATGCTGCCAAAAAAAACGTGGCTGGCTTTGCTGTTGATGCGGTAATGGCCGTTTTCCGTGGGCTCCAGAGTGCGCACGGCCTTGAGTTTCATGCCCTTGTACTTGGCACCGTAGGTGGCGGTAAACGGGGTAATGGCCGGTGCTTCTGGTGCTAAATTTGTGGCGGGTTGCTGTTCTGCAAACAGGGTTGAGCTCAGCAGTAGCCATAGCGCCAGGGTGGTAACGGTTTGCTTCATGTTCCTTGCTTCACCTGTTGTCTTCAATAAGCCTTGAATGTCAGCGCTAACAGGTAACGTTCCCCGGCCTGTTTAGTTGAACGCTTTACCTGAAGTGGGTAGGGGCTCGCCATCAAGAACAGCGCGATTGCCGTCCATACTCAGGCGACCGTTACACAGCCAACTGGCGGCCATGGGGTATATCTTGTGCTCGTAATGCAACACCTTCTGAGCCAGCTGGTCGCTGGTGTCGCCGGCTTCTATAGCAACCCGGGCCTGGAGTATTGGGGGGCCACCATCCAGTTCTTCGGTGACAAAGTGAACGGTAGCACCCGCTTCGCTGTCGCCAGCGTCAATAGCTCGCTGGTGAGTGTGCAGGCCGGGGTATTTAGGCAATAAGGACGGGTGGATATTGAGCATTTTGCCGTGATAATGGCGGATAAACTCCGGGGTCAAGATACGCATAAAACCCGCCAGAATCACAATGTTCGGCTGGTATTTGTCGATGCACTGGGCCAGTGCTTTATCAAAGGCTTCACGGCTGTCGTAGGTTGTGTGGTCCACTACCTCTGTGGCGATGCCTGCCTGCTGTGCTCTTTCAAGGCCGAAAACATCGGGGCGGTTGCTCACCACAACCGCCACCTCACCGCCCAATGAACCATCCGCAGCGCTATCGATAAACGCCTGCAGGTTACTGCCGCTGCCAGAAATCAGCACCGCCAGTTTCGGCAGAGGTTGGGTCACTCTTCCAGTCCTACCAGTTCCACCTGCTCTTCACCGGCGCTGGCGTGGGCAATTTCGCCAATCAGGTAGGCTTCTTCGTTGCTGGCACGGAGTATGTCAAATACGTCGTCAACGGCGCTGGCGGGCACACAAACCACCATGCCAATGCCACAGTTAAAGGTACGGTGCATTTCCCGTTCGCTAACGTTGCCCTTTTCTTGCAGCCAGTCAAACACGGCCGGGCGTTGCCAGCTGCTGGTATCGATCACGGCCTTGGCGTTGTCTGGCAGTACTCGGGGAATATTCTCCAACAGGCCGCCACCCGTGATGTGCGACAAAGCGTGCACCTGGCTGTCGCGCACCAAGCGCAACAGGGGTTTTACGTAGATACGGGTTGGCGCCATCAGTGCGTCTATCAATGGCTGGTCGCCCAGTTGCTCAGTATTCACGTCGGCACCGGAGACTTCGATGATTTTGCGAACCAGGGAATAGCCGTTGGAATGAGGGCCAGTGGAAGCCAGGCCAATCAGCTTGTCGCCCACGTGCACAGAGCTGCCATCAATGATTTGTGACTTTTCCACTACACCGGTACAGAAGCCCGCCAGGTCGTAGTCTTCACCTTCGTACATACCGGGCATTTCAGCGGTTTCACCGCCGACCAGGGCGCAACCCGCTAGCTCGCAGCCTTTGCCAATGCCTTCTACCACCGCGGCGGCGGTATCCACATTGAGTTTTCCGGTGGCGTAATAATCGAGAAAAAACAGCGGCTCTGCGCCACAGACCACTAGGTCGTTGACACACATGGCAACCAGGTCGATACCGATAGAATCGTGCACACCACAGTCCATGGCCAGGCGCAGCTTGGTGCCCACGCCGTCGGTGCCAGATACCAGCACCGGCTCGCGATAACCGGTGGGCAGTTCGCACAGGGCGCCAAAGCCGCCGAGGCCAGCCATTACTTCCGGGCGGCGAGTGCGTTTGGCCACATGCTTGATGCGCTCAACCAGGGCGTTGCCTGCGTCGATATCCACACCGGCGTCTTTGTAACTGAGAGGGGTATTTTGTTGTTCAGTGGTCATGTAGGGGTAACCGCGACGAAGATTAAAATTGAAAGGCGCGTATTTTATCCAGTTCGGTGCTTGGGCACCATCGAAATCTCTACTTTGAATCCTGGATGAGTGCGCCTGCAATATTGCAATATTGCAATATTGCAATATAGTTATCTTGCTCTCTCAAATTAGGTCTACAGAGAAATCCAGTTAATGTACTCCCGCTATCGCTTGCGCCCGTTATTTGCTTCACCAATATTATTTTTTGTTTTTGCCCTTTCAAGTGGGGCATGGGCAATTCCCTTAGACGAGCTCTACCGCGCCGAGATTGCGGTTCAAAGTAAGAGTGATAAAGAGCGCCAGCGGGCTGAGCGACAGGGCTTGGAAACAGTGCTGGTGAAAGTCAGCGGCAATTCAAAAACCCCCAGCCACCCACAGGTGGCCGCAGCGCTGAAAAAGCCGCGCAGCTACGTCAGCGAATTCAGCTACCTGACCCGAACCAACGACGATGGTAGCCGCCAGACCGTGGCGGAAGTGATTTACTCCCCGGCCATGGTGGATCAATTATTGGCCAGAAGCGGGCGCCCCATTTGGCCAGCGGATCGCCCGGATTTGCTGGTGTGGCTGGTGGTGGATCAGGCGGGGGAGGGGCGCAGCCATGTTTCCCCGGACTCCATGCCAGAAGCGTACAATCAGCTGCAGCAATGCGCCGCCCGTCGCGGTCAACCGCTGCAAAAGCCATTGTTGGATCTGGAAGATCATTTAACCCTGTCTGCCCGTGATGCCTGGGCCTTTAATCGCAGCGCTCTGGTGGCTGCGGCAAGGCGTTATAAAGTTCAGCAGTGGGCAGTGTTGCGCTTTTATCAAACCAGCGGTGGCCAGTTTCGCGGCACCGTGCAGGTGGAGGCGGGCGCCCACAGTGGCCTGGAAAACATCAATGCGGCGAATCTGGATGACTTGATTGAAAAAGGACTGAATATCGCAGTCGATCGGGTGGCGGCAGGAGCTACCTTTATTCGCCAGCACACCGCGGAAGAATTTGCTCTGTTGCTGGAAAATGTCGACAGTTTTGATGATTACCAGGCTGCTATTAAGTGGCTGTCTGAGCTGCAAATGGTGCGCTCAGTGCGAGTGGCCTCTGCTGTGGGCGACCATTTGGATTTGCGCCTTACCATTGATGGCGGAGCATCTGGGCTGTTGAAAATTCTCAACCGCAGCAAACGCCTGGAACCTCTTGTGGATCTGTCCAGCGTCGGCGATAGCACCCGTTTTCGCTGGCGTTAACAGGCATCAGTATGGCCGCGAAATCCGACCAA